>NZ_JAWOTL010000015.1:0-91281 GCF_033338835.1 Vibrio sp. Vb0888
ATCTTCACATAAGACTTCAAGACGCACTTAAAATATCCCAATTCACAACTGTCAGGAAAAGTTGACAGTAGTTTCTATCATGCTTGGAATGGCGTCAAGCAATCCTATCCATCAAAGTTGATATTCGTTACGGTTTCATCGTAATTGATGCAACTTTCGCCGCCACTGCCTTGCGTATGGTGCCCAACTTAACCTGACGGTCAGGATACCAGGGTAGTGGACGCAATAAGGTCATCGCTTTCAAGCCCAAACGTGCCGTTAGAATACCAACACCTAGTCCCTGCCCCGCACGAGCAGAAACTTTGCCAGCAAGATCCATCGACATCAAATCCATACTGGCATCAATAGCGAGCTCACTGGCACCAGCCGCCGCCATATTGACAAATACCGCTCTTAGTAACTTGACGCGAGATGCATAACCTAGCTCTACCCCATATACCTTGGAGAGGTTGTCGATCATTTTGAAATTTCGCCAAGCCACCAGCAACATATCAGCGGCAGCCAGAGGGCTCACGGCGACTAGGGCCGCACACTCGGTTGCGTGCTGTGATACGATTTTCGTTGCCAACTTGTCTTGTTGGCTCACCACCATCGAGTCATACATATCAAGAATTTCAGCGTCACTATGAGCAGGGTTAATACTGTTCTGCCAACGATCAAAGCCCGGATTCTCTGCCATCACACCACTTTGTTCTGCTACGGTTTCGCAAAAGTCTTTCCCTTTCCCAACGCTCTCACTATTAACAAGTGCTTCTGCTTCTTCTTGAACACTAAAATGATTTCGTAGTTTTCGCAGTTTCCAAAGCTCTTTACCCATAGCTCCTAAACCAAGCGAAGCGATCGCAGCAATAAACCCCGTCCAGCTTAAGGCCAGCCAATCAGAAGCCTGAATTGCGGTTATAACCGAGTCCACCGCTTGCCAGCCAACCAAACCAGCAAAAGTTGCAAATGCGCCAGTCGCGAGCCATTTTCTGCCCGATTTTGGACGAATGACATGCTCGAGTTGCAATTCCTGTTCGGTCTCTTGGTGCGCTTCTTTAACTTCAACAGGTACAAATGTTTCTTTTTCGCCGAATGTTTGCTGCGCCGTCAACTCCGGTTGATTCGATTGCTGATCTTTTTCCATTACTTTTTCAGAGAAAACTTGTGTTTGCTTCAACTCACTCATTTCAATTTATCTCCAATCAGGTAATCCAGTGCTTTGTCTAAGCGTATGTGCTTCACTGGCTCATCATTCGGTGAGGGCATCGGACGAAACGACGTAAAATCAAACCCGTTGTTTTGCCAATAAGCTGCATTTGGTAGCTTTTTCGGCACCTCTCCGGGAAACACAGTCATCGGCTCACCACCCAATGTTGTTCCTTGTAACGCCGGGATGGTCTTATCTCCAGAGGAAATAAACCCCGTCGTGGTTGCTTGGATGGAAGCGATACTCATGCAGCTCATCTCAATATTCTCGTAGGCTGCCGTTTGCCATGCTGGATGCACCATTTGTTGGAGCAGAGACACCAAATTTGGGTGCTGATCGGGCGTGATATGATCCGCTTTTGTAGCAGCAAACAACACTTTGTCGATTTTTGGTGAGAACAAACGACGCAAAAAGCTACTACGACCATAGCGGAAGCTATGCATGATCTGTTCTAGCGCTTGGCGCATGTCGTAAAACGCTTCATCACCGGCATTGAGAGGCTGCAAACAATCCACCAGTACAATCTGGCGATCGAAGGTCGCAAAATGATGCTTATAAAACGCTTTCACTACTTTCTGTTGGTATTCCTGAAAACGGGCTTCTAGCATCGCTAAGTTACTGCCCTTGGGCGCTTTGCTTTCCGAATCAGCACGACACGGAAAAAACTGTAGCACCGGCGCGCCTGCTAGCTCACCAGGTAATACAAAGCGGCCAGGCTGAACCCAATGAAGGCCAGAGTCTTTACAAGAATGAAGGTACTCTGTGTATGTGTGTGCAACTTTCTCAAGTAGTTTCTCATTCACTTCTGCAAAGAGATCCACTTTCTCCAGTTCAGAAAGCCAAGCTTTGGCTAAATCGCCACGCTGGCCTTTAAGTGCATCAAACTGAGTTTGCGACCACGTTGCAAAGTCCATGTCCAATAAAGGCAGGTCGAGCAACCACTCTCCTGGATAGTCGATAATATCAACATTTAAAATTGCGGTTTTACTCAACAGCTTTTTCGTAGTTTTATTTGGTTTGTACTTGAGCGCTAAGCGAATCTCACTCACATCACGTGTCGGTACTGGCCACTGAGGTGGAGTCGCATGAATTTGGCTCATCGCCTCATCGTAAGCAAAGCGTGGCACCATCATATTCGATTGAGGCTCACGCTTCGCCCCAATAAGGCGCTTATCTCTAGCCGCAGTCAAAAGAGGCAAATTGTCATGGGTTGCAGTATGAAGAAGCTGATTCACTAATGACGTGATGAATGCCGTCTTACCGGCACGAGAAAGTCCGGTGACAGCAATTCGAACATTAGAGTCCATACCTCTGTTGATAAAGTCATTAACTTCTTTCTTTATTCTCTTCATTACGCTTCTTTATCTTACTCCACTTTAAAACAACGTTGTCAGCGACTTCGAATTTCGATCTATGAATACTGTTCTATCCCGAATTCTATGAGTTTAACTTTATATACCTTAATAAAAGATGAACAAAACATCCGGCTTGATGCTGTATTAAAAAAAGAAAAGCCCCTGAGTGGTTCAGAGGCTTACTTAATCTACAGCATTAGTAACTCTATATGCGCTGATTACTATGTTAAACAGGAACCCGCTTTCTTTAAGCCTAGTCGTCTTCGATTAACTTATAGATAACAAATAGAGCGATTTCCAAAATCAACCACAACACACATGTGATGGTCACGTACTTTTCATCAAAGATGCTGATACCGTGAAGAATCAAGTCATAGCCAACAAAGCCACCTATCACTACAGCAAGAATAATTTGTAGAATCTGAATAAAACGAGGCATGCCGTCTCCTAATTATTGTTCGCATAACGTTTGATTGCTATGCCTAAAGGTTTATATCCTTAATTATATAGACAAAAAGTGCAGGTTTCGCTGCACTTTTGTCAATTGTTTGCTAGGTAAATCAGCACCTTGTCACATTCTCTCTACTGAGACGCAGCAAGATTGCCCTTTGCCTTATGCTTCCATCTCTTGAATTTTCACTTTCCAAGTGTCTGGACCAATTTGGTGCGCGTTAACACCATTTGAGTCGACGGCCACTGTTACTGGCATATCTTCAACTTCAAATTCGTAAATCGCTTCCATACCTAAATCTTCAAATGCGACAACGCGAGCTTTCTTGATCGCTTTCGCCACCAAGTACGCAGCGCCACCTACAGCCATTAGGTAAACCGCTTTGTGATTCTTGATAGATTCAACCGTTGCAGGGCCACGCTCAGCTTTACCGATCATGCCCATGATGCCGGTCTTTTCTAGCATCATGTCGGTGAATTTATCCATACGCGTTGATGTTGTTGGGCCAGCAGGACCAACGACTTCATCACCAACTGCATCGACAGGGCCTACGTAGTAAATGAACTTGCCGTTTAGATCTACGCCTTCAGGTAGACCTTCGCCATTATCTAGCATGCCTTGAATACGTTTATGCGCAGCATCACGACCAGTCAGAATTTTACCTGATAGAAGAACCGTTTCGCCTGTCTTCCACTCTTGTACTTCTTCTTTAGTAATTGTGTCTAAGTTTACGCGACGCGTATTTTCGCCCGCTTCCCAAGTGATATCTGGCCAATCTTCTAGTTTAGGTGGTGTTAGCTCTGCTGGGCCGCTGCCATCAAGTGTGAAGTGTACATGACGAGTCGCCGCACAGTTCGGGATCAAACAAACAGGCTTAGAAGCCGCGTGCGTTGGCGCCGTTTTGATTTTGACGTCGACAACAGTCGTCAAACCGCCGAGGCCTTGCGCGCCGATACCAAGTTTGTTCACGCGATTGAATATATCAAGACGAAGCTCTTCTTCTGCGTTTTGTGGACCACGGTCGATAAGCTCTTGAATATCGATATGCTCCATCAGAGATTCTTTTGCCAGTACCGCTGCTTTTTCAGCCGTACCGCCAATACCAATGCCAAGCATGCCAGGAGGACACCAGCCCGCCCCCATTGTTGGTAGCGTTTTTTCTACCCACTCAGCAATATCGTCAGATGGGTTTAGCATCACCATCTTAGTTTTGTTTTCACTACCGCCGCCCTTCGCAGCGATCTGAATTTCAACTTTATCGCCCGGAACCATGTTGATATGTACGACGGCAGGCGTGTTGTCTTTGGTATTAATACGTTTACCGGCAGGATCCATAAGTACTGACGCACGCAACGGGTTATCAGGGTTCGTGTACGCTTGTCGAACACCTTCATCTACCATCTGCTGAACCGTCATGTCGGTCGAATCCCATTGCACGCCCATACCGATGTTGACGAAGCACGTCACAATACCAGTATCCTGACAAATTGGACGGTGACCTTCTGCGGACATTCGAGAGTTAATTAAGATCTGAGCAATCGCGTCTTTAGCGGCTTGGCTCTCTTCGCGGTGATAGGCTTTTTCAAGAGCTTGAACAAAGTCTAGCGGGTGGTAGTAAGAAATATACTGTAGCGCATCAGCGACACTGCTGATCACATCCTGCTTGCGTATTACCGTCATTACATGCCTCGTTATAGTTATGCTTCCATTATTGGCTTGGCTTCAATCGTGTTTGTTGAGCTTATTGCTCTTTTGAGCTTCGTTTTTTATAAACAATTGTCGAACGGCTGATATCGACACACGAAACGCTGAAGTTGCCTACTTGTAAACCATCTCAAAACCCTATGAATAGAGGGAGTTTGGCTACACAGAGGAATATGATACTCTTGCTGCCCATGACATGCCATGCAGTGAACGATCTCTTTGTCACAAATTACACAAATGAACAACATGGACAATCAATTCATTGATTTTAAAGCGCTGGAATACGCACCAGAGTTTGCTCTTCACCTTTTTTCTCGCATTCAACACCAGCCTTGGGCGATGTTGCTGCGTTCTGCATCAAAAACGCATATCGATAGCCGCTTCGATGTATTGGTTGCCAACCCAATTGCAACGTTAGAAACCACTGCCGACAACACACAAGTTGAAACGCCATCGAATGCCTATTCAACTCAAGATGACCCATTTGCGCTGCTTCATCAGTTGCAAGAACAGTGGCTTCCTCACGTTGAGTTAAATAAGGAGTTGGATTTGCCTTTTGTTGGTGGTGCGCTCGGTTACTTCAGTTACGATTTAGGTCGCCGCGTAGAAACGATGCCAGAAGTGGCAGAAAAAGATCTCAACACGCCGGATATGGCGGTAGGTCTGTATGAATGGGCCGTCGTTGTTGACCACAAGCTTAAAAAAGCATGCTTAGTTGGTCAGAATATCGAGCAAGCTTGGCAGTGGTTAAACGAGCAAAAAGCAGAACAAACCGTTGACTTCGCTTTGTCTGGTGCTTGGCAGTCAAACATGACGAAAGAGAGCTACGCCACTCGCTTTGACAAGGTGCAAGAATACTTGTTGAGCGGTGACTGTTATCAGATCAATTTGGCGCAGCGCTTTAACGCACCGTATCAAGGCAGCGAGTGGCAAGCGTATCTGAAATTGGAGTCCGCCAACCAAGCGCCATTCTCAGCGTTTATCCGTATGCCTGAGTCTTCGATTTTGAGTATCTCTCCAGAGCGCTTTTTAGAGCTCAAAGATCGCGTCATTGAAACGAAACCAATCAAAGGTACTCGACCACGCAGCGAAGATCCAAAGAAAGATAACGCTAATGCCCATGACTTGCAGAGAGCGGAAAAAGATCAGGCAGAAAACCTGATGATTGTCGATTTGCTGCGTAATGATATTGGTCGGGTTGCATCACCGGGTAGCGTTCACGTGCCAAAGTTGTTCGATATTGAAAGCTTCCCTGCCGTGCATCATTTGGTGAGCACCATTCGTGCAAATTTGGATGAACAATACGCTCCTGCGGATTTGCTGCGAGCGTGTTTTCCAGGCGGTTCAATTACGGGCGCACCTAAAGTTCGCGCAATGCAGATTATTGAAGAACTGGAGCCGCATCGACGCAGCGCGTATTGCGGCAGTATTGGCTACATTTCACGCCATGGTCGTATGGACACCAGCATTACTATCCGAACTCTTGTAGCGGAAAAAAACAAACTTTACGCTTGGGCTGGCGGCGGCGTCGTGGCAGATAGCGATTGCGCCTCTGAGTATCAAGAAACGTTGGATAAGCTTTCAAAGATTTTGCCAGCGCTGCAATCGTAGGTTTCAACAGCACACAACGCCGCTTTAATGCTATTGACGAAAACAATCTAAAACGCCTCCAGAACGGATAATGCCGCTCATTTAACAGCGAGTGGCATATTTCTGTATCTCATCACCCTGCACAGCGACGAAAGAGCGTGATACAGGTTCTTCTATTCAAGCACTTTGTGGTCAAATTTGTTTCATTATCCGCTCGGCGTGCTGCTACTAGATTCTTAGTCTAGCCAAGGCTCGCTAGAATGACCCAAAAAACATCGTTAAATGATCGGCATTATCCAGTGTGGTGCGCTTTTTTGTGTGTTTTATTTGCATGTACTTTAGCTTTTAGCCGTTGGCCAACAAACATACTTTTTAAGAGGCAGCGTCTACTGCTCAAGCCACTTACACATAATCTGTTCGATATCGGTTGCGGTGTACGGCTTAGTGAGGATGTCGTCCATGCCTGAATCAATACACTTTTGACGCTCTTCGATGGTAGTGCCAGCGGTTAATGCAATAATAGGATGAGTAAAGCCACGCTCTCTCAGATACATCGTCGCCTCATAACCATCCATTTCTGGCATTCGGCAGTCCATGAATATCAGTTCGTAGTCTTTACTTTTCACCGCTTCTAATGCTTCTTTGCCGTTGGCTTTTAAATCAGGTGTAATGTCGAGTTTTTTCAGCATTTGAGTAACAATGACTTGATTCATTCTGATGTCATCAACCACTAATATTGAGCGTCCTGCTAAATCGCTTCGCTCTATGGTGACCAATTCCCCCTCTGCTGTGCCTTGTGCTTGCCCTTCCTCAAGAGGAATAGCAACTTTAAAAGTTGTCCCTTTGCGCTCTTCACTCTCAAAGCTAATTTGACCTTGCATCAAATCCACGAGGTTTTTACAAATCGCGAGACCTAAACCTGAGCCTTCAAAGCTGCGTTTCGCCGAGCGATCAACTTGGACAAATGGGTCAAAGAGTGACGGCTGTGCTTTTATTGGGATGCCAATACCAGTGTCTTCAACCTCAAAATAAGCCGTGCCGTTAAGCCATTCCACACGTAACACGACACCACCCAAGTGAGTAAACTTAATCGCGTTTCCCACCAAGTTAACCAAAATTTGTGTAATGCGCTCTAAGTCACCGACTAAAAATTCAGGGATCCCCAGCTTTTTGTCGATAGAGAAATGGATGCGTTTTTCCGCAGCCTTAGCTGCAAATACACCCATGATGGCTTTTTCAAGCTCCTCCCAGGCAAAAACTTTATGTATGATTTCCATCATACCGGCATTCATCTTACTGAAATCAAGAAGATCATTAATGATAACTCTCAATAAGTCCCCTGATTGAGTCAAATTGCTCAAGTATTGACGCTGCTCTTCTTCTAATTGGGTTCGACTCAATAACTCCGCACTACCCAATACGCCATTGAGAGGAGTTCGCAGCTCATGGTTAATCATGGCGACAAACTCCTTCGTCGCTTTTTCTGATTCCTCAGCCCGCTTTCTCAGCTCGACCTCTCGCTCTAAACTTAAGTGTCGACCAATAACACCATGAACTAAGTCAGACACGAGCTCCATCTGTTTGGAAATAAAAGACTGATCGATTTGATCTTGCAACACGGAGAAAATCAACTCCCCAACCGTTTCCCCATCAATGATAACTGGCAAATGCAAATTCTCTCCCTGCCAATTAGGAGTGGTGAAAATCTCGTTGTTATGACGAAGCTGTAAGTGACCAAAGTGATGACGACGCAATGAGCTCAGCTTTGTAGCGTCAAGAAACAAGTAAGCCGCAGAAATGATCGAGTTAGAAGTGAGCTGCTCAATAAAGCTCGCTATCATTGCTTCATCGAACGTGCTCGATAAAAAAGTACGACCGAACTTAATCAACGTCGCATCAATTTGCTCTTCAAACTCAAACTTACGAAGATCCTTTTTAGATTTCAGCTCCAGCTTTTTCAATGCAACACTGAGTTGCTGGTTGGATTCATATAACTCTAAGCTTTTCTGTTCCAACAGCTGCTCAGCTGCTTTTCTTGATGCAACTTCTCGTTTGAGTTTCCTTTCTAATGAGGAACTTCCCGTCATATCGTTCTTATTGAGCCTCTAACCAAAAACGTACTTTGCTACCATCTTCTGACTGATTTTGATGTTTGATATGAACTACCTCACCAAAATGCGCAGCACAGCCTTTTATCAATCCTAAGCATACGTGAGACATACATCTTGCGCTGTGGTAGTCAAATACCAATTGGGATTGATTTTCACTAATGAAATCAAATTGCGGAGGGTTAGCATCAGGATAGAGCTTCTTAACTTCGACATGAATAAAGTCTTCAACATGGCGAACAAATTGAAACGTCGTTTCACACTGTTGCAAACTGGCGTGACTAGGAATGGAGCGAAGTAAATTCAAAAAGACGCACTCTCCAAACACTTCTTGCAGTTGCTCGGGGGGAACACCAGATACTTTACTGAGATTCACGATCAACTTAACCAAGTCTTTGTGATCGTAACTACCAACAGCGGTGTAAACACCTTCATCGTTAGAAAGATCGAGAACTTGGTCTAACATATCAAGACCGAATTTCTCTTCTACTAACTCCATGAACTCGGTGAAAATAATCCCTTTCATTGGCCAATACTTGTCCTATAGTGACGTCCTAAAATAAAGAATGGTGTATAACCTTATAAGTTTCAAATTAATATGTTCAAGCAGAGTGAGACACACAACACAAAGAGGGAAAGTGCTGGCGAGTGCTTTAATGCGAATGTTTTATTTGGTAACCAGTAACGATAACGCCATACGCTTTGCCGTCTTTGAGTATAATAAATAATGGTTAGGCACGATAAATAAGGACTCAGTTTGGTTATCGACAAAACTCATTTACTACAGAACTTTCAATTTCGGCTTCCAACGGGCTACCACAAAGAGTCCCTTGCACGACTGAAATGGATGAAAGAAAAGTCCCTGAGAGATGCGGCAGTCTTAATCGGTTTTGTGGAACGCGATGACGGGTTACAAGTCATTCTGACTAAGCGTGCAGCCCACTTACGCCATCATCCGGGACAAATCAGCTTTCCCGGTGGCAAATATGAGCAGGAAGATATTCAGCTCGTGAATACCGCTTTAAGGGAAACCAAAGAAGAAGTTGGGATAGAAGATGAGCATATTCATGTGTTTGGTCAACTGCCTACACTACCAACGATTAGTCAATTTAATGTGACACCTTTTTTGGCTTTTGTTTCTCCGGAATATAAAACGCATATTGACCCAAATGAAGTAGAGTCAGTTTTTGAGGTTCCTGCCAACCATATTCTGAACCCCAAAAAATTGTATAGCACCAAATTTGACCTAAAAAGAAGCAGTCATCGTGTATTTGCTATCCCATATAGACAGCATTTCATCTGGGGCATGACGGCACAAATTATCGAATCAATGCAAAAACATATTATTTCACATTAAACAGTTGTTGATATCGGTGCTTTTATAGGCGCGATCATTATGCGCATCAATATTAATAAAACGTTGCTTCATAAACATTCATTCACATTAGATTAATTTTCCATTTTCACCGCAAACGCTTGCGGTGAAATAAATTTATACAAACAGCCCTATTGATAAGTTTTTCTAATTTTACTCATTAGCAGAAATCACGAGTAGCACATCATTTTCGTGATAAAAAGCAGGTTTTTGACATATCATTCAATAAGCGTAAGCAATAAATGATTTAGATCTAATTTTCCTAGTGTAAAATCTTGCAAAATTACTCCCGACTTATTTCCTGTTCCCAAAATGAGTAACTAAAAAATGAATACAACTACTTCTGCGGTTTCTACCGCACAATCGTCTAGTAAGTTTTCTTACAAAGACTTTACCTGGTGTCTGTCCCTTTTTGGTACGGCAGTAGGTGCAGGTGTACTGTTCCTTCCTATTAAAGCAGGTGCAGGTGGCTTCTGGCCATTAGTAATCCTAGCCCTAATCGCAGCACCAATGACTTGGTTCGCACACAAATCTTTAGCTCGTTTCGTTCTTTCTGCGAAAAACCCTGAAGCGGACATCACCGACACAGTAGAAGAGCACTTTGGTAAGACTGGCGCAAACCTTATTACGTTCGCTTACTTCTTCGCTATCTACCCAATCGTACTTATCTACGGTGTTGGTATCACAAACACAGTTGACTCTTTCCTAGTTAACCAAATGGGCATGGAATCTATTCCTCGCTGGCTACTTTCTGGTGCACTTATTGCTGCAATGACAGCAGGCGTAGTATTCGGTAAAGAGCTTATGCTGAAAGCAACTTCAGCAATGGTTTACCCTCTCGTGTTCATCCTACTAGCACTGTCTGTATACCTAATTCCTGGTTGGAACACTTCAATGATGGAAGTGTCGCCTGACTGGGGTGCAATGCCAGCTATCGTTTGGCTAGCAATCCCTGTTATTGTGTTCTCTTTCAACCACAGCCCAATCATTTCTCAATTCTCTAAAGAGCAACGTCGTGTATACGGTGATGACGCAGTTAAGAAAACTGACACTATCACTGGTGGCGCAGCAATGATGCTGATGGGCTTTGTTATGTTCTTCGTTTTCTCTGTTGTACTTTCTCTGTCTCCAGAGCAACTAGCAACGGCGCAAGAGCAAAACATCTCTGTTCTTTCTTACCTAGCAAACGTGCATGAATCTCCACTGATCTCTTACATGGGTCCATTGGTTGCTTTCGCAGCGATCACCTCTAGCTACTTTGGCCACTTCTTAGGCGCGCACGAAGGTCTAGTTGGTCTAGTGAAATCTCGTTCAAAATCACCAGTAAGTAAGATCGAGAAGATGTCTCTAATCTTCATTGTAATCACAACTTGGATCGTTGCTATCGTTAACCCAAGCATCCTAGGTATGATTGAAACAATGGGTGCACCGATGATTGCGGCAATCCTATTCTTGATGCCAATCTTCGCAATGCAAAAAGTTCCTGCGATGGCTAAGTACAAAACTTCAGCACCTGTGCAAATTTTCACAGCAATCTGTGGTCTTGCTGCAATTAGTTCTGTAATCTACGGCGCTCTTTAATCATCTCTGCCCAGTGCAGTATGATTAATCCAAAAATATAACGATAAAATTAAGCCTCCCAACTCCCCTTGGGAGGCTTTCTTCTGAGGTAATCGATATGATTAGTGTTTTTGATATCTATAAAATCGGTGTTGGACCTTCAAGCTCACACACTGTAGGCCCAATGAAAGCGGGTAAAGAGTTTATTGATGATCTTCGTGCAATGGGAAAACTGCGCGACATCACTAAAATCACCGTTGACGTTTATGGATCACTATCACTGACAGGGAAAGGTCACCACACAGATATTGCTATCATCATGGGTCTTGCAGGCAACACTCCTGAGAAAGTTGATATCGATTCTATCCCGGGCTTTATTGCTCGTGTAGAAGAAACTGAACGCCTTCCCGTTGGCATGCACTGTCACACAGTATCGTTCCCACGTGAAGGTGGAATGAACTTCCACAAAACAAACCTAGAGCTACACGAAAACGGCATGCAGATCCACGCTTGGATTGATGACGAAAAAGCGTACTCAAAAACTTACTACTCTATCGGCGGTGGTTTCATCGTTGATGAAGAAAATTTCGGTAAAGAAGCTGAGAATCCAGTAAAAGTACCTTACCCGTTTACAACGGCAGAGGAACTGGTTAACCAATGCCACGAAAGTGGATTGTCCATCAGCGCACTAACCATGAAGAATGAGCATGCGCTTCATTCAGATGAAGAAACTCGTACTTATTTCGCGAACATCTGGCGCACAATGCGCGAGTGTATGGATCGCGGTATGAATGAAGAAGGTATTTTGCCTGGTCCACTGCGTGTGCCTCGCCGTGCAGCAGCACTTCGCCAGCAGCTACTTACTTCAGAAAAGACAACAAACGACCCAATGTCTGTTGTTGATTGGGTAAACATGTTTGCTTTCGCAGTAAACGAAGAGAACGCAGCAGGTGGCCGCGTTGTTACAGCACCAACTAACGGTGCGTGTGGCATCATCCCTGCGGTACTGGCTTACTACGATAAGTTCATCCAAACTGTGACTGAAAAAGATTACATCCGTTACTTTGCAGCTTCTGGCGCAATCGGAGGTCTTTACAAGCGTAACGCGTCTATCTCTGGTGCAGAGGTTGGCTGTCAGGGTGAAGTTGGCGTGGCATGTTCTATGGCAGCAGCAGGCCTTGCTGAGCTTATGGGTGGTAGCCCTGAGCAAGTATGTATGGCAGCAGAAATCGCGATGGAGCACAACTTAGGTCTAACGTGTGACCCAGTTGCAGGTCAGGTTCAGGTTCCATGTATTGAGCGTAACGGTATTGCGGCAGTAAAAGCAATCAACTCTACTCGCATGGCACTACGTCGCTCTTCAGCTCCAACTGTTTCTCTAGATAAGGTTATCGAAACCATGCTAGAAACAGGTAAAGACATGAACGCGAAATACCGCGAAACATCTCAAGGTGGTCTAGCAATCAAAGTGATTTGCTAACACGCCTTTCTGAATACCAATCAAAACCCGAGTCTGTGCTCGGGTTTTTTTATACCTAAAAAACCCAGGAAAATGCGTTATCAGGACAAGTAAAAAAAACCTAAAACGTTGAATATATCCAAATATTATGGATATCTCAGTAAAAAATCACATCTCTTCCCTAGCTTTATTGATAACGTAGCCAAAAATTAAACTTGGAGCACATCAACACATGATTAGGTTTGAAATTGGAAACCAAATCTGCGTTTGCTTGTCCGAAAACGAAATATCTCTAGAGCTCAATCAGTCACTCCACCACTCCATTCCTGTCAACCCAAATGAGTACGCCATTCTGTCAACTATCGCCACATACGGCAGTTTAAATACGCCGATTAGTCAGCGGTTAATAGAAAGCAAAATCACTCAACAATACAAAATGACACTGCCTGAAAATGGCTTTAAAAACGCGGTGGCCGCTCTAAGAAAGAAATTTCGCAAGCTCACGGAAGAACATTTAACCACTAACAAAAACATTATCGAAAACATTCACCGGACCGGATACTTCATCCCTTTTACTATGCAAAACAACCACCAGAATGGCATCGAACATCAACAGAAGATCAATCAATACACAACCAATAGTCTTCGCAAAGCGCTTCGTATTTGCCTGCGTAATAAAAAGATCTATTCAGAAGCAATGTGGGTTGTGTTGATCACTGCGATCATTTTCTTTGCTATCTGTTACTACGCGATAAACAGCATCGTTAAACATAATTATCTGGATAACGCCTTCGAAATTGCAGAGAGCCTTTCCCGCAGGAGTTGCTTTGCTAATGAAAGCGAACTGAAGTCGCTATTTGATAATGTGAAGTTGGTGGAATCGAGCATGATGCTAGATCGTTTCAATATTCGATGCTTAGTCACTCCAGAAACCGTTGTCCCTGTCAGCAAAAAAGCCTTTGAAGAGTGGAGTAACAATAACAATTACACCACCCAATCATTTGACTTAAATAACGCAACTGTTTTGGTTCGTGTTAAAAACATTAACTTATCCGACAATGTTGAAAATCATATTTCACGTTTTTTTCTTTCTGGTATGAAGCTATCAACGAATACCGGAACGTCGTTAGAGATTGGTAACACCAATGAACGCTTTTTCAATTATCACGTAAAGAATAGTGGCTATAAAGAGGTGTATTACATCTCTGGACCGTTTCAAAGTATCATTCTACTGAGCTTACTTTTTCTCATTATACTGCGTCACCGCTCCCTACAAGCCTTTATGGCTTACTTGTGCGCAATTCGACAATTCAAAATAAAACTGGAGCCGATTTATAACACTTCGGCACAAAAGATTGTGCACTACGAAGCCCTCTCCCGGTTTAAGGTAAAAAATACGCAACGGTTTATTGAAACACTGATCCGCAATGGATTGCTGCTAACTCATACCTTACTGGTGATTGATTCCATCTACACCAAACAAAAAGCGTTGCCCATCCCTATCAGCATTAACGTTTGTCCTTCTTTGCTGCGAGGGCGTAACTTTTCAATCCTATATAGAGAGCTATCTAATCGGGATTGCCGTTTGCTGACAATCGAAATCACAGAAAATGCATCGATGTACTATACCTCTGAGATTTATGGCAATGTCGCAAAACTAAAAGCTCTGGATTGTAAAATCAGTATTGATGACTTTGGCACCGGCAATAATAACGTGGCGCTTATCAGCAAGCTGAATCCGGACTACCTCAAAATCGACCGAGAATTTGTTATTGGCCTAAAATCTGATGATAAAAAGATAGAAACCTTGCGTCAGTTAATTGCTATGGGCAATACGTATCGCTGCACGGTCATTGTTGAAGGCGTAGAAACGGCAGACAGTGCTCACTTACTCACAACATTGGGCGCCTATATTCACCAAGGTTATTATTACCCTCTTCATTGCTAGCTTTTCTTCACTCGGTTAGTTACTTAAAATAGATTTAATACTCTATAAAAACTCGTGGTGGCATAACGGTATGCCGCCAATTTGTGATTGAGCGATGATTGCGATTAAACCCACCAAACTGAAAGAATTTTCAAGTTTGATGCAATTGGATGTGCAAGAAGAGCAAAAAGGATTTTTTACACCGTTTGAAATGGCTTACCAAAAACGCAGTAAGTCAGAGGCGTTCTTTACGATTTATTCTGATGACCTATTAGTAGGCTATCTTGTTATCGATAAAGGTTTCTCCCAACATGCGCCGTTTGCTAAACGATACGAACTGGAGCTTAAATACTTGATGATTGATCAACGTTTCCAACGTCAAAGGGTTGAGAGTGAGGCATTGCGTAAACTGTTCCTTTATGCGTATACCATTAACCCTAAAAGCACCTCTCTTTGCGCCACTGTCCCACAAAGTCAGCAATACGCTATCAGTTTTCTTGATGCGTGCGGATTCATTAATACAGAGGAAACAACATTGGGTGATAATGAAAAAGAATGGATTCTACGACACCCATTAAGTTAGCTGGTGAAGCATAATCAAAATTGGGCCATTCAGACACAACAAAGGCAAGCTTCTCGCTTGCCTTTGTTTAATGCTCAATAGAAAGTGACTTATTCGCCTTTGTAAATACAACCCGCTGTGCACGTTTCTTTGATTTCGACTTTACTTAGCAGTGGTAAGCTTGGCTTAAGCTGCTGCCAAATCCATTTTGCTAACACTTCGCTAGTCGGGTTCTCTAACCCTTCAATGTCGTTTAGGTAGTAATGGTCTAAGCGATTGTAAATTGGTTTAAATGCAGCTTTGATCTCTGCAAAATCCACTACCCAACCTGTATGTGGATCAACTTCACCTTCTACATAAAGACGAACAAGGAAAGAGTGTCCGTGCAAACGACCACACTTGTGACCTTCTGGTACGTGTGGCAAATGGTGTGCTGCTTCGAACATAAACTCTTTGTATATTTCTGACAAATGGGATGACAACTTTTTAAACCTCTGTTTTATATAGACTTTTACAGCTATCAAATAGTGTGTATATGAACTCATATACACGCCTATATACACACTGTATTTTTTCGTGCTCCCCGATATACACACAAATCGGCGTGATTTAAGAAAAGGATCGGGCAAACACGAAACGATAATGTGGTCATTATCGTTGGCTGAGAGGCAATGCGCAAGTGAGTAAAACTTATATACACAATATCCGGCCACCAGCTACACGCAACAAAAAAGGGAACGCTGTCACGTTCCCTCAATCGTAGTAAACTAGATTCACATTCATCATTGATAGCGGCTGAATTGCCACAAAAAGCATACTTGTTAAGAATCTTCTTTTTGGTTGTTGTTAGTAAACTTGACTGCCTCTAGCAAACTGGCCGCTTTCATCACTGTACGCTGTATAAATTCCTTCGCAGCTTCGTCCAAAGCCTCACATTCCATAAGCGTAGCGACCACTCTAAGGTCATTTGATGTATATTTCATTTTATTGTCCTCCTAAGCCGAGTGGTTTACTGTCAAATAATTTACCAAAGAATTAGCAAGTGCTAAATAATGAAAACAATAGAATTGACTCCCAATATGAATGCTATTACTTAACGCAATATGTACATCATTTCGTATAAAAACAACAAATTGGAAACGCGCATAAACTACCAGACACCTGATCGCATATCCAGTAATTTATAACCATAAAGTGTGACTTTGTTATTACTATTTGATAGAAAGCAAAAAGCCGCAATTTAGCGGCTTTTTATGGCATTTAGATGTTTATTAGCGCTCTGGAACGGCATATTCTTCGAATTTCGGCTATTGCTGCGCTGGTGGAATCACCCTTGATTTTCTCGTAGATACAGTCATCGGTTTGGGCTGCAATTTTGGCTTGAGCCTCTTCTATCTGACGCTCAATTTTGTCGCGATCAAGGTTAGTAACCAAATCACCATGAACACCCAACTCAACCTCATAGAACTTGCAAACCTTATACTTTTCGATTTGCTCTTTTAGCTCCACCTCACGCATTGCACTATTAAAGTCAAGTTCCGACTTACCAAAGCCATGCATTTCAGCAACTTTGGCTCTGCCATATTCAAGCGCTTCTTCATCCGACAAACCATTATCAACACCTTGCGCAACATTGATTTTAAAGTCACGCGAGTACAGTTTGCTCTCCATCAAACGTGCATAATGATAATCATACGGGTTTCGTTGTTCCGTTACCGTCGGGCAACGTGGTAGTTGCGCTGCGGTGGCGCACGACGCGCCACCAGCTAAACCCAAAATCATTGCTGTTAAAATGCTTTTACTAGCGATCATTTTAGATCTCTCCATACTTCTTTTCTAAGCACTCCATTAATGCTACCAACTCTGTTGCTCTTGCAGCAACTTCATATATTTTTGATTATAGTGCGCACCATTCTGTGATTTACTCGCCATTTTGAAATGTTGCTTCACCGAACGGCTTAAAACTTCGTTGGTGATCGGGTTTTGTCGGCCCCATTCCGAGCGGTTGAACTCACGGATATTGTTAAGCACGCTTTTACGTCCATCATTGTCCTTAGTGCGTACCGCCAGCCAGTAAGCATTCATTAAGCTTTGACGACGGCGAGTAACTTGACGTTCGTAGCCTTTCAATGCGCTGTTTGAGTCGTACTGCTGAACAAGTCGAGCCGGAGTAAAACCAAGCGCTTGTTGAGCATGTTCAAACAATGTCACATCATCAATGATAATTTCACCATTTCGGTTTGTGACAGTGCCACCTTCTGAAGCGTATCGCGCAGTTCTAAACACGTCCTTAATCCATTTTGGAGTCATGTATTCTACGCCGCGCAAATACTGGCCTTCTGTCATGTAGTCCAAACCACGCGCCCAAGATACAGCAATACCAAATGATGCACCTGCCGCCTGTTGAAGAATGTTTTCAGCAACACCAACGCTATCTTGTGCGTCTGATTCTTGTACCCAAAGGCGAAGCAAATCAATGTTGATTCGGCTTGAAACGCTAGGCATTGAACCGTAGTACAAGCCTTTCGCAATATCTTCACCGAACGTCTTAGCAAGTAGCGATTTTAGCTCTGTCTCTGCATCCCAAGGCTCATTGTCATCACCTGCCACTGCATAGGCCATATTAGCAATTGCCGCGATTGTAGCGACTGGTAGAGCGTTTAGACCGCCAATGGCAAACGTAACGGCAAATGTGCCAAGCAACTGCTTACGCGCTTCCTTTCTCACCTCTGGCGTTTCGCCCTTAATTGAATCAAAGAAACGGCTAAACAAGTAGTAAGTCATGTTTTGGCTGTACTGCTTGAACTGCAATGCTACCGCCGCAACGTCACCTTGCATGAATCGAGCGCGGTTACGGCTCGAATAATCAAAGTGACTATCCCAAGTCGCTTTAGTTGCGTAATCAAGTGACTCTTGTTTGCTTAGTCCGTTCTTCTTCGCCATACGGTAAGCAGTGATAAAACAAACCTCACGGTTCATTACTTCGGCCCAATGGAAAGGCGCACCGATTAGTTGCTGTGCTTTCGCCCATTTACCCGTATAGTTTGACGACTCTTGCTCTGCCATACCTGTTAAGTCGGCCATTTGAGTTACGTCGATAGCACCAATTTTGATCGCGTGGCGTAACGCCTCTCTCTCTTCTTGGTTAAGTACGTCGCCCAAAATGCCGTTGGTCATGTCCATATCACCACGCAAGCCAGCTTTTGATTTTTTAGCAACGAACGTCTTAGCAAATAGGCCCGATAGACTTGCCATTTCCGCCGCTGTTTCCTTAAAACCAAAACGTGAGCCAATGTAAGGCAAAGCAATCTGCCAGTTTTGGGATAAGTTGATCATCGCTGACGCTGGTGAAATACCGATTTGCCAGAAGAACCCAAAACCAGTTAGCGCTTGCGCCCATTGTGCGCGTTGTGGGTTCATCATCCATTCGTGACGCTTAACCATTTCGTTATACAAGCGTGACGCCGAAACGTTATTGCTCTTATCCGTGGCAATCTTCAACTCTTCCATTAGATCGGTGAAGCGCTTCTCTGTTTCTAGTCGCGCTTGTTGGTTCGCTTGGCGAACACCCTGATCTGCTAGAACACGAGCCGCATCTTCTGAATAACCAGCCACACCTTTACGGTGAATGAATGATTTACGAATTGAACGATCAGGCATGGTTTGCAAATACATTTGGTAGATTTCATCAGTTAACTGATCTTTCACCTTGTCGTTAGTTTGCGCACCTGAGATCGCCTTAATAATATCGCTCACGAATGACGCGCTAGCACCATTTAGGCCGCGACTCTCTTGGATTTTTAGACCAAAGCGCACTTGTCCAACTTCTAAGTTCGCATTCTTATCATCCTGAACCTTGTAGCCAGCCGCCTGAAGCTTTTTAACGTCTTTCATCATGGCGTTTTCAGTCTCATACATTTGGAATACACGCTCACCGCTTGGGTCAACGGCATCGATCCAGTAGTTACCAAAACGCGCCAACGGAACATAGAAGCCAAGGCGTGATTTTTCCATCATGTAACGATGGTAAGTGTTCTCACCTGCTCGTTTGTTACCAGCCATGGCAAGATCAGTAATGCGCTCTTCTAGCGCCTTATCCATTTCCTCGCGTTGACTAATGTAGTGATCGCGCACATCGGTAAAGACTTTTTGAGCATCTGGCGAAAGCTGTAGGAACTTCTCGCGTAATGCCTTGTGTTTAAGTCTTAGTTTCGGCTCGTTCTTAATCTCACGCTCTAGCGCTTGGCGTTCTTGCCAAATTTCAGAACCGCGCTTAGTTTGCGAACCGCCGTACTCTTGGTAAAGCTTCGCTAGTGTTTTGAGTAGCGCTTTCTTCTCATCAGTTTGGTCAACATACTCTTTTGACGGGTCAACATCGGCCAACGTCGCATCGTGCAACAAACTAAAGGTAGCTTCGGCGTCTTGTGGCTTATCCTTACGGAACTTATTCAAGGCATCAGCTTGTTTGTGAACTTTCTCAATCAAGTCTGTTTTGCGTGTAGTAAACAAATCTTTGTTGTTTACATACGACTCAAGAATGTTGCCAACCTCACGGCTTACTCGTTTTCTACCTACTTCAGCCATTTGGCGTAGGTTTAACAACGCCCAACCACCATTTTTAAGCGCATCAAACTGCTTGCTAATAAATGGAACGTTGATCTTGCCAAGCATTTGCTTGTAGAAACTCTCATTCTTCGCTGCCAACGCATCAGCAATGCTCACAATTGGATCGCCTTGCTGCGCCAAATCCTCATCCATGCTTGAGATTGTTTGGCTAAAGCGCACAACGTTAGAAAGCGTGGTCATTCCGTTAGGTTTTCGAAGGTCGCTATCCACGTTGTTGATCATGTTGCGCACTTCTGAAAGCGTGATTTTCTCTGCACTCAAAATGCCAGAACGACGCAATGCACCAAGCACCCAAGACAACACTTTGTCTAAGATTCGTTGAGAAACGCTAGACTCTGTTTCTGCAATCTTAGCGATCACCTCTTCCGCTTTTACGTCTTCCGGTGCGGTTCGATATGATTTATCAACCTCGGCAAAGATGCCTTTCAAAGAGTTAACGTTTCGTAGGCTGTTGACCTTCTTGGTTAACTGCGCTTGTTGAGCAACGTCTAGGTTTGCGTATAGGCCATTGTGAGCAATAAACTCATGGCGCAAAGTGCGGCGAACGTCAGCAACGTTTTCCAAGTTTTCTGCCACCAGCACAACACGGTTATCACCGGACAACCATGCGCCTTTAACAATCGCATTGGATTCAGTTTCAACCAGTTCATGCAGATCGGCCATAGTTGGCACAACCATTACATTCGCACCTTTCAAACCGTCGTATTGGTTAATCCAATCTTGAGCGGCTTGAGTAACCTTTTCAGGCGATAGGCTGGTGGAAGGCTTTTTGTTGACTTCGCTGGCCTTGCTGAAACGAATATCGTCGTACTGATCGTTCGCTGGTTTTTCAATGACAATAATCTTTGTTGCTACGTTAGTAGGGTTCAAGCTGTTCTTGAATGCGCCAGCGTCTAGGTTGATCTCTTCTGCACCAACTTCATCTAGGTAACGACGGAAGTTTTTATTTGTTGTGTTGCCACGATTACCAGCCATTGAGCTAGTGATAGCAACCAACTTACCGCCATCTTTTAGCATCGTTAGCGCATGGTTGATGTGGTGAATATCTGCATCGTTACTAAATGGAGGATTCATAACAATGCGGTCATAGATTTCACCAGCGTTATATTCCAAGAAATCACCAGCAACAACGTTGTGCCCCTTCTCTTCAAGTAATTCGCTTAGAGTGAAAGCAAGTTCACCAACATCAAGTTCTACGCCATTTAGAGCTGCAATTTGAACGGCAATGTGACCCATACCAGCACTTGGCTCTAGCACTTTCATACCTGGTTTAATATCGGCTAAATCAATGAGCTTTTTCACTTCTGCTTCAGGAGTTGGGAAGAAGTCATTAAACGCATTACGGTTACCGCGTACAGTTTCCTCAATCTTCTCTGTGAGTTTTTGTAAGCGTGTTTTTTCTTTCTGCGTTGACATTTTTCCGTTGTTCGCTTGCTCATATTCACGCAATGCTTGGCGCAACGTGATATCGCCTTTAATACCCATGCGAATTAAGCGATCTTGCGACTTGAATAACTCGTTGATGTGCTCGACACGGTAAACAGTGTTTGATTTGCTACGCGCTAGCTGGCGCAATTTAGGAATAACTTTATCCCAACGCGCACCATTCAAGTTAACGCTCTCGTGCTCCTTCAAGCCTTTAATGTTTGCTCGAATAGATTTAGCCGTCATCTTGTAACCGTCTAGGTTTTCGATTTCTCGCGCAATGTATTCAAGTGACGCTGGCGTACTCTTCGGCGCTGGAAAACGAACGTAACGAGCAACCTGATTAAACTTAGTTTCTGGTTTTAAATGCCAGTTGCCTTGCTGATCTCGATACGCTAGTTTTTCTCGAACATCTTCAGGCATATCCCATTTAACACGGTTCATAACGCTTGTTAGTTCTTCAAGCTGGCTGATATCAGTCAAGTTGCCTAGCAGTAGGAACTCGCCAGATTCAACGCCATCGGCAATCTTACGCAAGATATTCGCTTGCGCCTCTTGCTTATCTGCTCGTGCCGCTGCGCTTGCTGCCATGGCTGCGCGACGAGAAGTATTAGTCAAACGCTGTGCGTTGTTTGACTCATCAGCTTTCGCCTGTAGTGATGCCGCTTTTTCGCGTAGAGCTTCAACTTGCTTCTCTTTTTTCGACTTCGTTTTCTCTTGATCGCGTTGTTTAACTCGTTCGCTTTGATCAACGTTCAAGCCGCCCATTACAGATAGGAAATCATCACGCGCTTGTTCAGATTTAAAGTCAAAACGAGCTGGCAAGTTTTTAGGTTTGTAAGCTCGTGCGTACCAACCGCCTAGCTGTTTCGCCTTGGCTCTCATATCGTTGAAAGTATCGCTATCAACTTCGCTAAACGCAGCGCCATAGCGTTGTTCACCTTTAGCTTCGTTGAGAACATCGACCTTGCTCAACTCGATAGTCCCGTCAGTTTCAACGGCCTTAACTTCAGCTTTTCGCTCTAGTTCGCGCTTTTCTTGCTCTGCTAGTTTGCTTAACTGATTTTCAGTGTATAGACGGTCAAACTCGGCTAGCTGCTGGTCATTGAAAGCATCAATAGTGCCGCCGTTAGCTCGTGCGTAGGCTTGGAAATCATCAAGTGTTTGAGGATTATCAAGAGCCTTTTTCTTGCGCTCGGCTTCCTGCTCACGCTCGATTGCTTGTTGTTTTCGTTTCTCAGCAAGCTTGTTGTAGTCAGCATCACTCATTTCAGAAAGAATGTTGCGCATAGCTGAAGGTGATTTAACTACAAACATTCCACCATCAGACTGAATAGCAGCAAACTGGTTGCCGATATCTTTAACCGCTCGCTTAACTAGATCGTCTTTACGCAAGCTTGTATCAATCCATTGGCCCATTTGAGCAAAGAAATTGCCGATAGCTGGCTTCGTGAATTGGCTAAATTCTTCCTCTAAAGCCGGAACATCATCAATGTAGTTATCGATCAGCTCAATTGCCTCTTCCTTGGTGTACTCGCCACTTTGAAGCGCGTTGATAGCTTTTAGATATTCACGCGCTCCACTTGGGCGAGAACGGCCTTTTTTAGCTTTAGACGCATCAGTTTCGTTGCTGGTGGCCTTGCTAGATTTTAGTTTGCTTCCTTTTGGTGGCGTTGGCTCTGGCTTGTCGTCACTCAGATAGCTTTTTGCCAAGTCGATTGCTTTTTGGCGATCTGATTGATATTGGCTAGTGATCCAATTGCTGAATGAATACAAGTCGTGCGTATCCGCGCCAGCTTCTTCCATTGCTTTAGATACTGCTTTCCAAGCTGGTTCTAACTCGTAGCTCTTGACGCGATAAGTTGGGTTTTCTGCGTACTTATCTGATACAGCTTGAAGAGTATCAATGAGCGAAGGCTCTTGCTTATCTGCTTTTGTATTGGTTTTGCGCTCTTCTAATTTGGCAATATCACCTTCTAGTCTATTGATTAGTAGGCGCATGGCTTCGCCGTTCTCACCATTAGCAATACGAGCTTTGTAGTGAGCGATCTCAGTTTGTTTGTAGTTGATTAGCGCATCCAGCTCTTCAACGGTTGGATTAGACAAATCTTTAAATGGAGGAACCTTGGCCGGAATCTCTGGAATTTCCACATCGGAATCCGCATCTTCACCAAAATCTAGGTTCAAATCTTCCCAAGAGTTGGCGTCTAGGTGGCCTTGGTTTTCGTTGATAAACTTATCCCAAACCGCTTCGTTACCGCCTTTCGCTCGGTACTCTTTCCAGACTTCACCAAGCTCGTTGTAAGCATCTTGTTCGGCTTTTTCTGCTGTTCTTAGTCGGCTTTGTGCTGCTTTAACTCGTGGATGAGCCATATCAACACCACTACGATCCGTAGAATGTTGCATTTCAACTTCATCTAAGTTCTCTTGAGCTGCTTCAACTTTCTTTTGAGCTGTCGAGATTTTAGAGAGTTTGCCCTTAGCTTTACGGCTGATTGTGGCCGGAATCGCTTTTAATTGTGTAGGTTTGTTCTCAGCTTTTTTCGCCGTAGAGTCGCGCTCTGACTTCACTCGTTCAGATAAGTGGCGATCAGCATAATCACGCAGATACTTATCAAACTCTTTATGCTGTGAAGAAGTTAGATCGGCACCCTTTTTAATTCCGTTTTCGTCTCGGAACTCCGCAATACGATGAGTGATCCAAGACATATAGCCAGCATTGCTATTGATAGATTCAAGCTCTTCCGCTTCCAAAGTATCTAAGTACGCTTGATAACGTGGGTTATCTGCCTTACCTGTTTTTGCTTTAGCAAAGCGTTCTTTTGCAATTGTCTGATTTACGTCCTTAGCTTTCTCTAGAGTGGTAATGCCTCGACGCTCAGACTCAAGCTCTGAACGTAACCATTTAAGATCTTCAGTAGTGCCTTTGCCGTCTTTGATTTTGTTTAGACGACCTAAACGAGCGGTAGCGCGTTGGCGAGAAAGGTCACTGTCACTTGCTTGGTATGCCTTCTTAGCGTCGGAAATCTCGCGATCCAAACCTTCCAGCTCTTCATCACTAAGTAGTGCGTCATATTTTGATAAGCGAGTTTTCAGAACGTCACCAAAGCGGAGCAAATCACCTAGCTTGCCAGTAAAGTAAATCTTGCCTGCTGAATTGATATATTCCGCAGCATCTTGCAAAACATTCATTTGTTCAGGCGTAGGCATTTGACCGCGATCAAGGCGTTGCTCAACACTAGGCCAAATATCAACGGCTTTCGCTGTCTTTTCGCGTTCTTCGACTAAAAGTGATTGGTCAACAACACCTTTGCTTTGGGCTTTTTCTGCTTCGCTCTGAAGGTAAGATTCATTGCTTTTTACAATAAGGCTTACATATTTATCCGCTGCTTGATTAGCTTTTCCAATAGCATCCATCAAGCGCATATCGCTACCTTTGCCATAGTCAAAAGCAGTAACCGGTTCCTCTTGTTCCGCTAGTCGGATTTGTACCTGTTTAAGCTCTTTATCTTGAGTGACGTAAACCGATCTCTCGCCAATAGTTGCATTCCACTTTTCGACTTTAGGCGTCAACGTTGTGGTATTACCGCTGCGCTTAACGTCCACTCCATCAATACCTTGACCTATTTTAAGGGTAGGTTTCTTGGCTTTTTTGCTATCAGCTTGAGCGTTTACTTCTTTGTCCAACCAGTTCAGATCATCTTTTGTACCCTTGCCTTCCAAGATGTTCTTGATGCGTTGTTCACGGTTAACTTTCTGACGGCCTTTGATTGCGATTTCAGCTTGAGCTTTACCAAGTTGACGGCCAAGCTCTGAACGTTTTGCAGCTTCACCAGATTGGTAAACATACTCGTCGCCAGTCTGTGGCAACTCTTCACTGTATGACTCAACCTCTTGAGACTCGCGCTTATCAAATTTCTTTTGAATACGAGCATTGCGATTAGGTTGGCGCTGTTCGACCTCTTGGGTTGATGCGGAAATAGGCTCTTGAGCAACTATATAAGGCGCACGATAACGCTCCTGCTCTGTTTCTACAGGATTTAGGTCATATTCATTCGCTAGCTTGGTGAATCGCTCATCACGATTAACGTCTTTAGGATTAACGTCAGACCATCGATCAAACTCAACTTGTGGCGCGTCATAAACTCGTTGATTCTCGATACCCGTTGCTAACGGAGTAACGTCACGCTCACCGTTTGGTTGATGTCCACCAGCAAACGAGTTGGTTTGAGCTTGTTGTCTCATACCTTGAAGAACACGCGCCTGATTGCGTTGAAACTCTGGCGTTTCCTCAACGTTTGGTTGATAGCCATTGGTTCGAATGCCGCGATTCTCTAGTTTCTGTTGAGCATTGCGCTCTTGAGCTTGCTGATCACGCAGAAAACTCTCTTCATCAGTCGGGCGTAACTGATCGACTTGTTTTAGCTCGTCGGAGTTAATGACACGCTGCAAAGCGCTGATCGCTTGCTCTTGGCTCATGCTTCCGTCACGACGCGCTTTTGCAATCTGAAGCACTGCTGCTGGCGAGATTTCCATGGCGCGTTGCAAGCCTTGTTTAAAGTTTTCGTCTTGCGCTGCAATTTCATCGACAAAACCAAGCTCACCACGTTGAATTGATTGGCTCAATTCAAACTTATCTCGTTGAGCATCTTGAGAATGGTATAGCTCTGAATCTGCCATTACTTCGCCAGTTTCAGGATCAAACATTTCTGCTTGAGCAACTTCATTATCAACTGGTGATTTTTGTTTCTGTCCAATAGCACTCAAGAACTCATTGTAAATTGAATTCATTGAACGCTGCGCCGCTTGACGTTCTTCAATGGATAGATCTGTATTAAGAGTTGCCAAGTAACGGCTCATGTCTTGACGCAATTGCTTCGCGTAATCATTGCCTCGGTCTTGTTTTTCCCAAGTTTTGATTGCGCTGACAGCTTGCTGGCCGTCACGGATTAGATCGGCATGATTGTCTGAAGAGAACAGATTAACAGGCGCTTGCTCTTGCTGTTTTGCAGCTTCAGAAATTGGTTGTTGTGGTTGCGCTTGCTGTGGCTGTACTGGTTCCGGCTGTTGTGGCTCAACACTTTGTTGTGCTTCCGCTTGATCTTCCGTTGCGTGACGCTCTGCTGCTGGTGGCACTTTACCCATTGCAGCACCTAACGCTTGATGTGCTAAAGCCGTAGATTCGTTAGCATCAAAGCCCATAGAAAGAGCGCGGTTCTCAATCTTCGGTCTTAGAAGAGCCTCAATCTCTTGATCTGTTTTACCAACCGAGCGCAATTGCGAAATCACTTCTGGATTGATCGCTTGTTCAATCTTGCTTTCAAAGTTACGACGACGGTAACGACCAGCCACACCACTAGGCGCACCAAAACCACCACCGATCAAACCACCGACTAAACCAGACTCAAGCGCAGCCGCGCCAACGCCTTCGGAGTTGTCGCCTTCAACGTCCATCTTTTCGTTGGTATGAACGTTAGAGCGGTATTGTTCAACGCCACCTTGTACGGCCTCGGTGCCACCTTCAGCAAGTACACCTTTACCAATAGCACCTTTGATTGTTTTGCCTAAACTACCTTTTAGCAGTTTAACCATTGCCTGATCACCTACCGTTTCACCGATCAGGTTGACCATGCCTAGAGTAAGGTCGGTTTTAATCGAATCTCCAACCTCTTGGGCCAATCGAGTACGAGCGTTGTTTAGCGCCTCTTCATCAGAGATATTCTTATCCGCTTCTTCGGCCACATAACGCTTGAACTGTGGAGAATCCATTAATTCGTGATAAGGAATGTTCTCGATTTCTCGTTGAACATTTAAGGCTTGACCACCGTTACCAGCCGCCAAGTTTAGAAGTGCGTTAGTACCGACATTGGCACCTTGGGACACCGCAGCGCTTCGACCTGCCATTGACGCTGCTTTACCTGCGGCACCTGCTGGCAACATGGTTACAGCCATACCACCAAGCACATTAGATGCTGTGCCTAACCATGTACGCCAATCTTTAGCACCTTCGCCAAAGCTCATATCATCATTGATGATATCTTTCGCCATGGCTTCGCGCATTTCAGGCGATAAGGTTTCGTATTGCTCATTAGCCCAATTCTCTAATGAACTTGCTGCCTTTTCTGCACCAACGAAATTCGCAGCACCAGCCAAAGTTTGCAAAGCGCCTTGTTGAGCCATATCAACAACGTCACCAAACGTTGATGTGTTTTGATTGCGTTCCCTTTCCTCAACTAGACGCATCGCCTCTCTGAAATCCATCGGTATCCCCTCTTATTCTGCATAGGAAATAGACAGGGGAAGTATAACCCCAACTGCACCGATTGGGGATTTTTGTTTACGTTCGATGAATTAACGATTAGCCAAACCTAATGCCATGTAGCGTGCGGCTGGTGGCGCATTTTTACGCTGCTCTTCTACTCGTTTAGCCTGAGTTTTTAAGTTATCTCTGGCGTTACTTGTTAGCTTATCGGCTGCGCTATAAAAGCCACTATAGTTAAGCCAATCCATTGCCTGTTGTTGTTCTTCAGGACTCAAGTTCGCTGCCTTAATTGCTGCAAGCTTTTCTTGATAAGTTCCATCAGAGTTTAGGATTTCCTCTCGTAAAGCCTCTAACTCGCCTTGATTTGACGGTTCACCTTCTGTCTGTCCGGCGGCCTTCTTCTCGCTATTGGTGAACTCTTGAGACTCGCTTATCAGCGTTTCATTAGATGGCTTTTTCTTGATGATATCTTTACTTTTAATCATCTCTTGAATAGCCTTATTTACCTGATCAGGCGTCGCGGCTGGGTTTTCCATTAGATAAGACTGAAGTTGCGCTTTGCTGCCCGCTTTGAACTCATAATCAGGATATGACTCAACAAACGCTTGCGCTCGTTTTCTTGCCATACTTTGCGCTTGTTCCTTGGTTAAGTATTGAGGATCATAACCTGTTAGTGGCAAATACATCATCGTATGACGCTCTAGTGCCTTCTCCCTTTCTCGATTCAAGCGATCAATTTCGGCCTGATAATCTTGTTCCTTATCGAACATATTGCGGTCAAGTTTAGCAATCTGTTCATCATACTTGCTATTAATTCCGTTTTGTTCAGATAGCTGTTGCTTCGCCAATTGAGCCATTGAAGAAGAACCACTAGAGCCTGAGCGACTAGAACGGCCTGAACGACCACCATATACAACATTGCCATTTTCATCGAAGTTCAGAGATCGACCTGTTTGAAGTTGACGCCAGTTGTTCAACTCTTCACGGTTCAAATGCTGACGAGTATCAATCATGGTTTTCATTCGGTTACTAAACTCCGACAATGGCACAACTAAGATATTGTCATCTGGCTTGCTTGTTCGGTTTTGAGTAACCGGAACTGTGACAGTTTTGCCATTATCAAGAGTTAGATCTTGCTCAATAACTGCGCCACCGCCTTGAGTGATTCGAACTGCCGAAACTTTTCTCTCAACTATTTGATGTTGCTTACCATCCTTATCCGTGTAGATCGTAGGTAAACCTTTTGCCTTGGTGATTTCAGGCATCAATGTTTCCACTGCATTGATCAACATTGGGTCATTTTCTGCTGGCATTTCACCTTGTGCCATTTTGTTGAACAAAGTCGCCGCCTCACCTAAAGCCTTGCCAGCATCACTACCAAGAATGTTGTTCACATCAAATTGAGGGTTTTTAGCTACATAATCTGCAAACTCCGGCGTCTCCATTAAGGAAAAATCGCCGCTGGCAATCGCCTTATCAATCGCTGGAAGGAAGATTGTTTGAAAACCTTCTTGGCGTTCCATAAGTGTTTTCTTATGGTTATATTCTTCCTGTTGCTGCTTAAATGTAAGCTCTGCTTGCGCCCACTGCTTTTCTTGTTGTTTTCGGCTTTTGGCTTGCCAATCTAGATCATCTTTACGCTGTAACTTTTGTTGTTCTCGATCTTCAAGCCCTTGCTGCCAACGAATATCTTCTCGCTGTTGCAAGATTTTCTTTCGTTCTCGGTCTTCGTTGTGCTCCTGTCTCCACAACTCACGATCTTGCTGGCGGTTGTGTAGGTCAATTAATCCTGCACCAACTCGAACGCCTTCATTAAAACTACCAATAACGTTTGCCATGAAAAAAACCTCTAAAAAAACGACGCAGCTAGACCACCAAGAACGGCACCAATTGCACCACCAGCAACAGTACCAACGACAGGTACAACACTACCAATTGTTGCACCTAGAGTTGCACCAGTACCGATACCTGACGCAATACCTTGCTTGTATTGCTGTTTAAGCTGCTCGTTCACTTGTTTGCGCTGTTGCTCTTGGTTAGAAAGATTTCTATAAGTATCAAGCGAACTTCTTGCGTTATTTCGACCAATATCAATTAGACCGTATCCCATATTAACCCCCTAAACTCCACCAACTGAGTTAATTAAGTTTCTGCTTCCTGACGAAACACCCGTCATCAATCCGACTTGTAAATCGTTTATAGCTTGGCGAGTGTTGTTATTAGTTGAAGCTAGCGCAAGCGCGTTATTCATTTCCAAGTTTCGTTTTTGCTGATCAGTTCGAAGATCACCTAAACCATACTTTCTAGTTGCATTTGCAGCATTGATATTGGCTTGTTCTAAGTTCTTCGTGGCATTTGCGTTATTTCTATCTAACTGCTTATTTAACAACTTATCGGTCATAGCAAAATCGATAAGTTGATTCTCATATTGCTGGAAGCGCTTTAGATAATCTTCGTACTGCTTTCTCGTAAGATTCGCGTATATGTATTCAGGATTACCAGAAGCGTTAACCATCATGTTTGAAAGATTATCGCTTTTAACACTGGCGGTTGGAGCGGTTGTGGCTGGCGCGGCTGAACTGCCAGTATTTGGATTGTAATAACCTAATTCACCCTCTTGAGGCATGATTATTTTCTCCTAACGTTTAACTTAAACCGTATGAACTAGCGCCGCCCATTGGCGCAAAGCCATCGTCTGATTTCATACTTTTGTAAGTATCTGGTTTGAAGTAATTACTTAATCCCTGTCCAGCGCTTGATAGCATCTCTTTGCCTGTATCGGTGCCAGTAAGTAAAGAGGCACCAGCGCCAGCAACCGCCGCCGGAATAGATACGGCGTTAGCTTCATCAATTGCAGCTTGGTTGGCCTTACGCGCTGACGCCGCCGCGATATCGTTAAGCCCTGCCGTGGCTTGAGTCGCCTGACCTCGCCCCATTGCAACTACGTTTTGAAGATTGCCAGTAAAACGCTCGGTTACGTTGTGTTGGCCTTGCGCAGTAGTTTGTACCTCGTTGGCATTGGAGCCTGAGATTATGTCGTTTGAAGCGCTAGACGCCTTACCTGAACTTGGATTAAAGCCAGATGCCGACAATTGTTTTTGAGTCTGATTGACAGCCGAACTCGTTGCACTATTCGACGTTGTATTGGCCGCTCCTGCTATTTTCTCGTAGTTTGCCTCGTCCCCCATTTTTTCGGTGATACGCATATATTCGTTTTCAATTGGAACAAACACCTCTTGATATCTATTCCACTCTTTAGCCGCCACCTCTGCTGCTGCAATCTGATCGGCAGTTGGTTTTGCTTTTTCTGGCCCTTTACCCATTGTTTACCAGCCTTTTCTCAAACCTGATTAAACCTTGCTCATTGTACCCTACTTTTTTAAATCCGTGAGCGCGCCAAAGCCTGTACACACCTGCTCTTCGAGCCAATGAAACAATCTTTTCTGCTCCCACATCTTTAGCAAGTTGATAGTACGCATTGATGTAATCTGATATGCCATGCCCGTTATCAGACCATCCAAAAACCACATACATAACTATCTCGTTATCTTCGTGCGTCACCTCCAAAACTGCGCCACAACGCTCACCAACAAACAAGTGTGCATCACCACTATCCAACTTACTGATCACCTCTTTCGGCAAATCCGGCAAATCATCACGACCAGCCACGTAAACAAGCTTTCTCACAAGCATGTAGATATAATTGTTGTGATCAACTTTAGCGAACCGCACTTTTTACCCCTGAACGATCTAGAGCGCCTTAATAAAATGGCGCAATTCCAAAAGCACTAAACCTAAGCTTTGTAGGTGAGCACTAATCCAGATGAGTTCCACACATTCCAAGAATTGTTTTCGTAGTTTCTTATGCGCAAACTAACCTTATAAGCCTTACCAGCCGGAAGGCTATGCCGCCAGATCGGTGAGTTTTGAGCGCTCATACCACCAATATCTTGACTATGAACAACCTCATCATTAATTAAAAAATCAAACCATGCACCGAACGCAGTCGCATACACACTCCCCCAAACAACCTCGCGATCCCAAGTAGCCATTGGAACATTTACTGAGTAGAGCGTCTGAATTAGTCCTGCACTACTGTCTGTCTTCATAACCGAGTACGGATAAGGTTTTATTACATCACCAACGATCTGATTAACATTGAGACGACCTTGAATATCGCAAGAATCAGTAATCGTAACGTTCCTTAGCACGCCAGAAGTCGCGGTAATTTTCCCCGAAACATCGGCACCAACCATTTTTGCCACACCAGCCGCGCTCACATAGAACTTGCTGTTCGGGTCATTAATCGTTGACGCTCGTAGCGTTACGTTTGCGATCACTGTATTTGCTTGCACGCTTGTTGCCACTACATCACCAGCAACCAGATCTCTAATGTCTGCAACCTTGATTGATGCAGTGTCTATTGCGAGTACGTATTTTGGCGGAGCTGTACCAACTTGGCCGCCGTTAACCCAATCCTGATAGGCTGGGTTTTTGATAGTGCCAAACACCGGAACGATGCTGTTGCTACCTGTACCACCAGTATTCTTGTCGTAAGCGACCTTAAAACCTGCGTTCTTAACAACAAATTCTGCGTTTGCTGTGCTCGTATCAGTGGAAGACTTGGCTATAAGAGCAACACTAGCCGTCATTCCACCTATGCTTGTTTTAACGCCCCACAACGCAGAATAGCCATCATCAAGATCGGCCAATGCTTCACTAATCTGTGTGACTGAAGATGAAACGCCGTTAACCGTTGCATTAACTTTTCCAATCTCGGTACTAATCGCCTGATTGGTTTGCGTCTTTGTGTAGTAGTTCTTGGATAGATTCGAGCTAACACCATCAATTGATGATTGCAGCGTCAAAGCAGATTTAGCAATGGCCTGATCGGTTTGCGCTTCAGTGTAATAGTTGTTGGCTAAGTTACTCTCAACCTCTCCAATTTTTGAAGACAATGAATTGGTTGCAATATTGATCGCCTTTTCAGTATCAACCCACGTTTTATAGTTGGTTGATAGATTGCTCTCAACTCCTTCAATTGACGCTGACAACGACGTATTTAATTGAGAAATTGCTGACGTTAGCTTGGCGTTCGTCGCGTAGTTTTGCTCAATGCCTGAAATCGAATCACCTAACTGAGTTTCGAGATCTAACTTGGCTGTAGATATAGCCTTATCAAGCTCAACTTGAGTCGCAAACTCTTGGCCTACCTGCGCAAGAATTGACTCCCCATTAGACTGAATTTCTGACTTAACAGACTCTCTTAATGCCGATAACGCGCTATCAACTTCAACCTTCGTCGCGTACTCTCGTTTGATCTGAGCAAGAATTGATGTCTCGTTTTCCTCGATCTGAGAAGTAACCGACTCTCTTAAAACCGCCATTGCCTTATCGGTTTCAACTGCTGTGTAGTAGTTGGTTTCAATCTCGGCCCTTAATGTCCGGTTCTCTTCTCTGCGAAATGCGCTTTCCTTATCAACGGTTACAGCGTTTTGCATAGCTGCTTCCGCTAATAATACGTCGATATTCTCAATAGTTTCTGCGTCTGGAATGGATGAAAAATCAATGCCTTCTAATGCCTCCGGTAAAGGAATTAGTTCGGGATGTTCTTCCATCTCCTTAATGATCAGGTCAAGGTAATATTGAGGGTCAACAACGCTCTTTGCATGAGTACCATTAATTGAGTTAATCGCTGAACGTTCGCCTTTTAGGTTTACGAACTTGATCCAATAGTAATAATCACCCGTAGGCTCAATCGGCAATGACGCAACGCTAGACGGAGTTGTTTGCACTACAATAGCATTTGCAAATACGTTATCTCTTGCTTGATAAATTTCGGTGTAAGCATGGCCTTTATATGGCGCGGTATCCCACGAAAGCAGTGCGATACCAAAGCCAGATTTAACCACTAAGTTTTGTGGTGTAGTTGGCGTCTGAACTTCCTCACCAACAATCGGATCACCACTACCGCCGTCCGAACTTGGGATATTAATTGTGCTCTGTAATTTACCGTTTCTGTAGTCAGCAAAACCGAGCTTTTTCATATCTTCCCAAAGGACGGCTTTTTTGCCGCCCTCGCCACGCATACCGATCAACTGTTCCAAGTTGTCGGCAACTGCATCCATTACAGCGTCACTTCCTTTCTTGTGGGGAATAGATTGGAATTTACCCTTTAGCTTTTTGCCGCCTTGTAATGTACGAACTGCCATTTACCCGTAAACCTCTGCCATACTAGAAGCAATGATCACCTCTTCTAATATTCCAGTGCCATAAACTTCAAATTGCCATGAGTTGCCCCTTGCTGGTGGAATGCGTATAGGTCGATTAGTTAACGTACCTATCTCATAATCTTTGATGACGACTCCATCAACGATAATTTTCATTCCAACCAATGCCGGATCTTCCGCTCGGATATACAGCGTACTAAGTGTTGGATACATGGCGTAATACTCTTTAGAACGCCAAACATACGCTTTAGGTTGGCCCTTGTTCCATTCAGCCAATTTTGTTCCATCTTCGCTTCGAACATAAAGCGTACCTGTCACTAAGTCAGTAAATCCAAGGTTTGAACCTAGAGAATGGAACGTAATGCCACCCGTTTTAGGGTCGAATATGAACGACTTATCAAGCGCCTTTCCGTAAAAAGCCAAATACTTTCCATCGTAGTAGTAAGCTTCAATGGTTTCTGGCTCCAATGCTTCCCACTGCTTAGAGTCAATAATATCTTTGGTAATTAGCTCAACGTCTTGACCAGTGAACGCACAAAGGCCATGAGGAGACGCATAGATAATTAGGTTGTCGATATTTCTCATAGAGCGCTTGGAAACACACGCTTGCATAGACTCAAGCTTTCGCCCACTGATCGCATCACTGGTGATACCTTGGAACACCCAAGGGTAACCTTTCGTGCCAACCAATAGCATATTGCTCACTGATTCCATTGCTACGATTTCGTGCTCTGTTGTGAGCTGATAATCTACAGGCCATGCGTGAAGCAAATACGGCTCACTAAAACAAACAGTTCGGTCATAGCCACCAGCCATAATTCCGTTAGGCATTAGGGTTAAAAACCGTAGCTTTTTGTTAGGCATTTCGTATTTTTCACTTTCCAGCGGGAACCCAAGATCATCGGCTGACTTATCATCCACAAACGTATTTTGTGAAATCGGAATTTCCCCAACCAGATAGAAGTCAGAAACACCACCCTCTGTTGACGTTCTATAGATTCGACGTTTAGTGATATTGCCGGATAAAACACCTTCACTTTGAAATGTCAGCGTAACCGTACTCTCTGGGAACTTAATTTCAGCTTGATTGCTGATCGGAGATTGCGCCCCTTCCTCTTCTTGTTCGCTAACAAGCGTGTAGACATAAAAACGAGTTTCGTCGTCGGTTGCTTCGTCTTCTTCTGGTAGAGGATCAGGAGCATTTACTTTTGCTGTCACGCCATGCTCTGGCGCTGGCACTCCTAATGGATAAGAGTCAACGGGAAGATCACCAACACCATTAAATATCTGGTTATTGGTAACACGAACTCCGGTATCACTTGTAAAATAAACACGGTTCCAAGGGTCACCAACAATTGGCGACACAACCACATCAACATCAGTTTTCCACTTGAACCACCAATCTAAAAACTTATAAACCGTTCTATGGCTTTCCGTTAAGCTTTCAGTGGTGTCCTTCAAGCCAAGGTAAGGCTGAAGGTTTCCAACCGGAAACTGACAATCTACCGCTTTTGTAGCATATTCATTTGGTAGGAGTCTCGGCGTCTGTTTTGGCCGTTCTCCAAAGAAAGTAGCGACGTTAATTCTAGGCATTATTTACCTGCTCTCTCTTTGTAATCAGCAACGGCTTTCAATCCGGCAACATCAGCCTGTAGAGCGCTGATATCTTGGCGAATATCTTTTACATCAGTGCCAATGTTTTGCTGAGTCGTCTCGATACTGTTCAAGCGATAATTCATCACATAGCCAGTCCCAACTATCGAAGCACACAACATCACAACGCCTAGTGGATTGTTGTTTAGTAACTTCTCTAACATCTTTCGCCCCTTTCAATTCGGGGCACTTTCGCACCCCGTCATAAACTGCAATGCTTGACCAATAATAACTCGGAATAAAAACACTTTCTCGATTGAAAACAAAAATCACCAATCGAGAACTTTAGATTTCTAAAAATTCGAATGGAGTTTGCATATCCCCTTCTGTCCAAGTGGCATATTGATTAAATAGCTTTTCCAATCGAATCGCATAAGCATCTTTAATTTGTTGGATTTGATTGTAAGTCAGTCTTACAGGTTCATTATTTGCTGCAATCCAGACCGTCTCTTTATCCAGCATATTATTTCGCTCTGCATACCATAGCGTTTCATCCATGTTGTTCCGGTCAACTTGGCGAACTTGGAACTCATATCCATGAATAAAGATGTTTGATAGTTTTATTTCATCTCGCAAAGCTTGCGCCTTGTTCCGATGAAACTCCGCGATCACATTGTCAGGCTTTCTCTCGACAACTGGCGTCTTGGTAACAGTAAACTCTTCATCATTGACCAAATAATCGTATTCACCATTATGAGTGTAATAATTAGCGTCGTATGACACTTCAATCACTTCATAAACGGCGCGGCGATTTTGCATATCGATCACTGGCCGCGCTGGTGGCAACGTGGCAACTTCTTCACCATCTTCGCCAATAGTGATTTCAGGAACAAAGTTCTCTACATCCACCAACCATTGAAGATATTGATCGTGGTTTACTTGAAAATCTTCCCAAGCAATTGCTCGTTCAAGCTCTGGCTTAACAAGTTGCTCCCAAGACTTACCCTCCCAGCGTCTTTGGTTTGCATCCTGATAAGTAATTTCTTCAGGCTTATTAAGAACGATAACCGTGTATTGCTCAGTTATAGGGGAAGTTTCCTCCCCCTCTGCGTAGCCAATCACTCGTTCTCGAACATCTTCAGCATAATAATGCCGGATATTCTCATCAATATCGGTTAGAGCTGTGTAGTCGGTATCAATGATCATAAATCCACCCCACTAACTTGAGAACCAGCACGAGCTTTGTTCTTTGTGTAGCCGTATGGAATTGCCAGCTCATGCGTACCATATAGACATAAATCACCATTGAGATTCTTATATGTCCCAACCTCACTTACGATTCGCAGTTTTCCATCATCACCCCATAAGTCCGACTGTGAACCATATACGACCAAGAAAGGATCTCCCGTTGGAGCTGTGATATACACAAAGCCTTTTCCGTTCTCTAACCACACATCCCCCCAAGACGCAGTAAAAGACTTAACGCAGCGAAGCAACTTATTACCCAAAGCATTTGTAATACTTGGATCGGTTAAATAAAACTGACCAGCAACACCATCAGTCGCAGTGTTAGTGGACGTAATTTTGGTTACATTCAACGACGAATAGCTACCAACCCAAATCAACTCATTGAATGATAGATTTAAATTGGCCTGTTGGTTGTTTGAACTCTGACTCCACAACACTTTGATTGCTGAATCATCATAAGCTGGTTCACCTAATGCAATACATTCATGCGTTGGCGAGAAATCAGGGTTACTAGCAAAATATCCATCAAGCAAAGTACATTTGTTCAGCTTCACTGTTTGGCTGTGAGGATGCATCTGCGAGTAGCCACTCACAACTTTGTTTATAAAACTTTCCCGTAATAATCCACCACGAGTACGATCATTAAACATCGTTGCGTAAACATCACCTACGCCATTAGCGCCATTTAATATAGGCTTGATGTTTGCTGATTTAGTAAGTTTTGCGCTAGCAGTATAAGAATGTAATGCAACGCGAGTTGATGGGATTGCAGAGCTGTTATCGCGCGCATTTAATGATGAAGCGAACGTATAAGTTCCGGTTTGCCAAGCTGTGTCACCGTCGCTCCAATACATTCGCATATCCTTGTCCACCGCAACGTGAGTCATCGGAAATTTATTTGCCACCAATGTATTGTTTGGAACAACCGGAATCCAGCCACCAAGCCAGCCATTTGCTAGTTCAGTTTTAGCCATAATACGCTCTGGTGAACCAAGCACATCAATCATATTAAAATTACCGGACACAGGTATATTGGTAGGTGAAGTGACGACTACGTTGTTACTGACAGACTTCCAGTAAGATGAAATATCGCCGTACTTAGAATCGAAATATACATACTGCCCGTGTCCATCTGTGGCTGCTGTTACCACTGTGTAACCATTTACCTTGAAATCTCTTGGATTCCGAGAACCAATGAAGTCATCAATTCCTTCAATCCATATAGCAGTTTTACCACCGTAAAAATAAGGCTCTGTACTTGTTCGAACGAACAAATCGCAACGAGTAGCAAACTCCTTGCCACGATAAGTACCATTCTCTAGCTTTTGGAAAATCTTAGCCGCTTCATCTTTGCTCCCCATATCCCAAGCACTAAATCGGTAGTCGATCACACCGCCCCAACCAGAAGCGTAGATAGAATCATAGAAACGACCATCGGGACGACTTGAACCGTCACGAGAACCAATAAAACCTGAGAACTCTTCGTTAGCACCAGCTTGAGTTAGGTCACTTGATGCTGTCTTGTAATCAAAACACTGACGAGTAGAACTAATTCCCGTCACTTGCCACCACTGAGCATTCCAACCTTTGCCAGATTGAACCCAACTCTTAGTACCTAATGGGTTAAAGCTTGGATGATAAGCACCTTTGTTTAATCGAGGAACTACACCGCAAACATAGAAATAACACTCACCGTTTACTGCGTAAGAACCATCTGAAGCATGAGAGAAACGAACTTTATACGCGCCCAAACTTTCATCTGGACGAATAGGCTCAACGTTGCCATCAAAAACGCCATACCCAAGAACATTATTAGGTTGACCAAATGAAGTGCCATTACCTCCGAGTACATCTTTAATGCCCTGTGGATTAACCACCGAACAGTTACCAAACACGCCGTAGAAATGTAAATAGTGTTGTGTTGCATCGACAGGGCTAAAGCCTTCCCAATCCCCATTACCTGCACCTGCAATAGTTCTCTGACGCACACGCCATTGAACAATTCGTCCATCATCAAGTAAATAAATGTTGTGTTCAGGATTAGAAACTAAAGCTCTCTTCTGCACATCCGTTGCAGCCCAAAAGTCAACGCCTTTACCTTTTGAGCCTGTATCACCATCAAAAGCAGCATAATAAGTTACAGGTCTATTAGAGCCTGTAGTAGCAATGCCTTCCATTGTGGAAGCAAGCGACTGAATACAACCATAAGGGTAAACAAATGGATTGGCCTTGCTGATTTCTTCTAAGAAGTACTCAAAACCAAACAAATCTACACGGTTGATTACTACTTCTTCAGTAGCTTCACATACCCCAACCGATGAAATAACCATTGTTTGGTTGTTACCTACATAAAGGAGAAAACCATCATCAGGACGGTTACTACCCGCTGTATACGTAAAAGTATTAACACCTTTTCGTAATGGTTCATGTCGTTGGTTAGGGTCAGAATACCCACCAAGACGGATAGCAAAATTGACCATATTTTCTGATGTACTCAGTGAATCAACAACAACAGTAATGATGTATGTTTTATTAGCTTCTGTTGTATGACCAACGTTTTTAACAGCCATTGATGATTTGTTTGCATTAATGCCTGTAGTGTCCTTAATAGTCATCTTCCCATCAGCAATAGTGAACGTACCACGTCCTGATGCAATCCCTAGCCATGAGCCATCACTACCTTTACGGAAATCGCCATTCTTTGTACGACCCTCAAAAGCTCTACCTACTGCTTCATTAACTGAACCAGCAACATCACCATACTTAGGGTCTACATCCTTAGTTAGGTCTAGCGTAGCTTTGCCTGAACCACGACAGTTACCAGTGGAGTCATAAATAACTGCGCCGTTCGGAGCTTCAGGGAACTTAATCGAAGCCCTTGGTTCAAACGCATCGTTGATATTAATCAGTTGCGAAATAAAGCCAGCGATATGCGTAACGGCATGGTTAGTTTTTGACGTTCCTGAAGCATTGGTGACCTTACCTATTCTTAGGCTATTTGGTGAGTCTAACTGCGACCAAAGCCCCTCATTGACAGGAACATAGTTGCCAGAACTATAGTGGCGACCAAAATCAACAAAACCACTAGCCGCAAACTGTTCACTAGCTAGCATTCGTGCAGCTTTCATGTTTGCTTCGCTTTGGCAATAGATTTGCCAACCAACATAACTACCGGATTTAATCTCTTCCGCTACTTGCTTTGTTTCATTCGCTAAGGCTTCAGTTTGCGTTTTCAGGGTTTGAGTATCGGTTTTACTTTGTGCTGCGCTTGTAGCTGAAGCAGCCGCTTGAGTAGCCTTTTGTGTTGCCGTTGATGCTGCTTGTTCGGCGCTCTGTTTTAGTGAAGTCATTTCACTAATTGCTGCGGTTGATTGCTGCGAAATGGCTGCTTTTTCTGTGGTAGCTAGATCCGAGATTTCGTTTTTGCTTGCACTAACTAAGGTGTTAATTGCACCCTTGCTCGTATCGGTAAGTGACGTAATGCTATTAGTGCCACCAGCCACTAGATCTGAAATTTCACCCTTACTCGTTGTCGTAAGAGTCGTAATATCTTTCTTGCTCTGAGTAGCAAGAGCCGCAATGTCACTTTTGCTTTTGGTAGCTAGCGCCGTTATTTCACTTTGACTCGTAGAAGAAAGTGAAGAAATGCTGTCCGTTCCACCAGTAATAAGCTCGGCAATATCGCTCTTACCAGTAGTTACTTGCGCAGAAATCTGGCTCTTACTTGTCGTAACCAGTGTTGTGATTTCGCCCTTAACAGTAGTCGCTTGCGTAGCAATAGCCGTACTAATAGCAGTAGCCTTGGCATCAATTTCAGTTTTTGATGTACTTACAAACTGCTCAATATCTGTTTTGGTTTGCTGAACTTGAGAGGCTTTTAAATCCACATCGCTTTTTGCTTTGTTCACTAAAGCCAACGTATCCGCCGCATCAGCCGCATAGCTCTTCGCTGAATACTTGCCAGGTTCAACTTCGACACCTTGCGCCGCATTAGAGTATTGACGAACAAGGTCTAGAGCTGCCTGTGTATTAGCTAGATCGTTTTTAATACTTTCAGACTGAGCGATCAGGTTTGTGATATCTGACACCAGTGTTTGAAGTGGCACAACCTCAATAGTTGAGCCGTCATCGGTGTGAATAAGAACCTTGTCAGCCGTTGATGTGTAATAACCTCGAAGGTCATCAAGCAACACTTGTTTTGAGTTGATAGCCGCCGCGACCATTGCAGCCACACGAGTTGCAATAGTTACTGAAGTATTTCGAATGATCGCATACTCACCATTTGCTGGTGGAACGCCAGTAAATGGCCTGAACAGTGACAAATGTTCGTTATCGGTGATCGATTCGACCTCATAAATACTGCCAGCTATGAACATGATATCGCCAGCTAGCGGTTTATTTCCGGCATCAACCCATAACGTACCAACGCCTACAACCTCTTTTGAGCCGTCGGTTACAGTTACCGTACCTCTTCGATACCAGCTACTACTCATTGTGCTCTACTCCAATTAATTAGCGTGGTTGGTTTTTGATATCAGCGCTCTTTTGTTGAACGATGCTATCTGCTTGGCTCTTGTCGCCTAGCATTGTTCTAAAGGCGTTTAATGCTGTGGTTGCACGAGCGGCGTTAGCGGTAAACTCCGCATCCTCACTAAATGCTCGGTAGACAAGCCACTCAATGATCGCGTTGTCGTACATCGGGTTTAGTTCGCATTTGGTTTCAGAGTCGTAATCGCTTTCAGTTATTGGCGTAGGCACTTTTGCAAATACGCACTCAATGGTTGTTCCAGAAACAACCGGAGGATACATATAGAACGTGGTTGGATTTCGGTCATCGTAAAGCCACGCCTTGGCCGCGCTAGCAAGAGGCTCTGAACGCCATTCAGGGCGATAATCATCAAGCATCTTCAAATCTACATTGCCAGAAATGGCCGCGCCGCCTTTGTTTCGCAGAACATCAACAACAAAACGGGCACCTACTGGAATTGTCTGAGTTGAACCCTCAACACAAACAAAGTCCTCATTGGCCGTTAGCGCATCAGATCGAATTGCTAGGATTGCTCGAACTGCCGAGTTGAACGCATCTACCCAAAACGCTTTATCCCAACGGATCATGTTTTTATCGACAACGAGACGAGCTGCCTCATCGATCAAGTGTTTGACCGGAGTGTTATTAGCAGACATACACACCTCTAGTAGAAATTGTGCTTACGCACTTTGTTTTTGAATGAATTGAAGTTGTCTTTGCTTATTCGGTAAGCGCGGCGATAACCCTCGATAAATTCACGCTCGTACATCAACGCGAGATCAGGGTTAAACCAATTTGTGCCAACCTGTAGTCGGAGTCGGTAAGCAGCGCCAGCCGCTAGAGCCTCACCGTAGTTTTCAACTAGGTATGAATTAAGGTTGTTCTCATCGAAATTTAGCTTTGGTTTTAGTACCGCCGTAACGGTCACCGCATCAAAATCATTCGTGAATGTGAACTCGTTGGTTACAGGATCAAAAACGTAGTCGTCATTGACGTAAAGCGGAGAACCGCAATTACTCACTACGCTGTCAATTTTTAGAATTGCTGAATCGGTAGGAATGCCAGCAACCGGAATTTGCACACCAGACACAACGGCGGTCAATTTGACCTTTGTTTTTAGGAACTCTGATTTCTCGCAAAACTCGCGGTAAGAGTCGCGCAAGGCGTCATCCATCATGATATCGACAACGCCAGCGCAACGCTGGCGCACTAACCGATATAAATCAGATAGTGCGCTCATCATTAAGCCTCTGGAATACCGTGTTTAGCGTGTAGCTTGTCACGCACTGCCATGCGTAGAGCTGACGCATGTGTTTCGCCTTCTGGAACTTCCAACGCTAGCGGATCAATTGGAAGCTCTTCTGCTAGGATAACGGTTTCAAGTTTCGCCTTGGTGTATTTGGAAATGTTGACGACTTCGCCATCGACCATAACAAGCCAAGTGTTTGCTTTCTCTTCTTCAGCTTTTAGTTGCGCCGCTCGTTCCGCTAGTTGCTGGCGCTTTTGCTCTTCAGCTTGTAGGCTCTCGATTAGAGACTGAGCACTCTCAGGAGTAGCAAAACAAGATTTGATTTGCAGTAATCGGTGCGCCACTTGTTCCGGTACGCTGGTTGGTTCGCCACGGTTAAAGTAGTAGTCACGGCCAAGCGTGTTTACTTTTTTAATTGGCTTTTCACCGATCCAAACAATTTTCTTTTCTGCTGTCATAGTCAATACCCTTATGTGTATTCGATGTGTTGAGCTGCGGCCATTGCCACGGAACATGTAAAAAAGGCCAGCCAATTATCTGACTGGCCTGTTTTTCAACAGAGTGGACTATCTTAGATAGTGCCGACTGAAGTGGTGTAAATCGCTAGACGGATCTTATCTTCCGTAACTGCGGCACCTGCGAACGTTAGAACAAGACACTTATCTTTTTCAGCAACATCTTCTGACGGGAAGTATCCAGCCTCATCAGACGACAACGCACCTTTCGGAACTTCCGTGGCCGTACCGATCACATCTTCTAGCTTGGTGCCAACTTGAGGCGCATGAATACCATCACCTAGCAGCACTTCATTAAGCGATGCTTGTGCAGTCAAACTAGTAACCGCGTCGCCTTTGGTAAGGATCTTCACTTCCACCAGCTTCACGCCAGCCTCAAGGCTTGCTGCGATAACCGAGTCACCATCAGCAAGTGCCGGAACTTCAGCGAACATCACTGAAAGGTTACCGTGAGTACCGTTATAGACGTTTTGCTTAACGGCTGGTGATACTTTAACTGCCATTGCAATTCTCCTTTGATTCCGATGAATAAAGGCTGGCTAGATAGCCAGCCAGTCACTTATTACTTAGATAGACCGCCAACGGCTGTATCTAGCACCATTACGCCGTAGTCATTGATTCGGCCATTCTTCTCTTGGAAGCGAACTTTCTTAACGCCGCTCATCCAAGCGATAGACGTTTCACGACCGTTGCCATGGTCAACCTTCTCGGTGTGCATAGAGAACTGAGCACCGCTTGAAGATTTACCGTAAGCCACTGCTAGCGCTTGGCCGCCAAGTAGGATTGCGCGGTCAATTACTGTTTTTGCTTCGACTTCAGTTTCAGTACCGTTGCCGCTTGCTGCGCCAACTTTCACTTTAGAGCCAGCATTGAAACGTACTGGTTTACGGTATTGACGAACCAAGATGTTGCGCCACATTAGGCGGTCACCTTGGAATAGTGGATGCTTAAAGCCTTGCGAACGGTTAACCGCATTCGCGATTAGCTCTTGCACTTTGCCAGCACCTTGAACGTCAGCCCATAAGTCGGCCCATTGGCGCGGAGTAACAAATAGAACGTAGAAAGGCGATTCGCCGTAAAGCTCATCTGCTTCGAAGCGGATAGGCTTGATTGGGTGTGCCATTTCTTCTAGGTAAAGCGCAATTTCATCGATCTTCGCTAGGGTTAGCGTGTCGGCTGCCACGATTTCCGCAATACCTGTTGCGTCACCACCGAAGAAGTGACGATCCGCTGTAGGAGCGGTAACAGGGTTAACCATGATTTCACCAAACATTGAATGATCCGCAGTTGGAACAATCATGTCGGAAGGCATGAAGTCACCACGCGCACCAGCTAGGTGATACGTTGCGATTTCATCTTGCAGATCGTTGAAGTAGTTACCAAGCATTGTACGAGCTACTTGAAGTAGGTTTTGCTTGGTGCGTTGTTGAGCCATCTTACCGCCTGAATCGACGTTATGACGGCCTTGGTTAATGACTAATTCAAACTCAACTTTTGATAGAGACTCGCCACGACCTTCGATTTTTTTATCGCCCATCGTTGGCATACCGCCCAAGTTGTGGAACAAATCCATTTCAACTGTGTCACCAGCTTGTTTTGTAAGGTCGGTGATCATTACAACTGGCGCACCAGCTTCAGTTTGAGTTTTGTTTCGGTTGCGGTCTGCTGGCACTGCCTTTGGAGCTTTACCAGTTAGCATGTTTACAAAAGTGTTTTGGCGGCGCGTATGAGTAAACAGCGCGGCACCAAACGCTTTAGCAGCTTGAGCTTTAGTGATAGTAGTCATTATGAAATCCTCGACTAATCTAGAGCTATCACCGCTTGAGCTAGGAACTCTTCAACCTTCTCTGGCGACATATTGGCAAGTGATTGCTCAAGCGCTAGTGCGTCTTGATTCAACAATGCCTGATTAGCTGCCGCCGTAGTGTCCAGTGAAGAACCACCTAGACTAGACGGTGAATTAGGTACAACGGTTTGTTTTTCTGCCGTTTGTTGAGGTTGCTGCTGGCCTTGCTCGGCTTGTTTCTGTGCCTTTTCAGCATCAATTGACGCTTGAACCGGATCACCGAAAGCGGCCTTCACTCGGCGTTGCACTTCTGCAAAGCGTTCTTTTAGTGGCATGGCTTGGAACGCTGGATCATTCTTGAGCTTGTTGTCGATAACTAGGGCCATATCCCAACGGTCACGGTCACTCGATTCCCAAGTGCGAAGTTCTGTTAGTTCGTCAGCGTTTAGCGCGTTAGTAACTTCGTTAACTCCGTCATTGGCTTCTTGTTGAGTGGTCGTAGCCTTACTTTGAAAACGCTTAACTAGCGCCGTTAGTAAATTTGCTGCCGTTTCTGGCAACTCATCACGCAGCGCATTGAGTGCATTTTCATCGTTCAGCAATTCTTCAGGTAGCTTTTCAGGCGTAATGCCAGCTTCTTCTAATTGCTTGGTGTATAGCTGTAGTTTTTCCTTGGCGGTTGTAGCTTCACTTAACTGTTGCTCTAGCTCCTGCATACGGCTTGACGCTTCGCTCGCCTGATTGCGAGCCTTTTCTAGAACTGCATAAGGAATCGTATGTTTACCGTCCTTACTTGCTACCGCTGCATTGTCTGGATCAACTTCAATGTAGAGCTTGCCGTCAATCTCTCGAACCCCAATGCTATCTTTGGCCGCATTCGTTTTAGACTCTTGGCCCTGTTCTGATTTATCTAGGTTGGCGTCACCTTTTGGCTGAGTAGTGTCAATAACACTTGGTAGTGCCTCATCTTCCTCGCCTACGCCCATTTCGTTATCAGTCGAATGGTTGTCTTGGTCATTTTCACCGCTGAGAACGCCCAAATCGTCATCTAGGTCAATTTCATCTAGCAGTGCGTCAATGTCTTCGACGTTGCCAGTTAATAGTGCTTGGTCAAGTTCTATAGTCATAATCCCCTCATGTGCGCTTATCGCTGCGCTTGCGTTTGGTTTGTGCTTATCGCCGCACTTGCGAACAAGAAAGCCAGCTAACGCAATCGCGCTAACTGGCTTTTTTATGTTCTCGTGTTGCGTTAGTTTTTCGCCGCACACTCAATTTGCTGATAAATGTACCACAAATTTACGAATGCAAACTAAAAATTAACGTTCAATGATTATCTAGGCGTAGCGAGTCTCACCTGATTTAGTAAACAACAGGATTGCATTCTCTGGTGCATCTTCTGGTAAGTTGAACACATCCAAGTGCAACCAGCTCACACCTTCTTCCATTCTCGTTAGATAAGGGAATCGGTCTTTGTGTTTAATAATCAAATCACGCAACTCTTGAGCCGTGTAATAATTACTAATTAAATCAATATCTTGCCCTCTGCCATGCGCAGAGAATGGAGTGAAATGTTTGTCACTCGCAAGTCGCAAACCTGAGTAACCACGAGATCCACCAGCTTTCCAGTTGTTACAGATAAGCGCCGCTTTCTTCGGATCGATTTCACTAAGCAGCGTTCGCAGCTCATCAATGGTGATCAGCAATCGAGCATCCATACCAAGCATGGCCTTTTCACCACGCGCCTGATAAGCAGCTTTGCTCACAAGTTCCCAAGTCTTGAACCATTTAGGTCGATAGCTTCTTAGTCGTTTGTCATACATGGCTTTTCTCTCCAAACAATTACGTCTTATGCGCTCATCTTTCTGTAAGCTTCTAGCTTGTAGATCTCTTCGAATGTGTTGTTAAAACTCACTTGTCGGCCAATCTGGTCACGCCAGTTTTCAGGGTCGATACAAGTTGCTGGTTTACCAACAACAACAAAGCCGCCTTTCATCTTGATGCCGCAATACATGAATTTATTACCTGCAAGCGTGACGGTTTGAAAATCAATCTCTTCAATTCGATCAGCAATGTCTTGAGGCTTTACACGTTTGCCAGTGCAACCTAGCTCTTCCATCATTTCTTGAATTTCAGTATTCGGCTTAAACTCGGCTGGTAATTTCATTTACTTACTCCCCCACTTCATAAACTTCATTGGTTGCTTTGTTCGACCTAAGCCCTGCATCATCGTTGAGCCTAGCCAAAACACGATAGCCGTTGAGAACGCGCCCATTACCTGACCTGCAATCATGATAATTAGTTGCTCGTATGATTTTGGAACCGTCCACCAAAACAATGAGCAAAACATACCTGACACCATGACACACAAGATCAGAGTTAACGCTGAAGGCATCCAGTGATCGCCGTGTGCGTCTCTCGCGTCTTGTGTGTCTGTTAGCTGCATAGATAACTGGTTAAGCGCCATTTCTTGCAACTTAACTGCGTGTTGATTCTGAAACTCAATAATCTTTGTTAGAGCTTCAGGGTTTTCTATCAGCTCTTTGATAACGGCGTCCGGTGTATCTTTGACACCAAGAACGCCAGCGATCAGAGTACCTATTGTTTTACCAGTGGCACCGCCAAGTAATGAACCAACCAAAGGGGCGGATTCGCCCACGATGTTTTTAACTTGTTCCCACACTTCTAGTTACCTCTTACATTTAGATTTGAAGGTTTAGCAATTGCTGGTCGATGTTCGCTAATATTGCATTAACTGTGCTATCTGCTTGTGCTTTGACTTCTGCGACCTCCTGTAAAACTTTCGCAGTTTCGGCCTCAACCTTGTTGTCTTTAACGTCTTGGCTTTCTGCATCACGTTGTAGTTTGGCAATCTTGGCCTGTAGTTCTTCAACCTTGGCCGCGCCTAAAGCAACCTCGTTTTGTAGCTGCTGCATTTGAATTTCAGCCATTTCTTGCTGCTTGCGTTGTTCTTCCTGCATAGCTGCTTGTTCTTCTGGCGTCATATCTTCCGGCGCTTTTGGAATGTTTAGAGTTTGTCTGATACGGTTCAGGATCTCTTGCTTGTTAGGTACATCCATTAACTCGACAACCATATCTAGCGTTGCCATTTGAATTTGTGGTGGCAACTGAGCAACTAGCGCGGTTAGTTGTTGAGCCATTTGAGCGCGGAATGTGGCAGTTTGCTGGATTGGAGCTTGAGCGATATGACCTTTCCAACGCTTAACGTCGTTGGTCACTGTGCCGTCGTCATTGGTCACGTTTAGGTGAATGACTTTTCGCTTATGGGCGTCTTGCTTGTTGATAGTTACAGCGATATTGCTTTGCTTCGCTAGGTCTTCGATTAGATAGGCCATTAACAGATCAGCAACTCGTGTTCTCGAATAGTGATAGTTGTCATTGATCTCTGCTAGCGTAGTCGCGCCTTGTTCCACTAGAGAGTTAATAGCCACTCCGCTGGTGGCTGAAGAGTCTTGGCCCAACATTGCATTGTAGATACCAGCAACGTCTTGGATTTGCTTCATTGAGTCCTGCATAACAGTAAACTGCTGACTCGCAATATTGAAATCTTGCTGAATCTGGATAGCTTCACTGATTGATTTCTTGTTCTTGCGATCAGGGTTTAACTCAATGTAACCATCTGCGCGTTCGACCTCTTCGAGCAAGTCTTCGCGGCTCATATTGGTTGCGTCTTGGTCTGCAATGACACGTTTAGCTTGTAGCAGCCACGTAAGCTTCATACGACGATAGTTGATCTCATCTTGAGCACTAATCATTCGGCTTACAACACCATAAGGTTGGCCGGATTTATCCATTCGATAACCGAAGAACGGAACAATTGGAAAGTATCCGCTCGGTGCAACTGATTTACGATCAATGATTCTATGAATACCAACAAACCACGCTTCGCGTACTGCTGACCATGTAGCAATTCGTGGTTTAAATGTACCCATTTTTACGCCAACGGCTTGAGCGATATTATTTGGATTGTATTCAACTGTTCGGCCATTCTTTAGGTCGATGACATAACCGCGTCTAAATGTACGGTAGTAGATAACCTGTAAGCAGATACGGCCACGCGCCTGATCTAACCATTCAGACGTATTTCGATCCCAACTCTCAAATTCATGGTAAGCAGCAAGCAAATCTTGGTCTTGCTCTTCGTAGCTTTCAAGGTTTGCAAAGTCTTCCCAATTATTCATTGCTTGGCGAATGATTTCGGCGTGTTCAGGGAAATGAGCAATAGCCTCGTCAACGTCTACCCAACGTTTACGCAGCAACCATCGAGCATCAGACAAGTCGGCCTCTTGAGCGTTCCAGTCCCACCACATTTCCTGACGGCGAACTGGCTTGATGTTGTAGCCACCACCATAGAAAGGATCGTCATTTCTGGTAACTTCTACCCAACCAATACCAGCTTTAATTTGTGAAGCGTAAGCGTCGGCATTAGCGCGATCAGCTCGTGCAAGTCGCCACGCATCTTTAAACTTCTCCTGAAGTGCATCGCGTAGCTCTTCGCCGTCATCGTCATCGGCTGTAAGTACAAGATCAGTTCGTGTTCTTGCTTCCATACCTAAAACGGCGTCAATAGCTGGCGCTATTAGGTTATTGATAATGATCGGTTGTCCACGTTCTTCGTAGACTTGTTTTACTTCCGGCGCTAGTTGGTTGCCGTCGTAGTAATCACAACACTTTTGCGCTGGGTCGCGCCAGTTTGGTTGTGCTTCCACGTTTGAGACTAATCGGCGTAATTGAGCAAGGTTAAAGCCCTTGCCGTCATGCTCCGCATGGTCTTCATTCCAAGCCATAAATTCTCCCCTCACTTAGTACGCCAATCGCTTGATCGCTTGGTGCGTGGCTGTAACTTGGTCATGGTTCTAGGCATTCGAACAACCATTTCTAGCGCAATCGCATAGCTCATCACTTGGTCATCAAATGCGCCTTCAATTGCGTTCATGCTTCCTTTGGAGTCATAAACGTAGGTATTCAGCTCTGTAACTGTCCCGATCCATCGAATGCCCGACGTATTATTGCGCAATTGCTCATTTAAGTTTGAAATAATTATCGGCTTGGATTTACGAGTGGTAAGCCAGCCTAATCGTCCTGTTTCTTCGTCCTCGTCTTCCTTGTCGTGGTGTTCTTCTTGGTAGATTCTGGATATTGGATAGATATCGCGTAGAACGTTTAAAACGGCGTGGCCGTGGTTGTTTCGTTCTGGCGCAGCGTAGGCCGCTCTGCCGTTTTTACCTGCGTACATCTTTCCAATGATTGCGATAATCTTTGCAAACTGGTCTGTGTCGATATGACCAAACCAATGAGCAACTTGATTGCCAGTTTCGTCCAGCACATCAATTGAACCTCTGTCCCCATGTTCCAGACCTTCCGCAACGTCAGCGCCAAGGGCGTAATCCTTTTCTGGATCAGGCAATTCCCAAATAAGCAAATAGCCCTGTAATCCGTTCTGCATGTTCTCGCTTTTACCTTCACGGTTTACGCTATCTCGAACATCAAACATTGCACCTGTCTCTGGATTAACGTCATAGACAAGCAACGGTTTGGTACAAGCTGACTCCGCAGCCATACAGGAAGGAGCGCTAAATACTCGACGGCCTGACGTTAAGAACGCCTCTTGTGGTGTACTTGGATACTCTTGTTTCGTGTACTCTTCGTAGTGGTTATAGGTTTCGACATACCACTGCTTTTGCTCATCCGTTAACGGTCTACCCAAGTGACGGATCACGAATGGCTCAATCGACTTAAAGTATTCAATAAAGTATTTGGATAGCTTCAATCCGCCTAATGGCAATGGTGAGTAATATCTAGGATGAGTGAACCAAGGAATGAATCTAAAGTGGAAATCTTTAGCACCTAACTTCACTCCGCTATGTGCTCGTTCCTCAGCTTTCTTACACAACTCAAAAAAGAGTCCTGCCGCGCCTTCTGCCGTCGATTCAATAAAGAGTTTGCAACCTTCGTGAACAGTAGGCATCGAACCTGTTTGGATCTCTTTGGCCTTTTGTGGGTAACCTGCACAAATACGGCCCAACTCTGAAATATGTAGAAACTGCAACGTACCGGAACGGAATGACGTTGCAACACGGATTCGTGAACCATTAGAAAAACTGAGTCGGCCACCGTTAGCGCCACCAGCTCGTTGAACTACACGAATGCGAGAGCGCAAGTAATTAGGCAAATTGTTATATGGAAAGACAACCTTTGTCTGGAAGATAGCGCCAGCACTCTCCAAATCTTGCGCGATAATACCTGCGGCATAGTTCTTATTGAATAAACACGAGTCCAGCGCGTACAAGTCGATAAAGGTACTAAAGCCCAACTGACGCGCTTTAAGAATCAATTCAAAGGTATGGGCTGTTTCAAATAGATCTCTCTGAGCGTCACGCATTCGAAACGTGACAACGCGACCTTTATCATTCTCTATCTTGTAAAGGTTGTTTAAGCGCCATTCCTTACAGGTCATATAGTTCCTGAAGTAACGGCGCTTCTCTGGCCGTGAAAGCGCTTTGAATTGCTGATCGGTAAGCGCTGGCATAACTAGGTTTATGCCACGGCCATTAATAGAATCCTTATACGGCTGAATACCATCATTCATCATCGTTCAACACTCCACCTTTATCTTTGAAGCGCTGAATGATTTCATCGTCATCCAAATCTTGGACTTCATCTAGCAACATACCTAGATCATCATCGTCGCCTAGACCTTCACGTTGTTTCTGGTCGAGATCATGACGAGCAAGCGCAGCTTGAGCCTTAGCCTTGTCAGTATTCGCTTCGGCCAACGCAATGCCTTTGCGTTTAAGGTTGGTATCAACTTCGACTTGTGTGGTTTGAGCGATAACCTTGCTTATTGCTCGATTGGTTAATCGACGGTTCGCCATTTGGCCCTCTAAATACTCAAGCTTTCCGGTGTGGTGGCAAACCATGCCAAAACTCGACTCGATTCGTTTCTCAAGTCGGTCAATAAACTCCTGCTCTAGTTCTGTAGGTTTATCACCACGTTCTTCCAGCTCTTTGAGGAAGTCAGCTAATTCATCTTTGTATTGCGTGTAGCACTCAAGCGCCTGAAGAGCGGCAAGCTTATGCACTTCTAACTTAAATTCGTCATCGACTTGATGAGAGTATTTAACTAGGTTGCCAAATGCTTTAGTCATCAAGCCATGCACGAAAGCGTTGCTATTTCCCTTTGGAGCGCCAGCGCCAGCTCGACGGCCACCGTGTCCATTTTTGGCACTTGATTGATTCGCGGTTTTCTTGCGTTTGATTTTGGTTTTGGGCGGTGTAATCCCTTTTGGTTGTAATTTTTCGCCCTGAACTTCTTCGTTGTTCGCGTTCTGTTCGCTTGGTTTGTTCTCTTTTTTCTGTAACAGTTTGTTATTTAAGTATTTTCTTGCTGTGGAGTAGACTAAACCATTGCGAACACAAAACGTCTTAACGTCAACGCCAGTTTCTTCGTATTCGCTAAGGTATTGTTTTTTAATGCGTTCCCAATTAATTCTCGCCACTTCTCTAACTCCGAGTGTTTAATTGCGTCAACATGTTATCACTGTTCAGTGTTCATTGTTTTCGTTCGATGATCAAAGGCACGTTCTAACCAGCCTCTAAGCTGGCCTAAGTTGTCCGATGCAATCTCAATAACAATCCAGCCTAAAAGCTGCGCTTCGTTCATCTTCTCTCTGTCGTTTGCAAAGCCAACGCCGCGAGTGTGACGCCCATTTGAATGAGTACCGCCGTGAACCTCCAAGGCAATCTTTAAGTCGGGCCAAGCGTAATCCATTCGCCATTTGCGAGTTGGATGAAATAGAACTTCAGTTTGATATGGTGGCAAGCCGATAAGGTTGCGCTGAACACGCGCATGTAGCTTCTGGTAAGCCTTGCTAATGTCCCTTTGCTGTTTGGTCGGTGTTTTGGCTTGGCTTTCGATAAAAGCCTTTCCTAAGTGTCTGACGGGGATATAAACGGCCATATCTGTTCTCACCTGTGAACCTTATGACACGAATGATAACAAAAAAGCCAGCTTTAAAGCTGGCTTGTTTAGTTTAAATGTGCGTTCGAGGATTATTTTTTGCCTTTAAATACGCCACGTTTACGAGCGATGAATAAACCCATAAAAAGAATGGCAAAGTATTCCACGATTATTAAGATGCAATTGAACATTTCTTGAGTTATTACTTCAGCGTTCATGCTAACAACCTCCCGAACAAACAATTACTCTACATCTACATGGTTCATGTGGAACTCAATCAGATATTCCTCATCTTCTTGGTAGAACTGCAAAGAGTAGTCTGAGCGTTCGATACATTTGAATTTGCTGTTCTCTTCCATATCCGGCGCGTAAAAGTCGTATTTCTTGTTTAGGAATGCTTTGACTCTTTCTTTACTAGAGAAGTAATTAGTATGCGTTGATAGCGGCTCACCTCGCTTAGTAGAAACGCGCACCACTTCATAGATAGTAATGCCTTGGCGGTATTCTGGACGCTCACACTCAAACACTTCTAGGCGGTTTTGCTTCCAAGCAAGGGCTTTGATTGCGTGACCCTTAACGGCTTCCAATGCTTCACGCGCTTCGTTCTCTGAATCCCAAGAACCACACCAGCAGTAAGCAATGTCTAAGCAATCTTGTTGGATTGGTGACGCTTCGTTGTAGAAGTTACAAACGGCCTTTGCAGTTGCCTCAACGCCAGATTTAGAAAGATTCATTAGTAGATTGCCTGTTTGCGCCACCAGCTCTTTAAGATCAGCAATAGCAGCAGTAGCAAGTTTGATTTGTTTTTCTTTTAAGTTGGTCATTTTGGTCATCCTCGTGTCGAAAGGTTCAATTTTGTTTGCATGTAAAATATAGCCCCGCCATTTTCGTTAGTAGACAAAAAGACACGAACGAAAACAAAATGTTTTTAAGGATGATCAAAAAAGGCCGCTATTGCGACCTTTAGACATAAAAAAACCGCCTCGAAAGGCGGCTTTTAATCATCAGTTTTATAAGAACCGGATGCAGTAATCCACTAGGGTTTTCTGCAAATCTTGCTTATCACTAATCAAAACCATGGCGTAAACCGTATCTGTCGCATCGTCGTATTGATAGATAAGTTTGAACCCATCAAAACTAAACTGACGAAAGTGATACACCCCAAGCTGAGTTAGCTCATAACAAGCCGGATATATGGCCGGATTGCTCTCAACGTTCTGCTCGAACGTCTCAATCAAATTTTCAATTCTCTCTACTACGCTAATGGAATCATTCCATTGTGAGTAGTAGTCAATACGTTCTTCTACTGTATTAAAGAACGTTTCCGTATAAACAATATTGGCCATCTTATGGTCACCTTATGATTTCTTGGCGGCCAATCTCTCCTTAAATGAACTCGATGACATTGTGCGACCTTGAGCTACATCCTTGCTACTGATAGTAACAAGCTTCATCAAGGCTACTGCTTGATCGCGCTTTAGTCGTTCTTCGTATGATTCCACCACATAAATCGGCTTACCGTTTTGTGTGATCGTCATCGCTTCATCTAGTGGGAGATCGGCTGCATTTTTCTTTAAATAGCTTACCGTCTCAGTTCGCATGGGTTTCTTCCTTCGGTATAAGAACGTAAACCAGCTAAATTTAAAAGTTAGTCTGGGTTCATTTGTTTGCGTTACTAACTATACACCAAAACCTATATTAGTCCAAATTTAAACTAAATTTAGCTTACATCCAACTCGGATTGATCGATTAAGTGCTCTTTATGCTTATTAACCATAAAAACGACTACTTGAAAGAGCTTTTGCAATAGGCATTGCAAACTCATTTATGCCCTATTGTTGGTTATCACTGAAGCGAATTAACTTCATCTGAATGAAAGTCTCCCTTGCCGACAGCTATCCGAGGTAGTCGAAGTAAGCTTTTAAACTATCCGTCATTTTGCAATTTAATATCTATCACCTCTCATTAACCTATTGATTATCAATTGAACTGTAATTGGAAAGATTGCATGATAGGAGTATGGAAGACGGCTAAAATCCGTATGGAAAGCGTTAGCCGTATAGGGAGATTTTATTTCACATGAAAATATGGTTGAGTCTTGCGTTTGTTTTTTTGCTGGTTGTCGGATTGAGTTATCCAGTTGGCTTGGGGATTTTCGGTGGTTTAGCTTTCGAACTAACGCCGAAAGCTTGGTCTGATTTTGCAACATTCTTTGGCGGTGTAAGTGGCCCAATACTATCTGTAATGGCTTTAGTGTATATTGCTAACACTCTTAAATCTCAGCAGGAAAGCGTAATTGTTAGTAAGAAGTTGATTGTAATAAATACTTTGAAAAATGCCTTAGAAAGACATTTTCAGTCTATTGAACAAAAGATTTCTGCGCCTTATATGAATACGGGACTATCAGTAGAAAGGTATTTTATTAACTTACGAAATCAGAGGGAGGTGGCAGTTAATGAGGATGTTATTGTTGCTACTAACCTTTTGGTAGAGATTGCATATTTTTCAGGAAATATGAAATTTTATTTGGAAAGGCTCAGGGATATCGGAGAGTCAGAGCTAGAGCAAGGTCAGTTGGATATCACAGAACGATTAGCATACATCAGTAAGCTTTCTCCTTACGTAAATCTCTTGGGATTTCATGCCAACCTAGATGTATTGTCGCCAGACCAAAAAGAGTGGTTAAAAATATTTAAATCACAAAACGGCTAACAAACTGTTTAAGAGTGATTCGCAACGCGTGGCATTTTTACTATGCATTGGTTTAAGTGATTAAGGTGGTTTGCAGCGGCTTCTGCATTGCGTTGCTCACACCTTAACAGGGCGTTAGCACTCATTAATAAACATCTCATTTTCTTTTTGGAGTAAAAATGGAAAGAGGTATCGTAACCCCAGCTCAAGAAATCTTGAGTAACGGAGATTCACTATCAATTAACGGTGGCTTACCTCCCGAGAAACTACGTTATATGGCTTTGTACTGGGATAAGATAGTTATAACCGACAGTAACATTTTTGGTACGGGAATTTCCGGCGATGGTCTTTTACTAGAGCAGGCAAAAGTGTTACGAAAAGAGACTGCAAGAATGTCATTAAATGGGACATTCAATGGCAGTGGTTTGGCGAAGATGCATTTTGATGGACTGAGCCAAGTTGCAACTCAATTAACCCAAGAAAATCCCGGACAATGGGCTATACATCAATCTGGTGACCAGCTCGTAATTCCGAAAGGCTTGTCTAGGGATTTAGTTACCGCTGATTTTGAACTATCAAAGTGTTTACCTGTACCGTTACCAGACTATCCCATAGCTAAACTAATCGCATTTAAGTCGCAACGAGATAATGAGCTACAAGGTTTGCGTCAAACCCTCGATGAGTTATATCTTGAAATATCAAAATCCCAAGACATCCCTCGTTCAAAAATTGTACAAATAACTCGCCTAGAGAATGCAATAAAAGATTTAGATAAAGTAGCTAAGGAAAGTTGGGGGACTCGTTTGTTGGCGAGTCGCAAGGTTGCATTAGACATTAACCTTGGAACAATTGGACAAGGTGTCGTGTCCGGTGGGTTAGTTGGTAGCAACTTTAACAGCCCATTGTTAGGTGTTATTGCCGGAGCTGGTCATTCGTTACTTGCTAGCATGAAGTTTGAAGTCAGCTCTTCTTCTCAGCTAGCTAGTTCTGTTGGAAGTCAACTTGACCTTTCGTACCTGACGTCTCTAAAAAACGAAGATATTGTGCGCTAATGTGTGCTAACTGTTTAAGAGTGATTCGCAACGCGTGGTATTTTTACTATGCGTTGTGTTTAGTGTTTAAGGTGGCATGCGGAAGCATCGGTATTGCGTTGCTCACACCTTAACAGGGCGTTATGTGTATTAATTGAGGTCATCATATGAACGAAAGCATAAATTTCGCGCCTTTTATAACTTTGGGTGTTTTTGTGCTTGGTATCCTTTTTACTCCTTTAATGAGGAAGTGGGATTTTTATCTGTCATCATCAAAAAACAAAAAGGTGTTATATGCAGAGCTTTCTGATTGCAGGTTGTACTTGAAGTCGATAGCGATAGAGCATTTTAAATTGTTACATGCACTTGAAACTCAAGCTGATGCTCAAGGAAATATTCCTCAAATACCAGTCCCAATAGTGAAGAAGTTCGACTTAGACTTTCTAAAAGACTTTTATAAAGAATGTCTACTTCTCCTGTCTGTAGATGAGCGTCATCTAGTTCGTGGAATACCCGAAAAGCTCGATAGCATCAGAACAATGTCCGGTGATTTCTTGCAAGATGTTACTAAAGACAGCTATTACAACCAAAGAGCCGTGAGGAATATTCTTTGGGCGTCTTGCTCGCTTTATTGCGAGGTCAATGATCTTTTAAACAATAAATACAAACAGGGTGAGATTCTTGGATCGATAGAGTCTACGCAAGTTGCGTTGTTAGAGTTTGGGTTTTCAGATGAGCAAATGGAAACGGCTAAGGCTTTCAAGTCGTTGTTAACTGAAGAGCAAAGAAATGCAATCAACGACCCGCTAAGGTTTTTTGTGTAATAATACACATACAAACTGTTTAAGAGGGATTCACAACGCGTGGCATTTTTACTGTGCGTTGGTTTTAGTGTTTAAGGCGGTATGCCGCAGCTTCGGTATTGCGTTGTTCACCCCTTAACAAAGCGTTAAATGAAATGGGGAGTATCGTGGATAAAATCGAAGTTTTTCTAAATAAATTGATTGCTTTCGAGCATTCAGAAACGGTTTTCAATCCATATAAGGATGAAAACGCTGTGAATAACTTGCGAGAATACTTAAACTTGTTTTTAAGTGATGTTGGCAATGTACATATGCTTGTGGGAGAGGCTCCTGGGTATTTGGGTTGTCGTGTTACGGGTATTCCTTTTACAAGTAGTGAACAACTAGCACGTACTGAACATCCAGTGTTACTGAAAATTAAAGACAAGTTGCGTTTCGCGAGTATCCAATCCGAAAATACAGCAAATTTTATGTGGGAAGTGCTAGGGGAGCGAAATCGTATACCTTTGCTCTGGAATTCGTTTCCATTTCATCCGTACAACAAAGGTAACCCGAAGTCTAATCGAGCACCTAATGCATCAGAATTGAAAATCGGGAGAGAATTTCTTGAAGATCTTCATGAAATTTTCTTTCCTTCTAAAGTAGCAAGCATAGGGCGTAAAGGTGAAAAAGCTTTGAGAATCGCGTTCCCTAACAGTGAGGTTCAGTATATTCGTCACCCGTCATATGGTGGCAAATCTGATTTTATTATGGGTATGCAAAATTTCATTTAACAAAGCATTTAAGAGTGATTCACAACGCTTGGCGTTTTCGCTTCGCTCAAGTATAGCCAAGCGTCGCTAACACCTTAATGCGGCGTTAGGTATTCAGAGGGAACTATGGAAAATTACAAATCCTTGATTGGTCATTTGCCTGAAGCAGACCATGCTATTGGTACAAAACTAGCTACTTGGGAAAAGTATCAAGAGAGCCACCCAGAAATTTGGAATACAATACAATCTATATTTTCTGGTGAACAGGATGTAAAACTACGCAGGCAAGACCTCAAAGACATCGCAGACACTCAGGATTACAACAAGTTAATAATATCAACGATTCTATGGGGCTACTCATCAGGCATGAGGGGCAACAACTTCTCAAAGATTATGAAGAAATTGCCTGAGATAGCCTCTTTATTAAAGTGTGCATCGCAAGGTATTGATGACTGGGAAACACACTACAACAAAGTAAAAGAAATTAGTGGGTTAGGGTTGTCTACATACTCAAAATTTCTCTATTTTGTTGGAGGTAAAATTGAGGGGCATGAGCCACTAATTTTGGACATTCGTGTAATTGAAGCCATCAAGACAGGTATCTATAAAGAGTTTGCTGGCATGAAGCGTATAACTTATACAAATGCCCCAAACCTTTATCCTGAGTATCTGAAAATTATGAACGATTTTGCACTATCTTCAGAGTGCACAGCAGCACAGGCAGAGATGTTTTTGTTTATGTTTGGGCAAAACCTAAAACAACATACCTAACAAAGCATTTAAGAGTGATTCGCAACGCTTGGCAGTTTCGCTTCGCTCAAGTATAGCCAAGCGTCGCTCACACCTTAATGCGGCGTTATGTGAATTGGAGAAATTGACTATATGAAGAAGTTTATCGCTATATTTATAGCTCTCTTTTGTCTAGCCTCGATTGGTGCTCAAGCTAATGATCATCAGTTAAAGACAGCATATGATAATCATCAAAGTGATGTTCAAATTCAAGGCTCAGGCACAGTAATTCGCTTGCTACGTGATGACAACGAAGGAAGTAGGCATCAAAAGTTTATTTTAAAGTTGGACAGTAAACAGACCTTACTTGTTGCTCACAATATTGATTTGGCTCCTAGAATTCCAAACCTAAAAGTGGGCGATCGAGTTCAGTTTTACGGTGAATATGAATGGAATAAAAAAGGTGGTGTTATGCACTGGACACACCATGACCCAAACAATAGACACCCGCACGGTTGGTTAAAGCACAACGGTAAGACGTACGAGTAAAAATTCACATAACAAAGCATTCAAGAGTGATTCGCAACGCTTGGCAGTTTCGCTTCGCTCAAGTATAGCCAAGCGCCGCTCACACCTTAATGCGGCGTTATAATTTTGGAGATTCCTTATGAGGATAAATCACACATGCCCATATTGTATGCAAGAAGCATTTAATAGAAGCGGCATGCAGAGTCTTAGTTTTAGGCTTACGCCTCACATGCTCCATGATAGCGGAGTACACGAAATTAAATGTCCGAGAGGTCATGAATATTCAGTTGTGTTAAATGCTGCAAAATATGAGATCTTATATGACTTAGGTATGAATGCTTTGGGTGACGGTTACACTCGGGAGTCGGTTTCGTCATTTGCTAGTGCTCTGGAGCGCTTTTACGAATTCTTCATAAAGTTTCAAATGGTGAACACTGGCATTACATCAGAACTCGCAGATCAAGCGTGGAAGACCGTTTCAAATCAATCTGAAAGGCAGCTTGGTGCTTTTACCTACCTCTACTTCTCATCACTAGGTGAATTACCACCAGAGCTAAGCAGCAATGATCGTGGCTTTAGAAATAAAGTAATTCATAAAGGTTACATTCCATCCGTAGACGAAGCTATAGGGTTTGGAAAGGTTGTTTACAACCATATAATGGCGGTTATATCAGAACTTGAAGTTAAATATGGTCGTCAAAAACTGTATGAGTTTTACTCGAGCCAACTTCCACAAGGTGGTTCTAGTTGGGTTGTCAATGAATCGGCCAAGTCTATGAATCTATCTCAAACATCTGGAGGCACCTCAGTGGTTGATTTTGATACTATGTTACAGAGGTTTAGTAGATAGAAAATTATAACAAACTGTTTAAGAGTGATTCGCAATGCGTGGCATTTTTACTATGCGTTGTTTTTAGTGTTTAAGGTTGTATGCGGCGGCATCGGTATTGCGTTGCTCACCCCTTAACAGGGCGTTAGAAGTAACAAGGAGATTAGATGGACAAGTTACAACAAGAGATAGAAAGTTGGTCTTGGTTAGAAGGTATAGATCATGGTTTGGATGGATATGAGCAACTTAACCAAATAGGACTTAAACTCAATAAAGAGCTACAAAAAGCTAGTCCATCCGACACCAAACTACAGACTTTTGAAGAAAAAATAGAAGAACTAAGCCAAGAACGAAAAATATTCTTATCTCAAAGTGTAACTGGTCGCTTCATCAACAGTATTGAGGATAAAGCTGTTGCAGTTAGTTGTTTACGCACGCTTTTGAACCAACAAGACTCTGACATTGAGGGTATTGTTACAGCAATTTTATATAAAAAGGGATTACGAAAGAAATTATTGCCGGAAAAGCAGCAATTTCTAGATTTGATGTCAGAAATCAGAATACAGGCTAAAAAGCAGCAAGAGTCTTTGGAAAGTGAGTCTATTGCTCTAGAAAAACGAGCCCGAGAATCTGAACAATTAGTCATAAGCTTAGATGACAGAGTAAAAAAGGCGATTCAAGAGGCTGAAGAAAACAAGGATACATTTGTTAATCGGGTTGAAACTGACTTACAGGAAGCTATCAACTTCAATTCCAAAAGGTACGAAAGTCAGATTGAAGAACTAAACACTAAACTGGAGTCTGAAAAACAGAAAGCTAAAGAAAAAATATCCAATTTTGTTGAGTCATACAAAAGTGAAATCCAACTCAAAGCGCCTGTTTCATACTGGGAAGATAATAAAAAGTTCCACAGGAAACGAGCAAAATACTTTGGTATTGCATCTTTAATTATCGCTCCGTTCATTTTTGCTTTAATAACGTGGGTTGGTTGGGAAGTTCTGTCTACGGACTCAATTGTTTGGGGTAAGATCGGAGTTATTGTATTTGCGACATCTTTAGCTTTATGGCTCATAAGAATTTTAGTAAGAATGTATCTTAGTCATAATCATCTTGAATTAAGTTCGCAGGAAAGAATTATAATGACTAAATCTTACTTAGCTCTTTTAAGTGAGGGAGGCGCTTCTTCTCCTGAAGAAAGGCAATTAGTTCTACAATCAATATTCAAGCCTTCGGCAACAGGCATCATCTCAGATGATGCGGCACCACCAAGTGTTATTGAACTGATAAACCGAACGACCTCAAGATAGTAACTTCTATATTGCTCAAGAGTGATTCGGCACGCGTGGCATTTTCGGGTTGCGCTGAGTTCAGTGATCAATTAGGTCACTGTGCGATAGCTTTTGTATTGCGTTGCTCCCCCTTCACGCGCCGTTTATTATTTGAAGGCCGTGGTAGAACGTCGATTCAAATTTCACATCGCAAGTCGTTTCACTTGATGTCCAGTATTGATGGTTTCTCGCATTAAAGCCATCACCTTGCTGAGCCTTCAGGGATTGAACAGCGTACACCTCAATATACACAGTATGTACGCTTTACATGCTCATATTGTCACTTGCTCACACGCCAATAGACGTGTTTTTTACTGAATACTCAATCTCGGTGGCCGATATAACTATCGTTCCAACATGGAAAGTTTGTTTTCGATATCTTTGGCAATGACTTGCAGCTTGCTAGAAAGCCGTGATCGAATGATGCACATAAGAATCTGCTTATCTTTTTTGTACCAAGTGTAAAGCGTATTACGGCCTCGCCCCGACTCGTCCTCAAGGTCGGCAACTGTTAAACCAAACTGCTTTAAATACTCCGCTAGATCGTATCCCATAGGCTCACACCGTCTTTAGATGCTCATTACACTCTTTAATAACGTCCACCAGCTTCTCTATCGTTAAAGAGCTGGCCGAACGCCCCTCAAATTCAGCAAATAACTCATGCAATACCATGCACTTTGTTTGCTGCTTTAGAAACTTTGCTTCGTCTAGCATTCGGGTAAGGCGCTTGATTGCTTCTGCTTTGCGAATAACTAACTGAACCGCGCTTAACTTAGGCGCACTCAAATAACCGATCACGGCACCTAAATCGCGCTCTAATTGCTTAATCTCACTCACGCTCATCGGTTTTTGCCTCTTCTTCGATATATTCCGAAACAGTCTCGTTAAAGAACACCGTGAAATCCGCACGAAAATCACTAGGAACGTCGCAACCAAGCTCCATAACGTATTCGCAAGCTTCCGAGAACTTAGGGCAATCTGGATACATCAGAATGATTTTAGCCAGTTCAAAACACGTAATTTCTGCGTTTTTTTGACTGACGGCATGATTAACAAGCGATTGCCAAGCAATGTGATTCATCACTGAGTAATTGCAAAACTGCGGCTTAGTTTGAATGGCCGCTTTAACTAGAGTCGGCAACGTTCCGGTGCGCTCTGCAATTACGTTCGCCAGAATGGTTTTCATTGAGTCGCAATTTAAGTCAAACCATAGGGCGTCAAGCTCCGCTTGGTCGCTGTAGGCTAGTTGGACGTAAGCGCTTGCAAATTCTGGATTATCAAAACCAAGTACGTCTTGAAAAACAATGGTCGCTGCGTCAATGGTATTCACTACTTTCTCCTTAGCTGTCTTGCTTACTAACTTCGCCTAGTTCGGCCTCTTCCGGTGTAACTGCGTCGATAACAGTTATCTGGCCGGACTCTTCAAGCAACTTGCTTAGTCGGGCCACTTCTTCTTGTAGTTCTTTGATTTGGCTTTCTTGTTGCTTGGTTCGGAGTAAGTAGTAATTCGAGTTAGCGATACCAAAAGAAATGTTTTCCATAACGATGCTCGATACATCCTCATGGTCATGTAGAAGAGCCAAGGCTTTAGCCGCTGCTAAGGAACAAAGCTCACTAACGCTAACAGGTTGCAGCGTGTTGGCTTCCATCTGTTTAAGTAGTGATCTTGATTTCGAAAGAATCCCCTCTGCTAGTAGCTGTTCTTGCGTTGACAGTACAATCTCGCGTGTCATAGCTGGATATTTCCTCGTTGTTCTCGTAGATAGTGACAGACTTGTACGAACCGACTAGCTTGGCTAGCCGGATCATAAACTCATCAAGGTTTAAGCGTTTCGCATCAGTGAATACGATTTGACGAGCTTGAAGTAATTCGGATCTTTTCTGCTCCGTCGTCTTTTGATTCGTCGCTTTCATTGTGGTGTTCAGAATCCTTGCATTGGCAATCTTCACAATCGCACTCTGTAAGTTTCACGCTGCTCAAATCCACACCTGCCATCTTTGCAAGAGCAATAGCTGTTACCTTTGGAAGAAGTTGAGGCATAAGCTCTTTGATCACCTCGTTCAAAGCACAACCGATGTGATCAGCGAGATTATTGTTAACCGTAGGAAACTGTTCGTGTTTAATGCCTAGACCTACTCTTTCATCATCCTGAATCTCTGGATTAATGGTTAAGGCGATTTTAAAACCGTCCCTTTGCACAAACTCTTCAAGAAAGTTCATTAGTTCTGGTCGTGTTTTGCTGTTTAGCACTTTTTGGTCGGTCATTTGTTTATACCTATTTGTTGAATTAGCCACAAAGGGCTTAGAAGAAAGCCGCTCGTCATAAGCAGCGTTCCAATCAAAAAAATTATGGTCGATGCCTTATTTGTTAACTTTCGATTCATAGAATCATAGAACGACAACACCGAAATCATAAAAAGAGCGTGACCAACAGAGAAGATCACGAATCCAAACAAAACAACAATCAAGCCTATTTTCCCCTGTGTTTTGTCTGGTAATACCTTGCGTCACTTTGTGTTGCGCCATTGTGCCATAGCAATAATTTCTTTTGTTGGCGCTAGCTGGTGGCGGCCAAATGGGATTTTGTTTTGTCGCATTATCTCGATGACTTTAGGAACTAAGTGGATACTTAGCCCTACTACTCGGTAATGCTCAATCTGTGGAATTGCTCGGCCTAGCTCGAACGCTAGGTACTCAACTGCATCTTGCTCTGAGCAATGTCTATGGATAGAAAGGAGACGAATAGCTGCGTTAAATCCTATTGCCGCGATTTCATCTCTCGGTGAAATTTTGTTTTTGGTCATGTCAGTCATACCTTGCAATATTCATTGAACAAAAATAATTGTATTCGCTCGATGATTATACAAACAAACCTAAATATTGGAATTTATGTTTTCAAAAATGTTGCGTTGCTTCGCGTCCTCTCGCACCAACTCTTCAAAGCTCCATATTCCGTTAAGCTCTCCAATCTGATCGAGCGCTTCTAGTGGCAATTTAGACCACGCATATTCCACCAGCTCTAAATCTGTACCAACCTTGTTGAAGAATAATTGCTTGCGACTACCTAGCGGATCGTGTCGTACTGGTTCGCCTTCTGGTATTGGGTTGCCGCCAGTTGCGCCTCGATGGTGAACGAGACAAAGGCCATAACCAAAAAAGTGAGCTAGTGGCTTAACCGCACCTTTCTCACTCGAATGATGAAACTCAACGTATTCCAACGGTTCAGGCCAATCATTCGGGTGACCAAGCTTATCGCAAGCTATACAACCACAACGTTGAATCACGGCCTGTCCATAGATCTGTTCTGCCTTTGTCGGTTTGCGACCTTTCATTGCTCTTCTCCTGTTTTCTAGGCACAAAAAAAGCGCTGCATTCACTAAATGCAACGCTCTAACTCAAAAGCGATACTCTAAAGCGTCACTGTTAACGCCTCGGCTTGTTCTTTTAGATCTTCAATCATGGCTCTTGGATAGGAACCAAGCTCCTGAATGTTGATAGGCAGTAACGTATCTGCGTCAACTCCTAAGTGATCGGCTATAGCGGCCATTATTTTCTTAGTTGAGTAAGGCTTCATTCTCTGGCTCAAAGCAACTTGCTGATAGCCAGCTTGCGCAAACACGCCTTTTTTGTAGTAGTGATAAGTGATCAGGTAGTAGGTTAATACTTGGTTCGGATTACTCATCTAATGCGTTCCCCTAAATAACTGCTAATGTCTCTTGGTATTTTTTGAATAGCTCTAACACTCGCCCTTTGGCCGCAAATCGCCCTAACTGTCCACCAGCAAACCATAATCCGGTATCTGATAGTGAGAGAAGTTGAATTTCTTTCTTGAGCGCGGCTTTAAAGTCCTCAATGAGCACCATCTTAGTGAGAACGGGGAACGTCCCACTATTCACTGTGATTGGTCTAGTTGGAACGTCATAAGCTTCCACTAGCTCTTTAGCCTTTTGATTGGATAGCCCGTAGTGAATACCCAAACCGGAAACAATCGCATATCCAGCCGGAATAAAATTGCGCTCTAACTCGTCAATTCGTCGATGAGCGTCGTTGGCCGTATCAATGGCCTGTTTGGTCTGCTTCTCCTGTTCAACTAGAGCCTTTGCTTGCTCAAGTAACCATTCCGCGCTTGTTCGCGGCTGTTCGGTCAATGAATAGGAGCCATGCTTTCGAATGTTTGGTAACACTTCGTGAGTGATCCAACGCTGAAACGGCTTACCCTTTGGCGCTTGGCTGGAAAGAATCAAGTCATACATACCAGCCTCGTTTATTACCGTAAGCCGTTGATTTAACTCTAACGTCGAGCAGCTCGACGTTGGAAATTCGGCCATTAATTGCTTTAGCGGCTTCTTATCTTGTTCTGAAACATACCGATTAACCGCATCACGAGCGTTCACAAGGCCAAGCATTGCGCCGACCTCGTTCCCGATAAACCAAGGATCGTTATCCATATCAATGATGACGGTCAGATCCCCAAAAATAGGTTTGTTGAATTTGGTTATGTTCATCAACGTAATTCCTTAAAACATGGTTCTTTTGGTCATACCCTGCTTACACACGAACACGCACTATTGGCTTAACTTCAGTCATGCAATGAATATCAATAGAGTCGCCTTGCGGCGGCTCATAACACACGACTTTGAAATCATTCGGATCTACTGGCTTTTTAGGTCTAATGAATTGGCTATATCTCTTTCCGTTAAGCTTGAAATCGTACTGATAAGGCAAGTCTCGTAATTTCATGCCTACCTCACCAACTTGAGTGATTTCAATCTCGCAACGATTACGCTAGCCAGAAAGTAAATCATCACCGTAAATTCGATGCCGAACTTAGCCAGCATGTAGATCGCTAGTGCGCCGTGTATCGCTACTAGAACAGTTTCACTAAAACGCATAACTCACCTAGAAACGAAAACGATGCTTGATTTGTTGAATGTTGTGGAACACTGGCAAGTGGAGCTTCTTTGCGTAAGCAACTTCAGCGAATGCGCCAACGCTAGTTTTCCAGTTCGGCAAGCAATAAATCGCGTCAACTTCACGAATCATTGCCATTGCTATGTCCATGTACCCTTGTTCGCTTAATCCTTCTGGCAACATCAGTGTGTGAACGGGAACGTGACCGATGCACTGAATCTTTAGGGCTGCGCGTTTAAATTGCGCTTCGCTATCAGGCACATCGGTAACGCCACCAGCGATATAAATCTTCATCCCTTAATGCTCTCCATTTCGCGTCTAAGGGCGTTGATTTTTAGCTCAATACGCTCAATTTCTTCGGTACTGGACTCTTTAGTGATTTGATGTTGCAGCTCCGAGATCTCGCGTGGGATCTCTCCTACTCGCCATAGATAAAAATCAAGCTTTTCGATTTTCTTATGTCGGATAGCTTCTAGCTGGTCTTTGTCTACGAGCTGGTAGATCTGCGCTAGCATGATTTCAACGTCAGCAATTTCTTCCATCACTTCAGTGATCGAGCCTTTGCCTTGTCGAAAGTGGTGGTACAGGGCAACGGCCAATTCATTTAGCTCTGAAATGGCTTGTTCAATTTGGCGTCTGCGCCCCATTGTTAACAATACTTGGCAAGCTTTTTGGTCTGGTAATTTGATCATTGATTGTCACCTTGTGTTTTGTTTCAAAAACAAATATATGATTGAAATTTACGTTTGTAAATTTAACAGGCCGAAAATTTAGATTCTTCTTCTGCGCGGTGAAGAGCCTCTAAAGCAACATCAAACGCTTCAATTTCCATTCGCCCGTATGAGCTACACGTATTGCCGATCATGCTAGCCATGCCAGCTAGTGTTTTTAAGTCCTGTTCTAAGTTCTCACTCAATACTTTGAAGTCTCTTTGCTTCGCTAGCTTGTGAAGGCGAGATACGCTCAAGAATGCGTTGCTGGTGGCTTCTAGGTAATTCACTAGCGCTTTAGCAAACTCCTGATCCATTGCTGGCACATCGTTGTTGATTGCAATTTCTTCAAAGCCGTACTCGTGCATTTTGGCGATCAAAATCTTCATTTGCTGCTTGATATCGTTCATCGTTTCATGGCCCTTAGTTGGTCAATTCGATCAGAAAACTCGTGTCGTTCTCCTGAACGTCGATACTCTTCTCGAACCTTGTCACTTACCGAAACTCGACTGTGTACTGGTAGCGCTTTTAGCTCATCCTCTGCAAGTCTCAAGCGGCCAGCTCGTTCTTTAGCGTCTGCATCCCGTAGATACTTGATGAAAAGTTCTAACTCTCCACCAGCTCTAGCTCGTTTCAAATCCCAATCACAATTTTGTGCTACCCATTTCTCGGCTCTCCCCATTGGCGCACGATTCAAAAATCGGTCATAGGCTTCGCGGTATTCCGCTTCGGTTCGCTGGTTAATCTGAGTCATCAACTCACCAAGCGATGGAGGGAAGCGGTTGCCGTTGGATAGTCGGTCAAAGCAGATCGCTAGTATCCGGTTAAGTTGCAAATCATTCAGGGTCGAAAGGAAGTTTCCCCATACCGTAGTAATCACTGCGCCATTCATCGTTACCCATGTCTTGCCGTACATTTCCGTTAGCGTGTCCCATAGGGCTGTTAGCTTGGGATTCAATCCATTGGCGCTGTTGTTGTACTCGTGCAAATTTGATTGCTGGCGATTGGTTTGGGTAAATCCGCAACCATTCAGGGAAGATTGACTGATCGGCATTCTCGCCATAACCGATTCCATTGATTTCAAATTTCTGTCCATTGTCGATACCTCTTAGATTCGTGTCGTTAAGCAATTCATCTGTCCAGCGTTCGTACTTGATGTAACGTTCTGGATGTAAGCGATCAAAACCTTGTTGCTGCGCTGCATTGCGTCGCTTTACGTCTTCAGCGAGCATTCGTGCAAACTCGTAAGGCTCGGCCTTTAGGCGCTTGATAGCTCGCTTAAACTCATTGAATGCTTGAATCTTCCCAACCTTTCTCATTCCGGCAGTCCAGAAAATTGCAAACGCATCAGAAAGCAATTGGTCTGAATCGTCAGATTCGGACGAAGTATTTAGATCAGTATTTAGTTTAAGATCAGTATTTAGTAGTGTCGTATTAGCCGGATCTGGCTTTTCCGTAATACGGCTTTCACGGATTAGGCTTTTTGGATAGTCACTCACTTCATACCAGGTTGAACCGTCAGCCTCTTTGTGGCGAAGGCAAAAGCCACGCTCAATAAGCTCTTTTAGTATTACGTAAACACCATCACGCCCCGTTTTCTTCATGGTTCCGGTGGTTACTTTCTCTAAGTGGGACACTTTAACTTCCCAATCATCAGGTTTTGACAACAAGTAACTAAGCAATCCCATAGCTTGAAAACTCAAACAATGGTCTGCATAAACCTCGTTGCAAATCATGGTGAAGTTGCGACTTGCACGTTTACGCTTGATCGTTGCGTTCTTATTTGGTTGTGCCATATAATTACCTCGTCACAGCACTAACATTTGGTGCAAACTTAAAGACCGCCGCCTCACAAGGCGGTTTTTTTTTACTTAAAATTCACTATTTGTTCGAATGTCTTTGTAGATATAACTTGCGCGTTCAGCCTGTTCTTCTTCGTTGTATTCGTCTTTAGGTTCAGTCAAACCACACTTTTCAACTAACGCTTGTCTGAGTGATTCAAGTTTCTCGACTGGCACTCCCAATGCGTTGCTGAGTTCATCGACCTCTTTCCACCAGTTGAAACTTGTCGCGCTCAAAACGCAGTAAGCTCCTAACTCTTCAAGCGTCAAACCACGCTTAAAAATCATCGTTGGAACGACAGCCATGTTGTTTAGAACGAAAAAGCGATTTTCAGGAATGTTCATGGTTACCTCTCAATGTGCTTTGGTTGAGCGTGGCGACACTAAGCTATTAGCGCCACAAGTGGGTGGCTGATAGGAAATAGCTCCCACGCTCACCAAAACACACTTTTAGGTTATCTACTGTTGAGTGTCGTCAACATTCGATGATTTCAATCATTGATCGTAAACAGTGAAGTTGTCAAATAAAAAAAATTAGACCAATAATCGACCAAAAAAAAGAATTGGTTTATACTTGGTGTGTGAATTTCACATACATATACAAGCGTAATATTTAAACATCAAACAGGGGGCATTATGTCTATGTCTGTGCTTGCTCGGAACATCGAGCAGAGGAAACGGGATTTAAACATAACCAAAAGCATCGACTTGGCAAAGAGATCTGGTGTAAGTCGAGCGGTGTTAACCAACATCAAATTGAATCCAGAAAAAAGTATCATGCTTGATTCGGCTATCAGGCTAGCAGATGCCCTCGATTGCCGTCTTGAGTGGTTAGCTACTGGTGAAGGTTCGCCAACGGCTGACGAATACAAAGAGCTTTCTCGCATTGAACTAGGTGCTCCCCTAGTATCATTAAACTCGTTCGTTGACGTTGACCCAGATGAGTTTTTAAAAACGGGTGTTTCAGAGCGCACTCAACGATTCCCTTGCCCTAGTGGAAACTCAAAGAGTCAATTCGTTGTAAAGGTGAACGACCAAATCAAAAACTATCCTGCTGGTGGCTACTTGTACTTTGACATTGATAAATCACCTGTGTCTGGTCAATTGGTTGTAGCAAACACTGGTAACAACGTGGAGATCATGGAATACCAATCCGCACACGGTAGGCAGTTTTTGAAATCCATGAATGAAGAGTTACCTCTTGAATTGCGTCTTGTAGAAATCACTGGTCAGAAATTAATTGGCACTTTCGCTGCGTATGCGATATTCTAATTTGTGCCGATAGATATTACTCACAATCAGCTTTTAAAAGGATTTCCCTCGCTATGCGAGGGTTTTTTTTGTCTAAAATCCCAAATAAAAAATGAAAACAATAATTTCATTTTTTATTGTTCTCGAACACTTCCAATACTTTCATCGTTAGGCTACTATTTGCATCGTTCGGAAACAAAAGAGCAGAAATAAAACCGCCCATTCCTGAGCGGCTTTATTCACAAGGTATGACCAGACCATTTAATGGTATGACCGTGTTGAAGCGGCGACCAAACCGCTGCAACGCCGTCATAGTATCACAAAAGATAAGTGAGTAAACATGACTATTGACGAAGCAAAAATGACTGGCGAAGGAACTGCCAAAAAAGACCCTCAAATGGAACGTGTGACTAACTTCCCTGAGTTTATCGAGCGTGTAGAGGCTGGCTCGATTGCTAACGTTCTTGGTTTAGCCACATCCAACGTGGCACTAGCTGTATCTAACTCCGGTAAAGCTGGCGAGATCATCTTAAAGCTAAAGCTTTCACCAGCATCTAAAACCGACCCGTCGATTATGAATGTAACCACGGCGATCACGGTTAAAGAACCGAAAGTAAATTACGGCTCGAAAGTCGAAGACTTCAAATATGAAACCGTGGCGTTTGCTGGCTTCGGTGGCAAGTTGAGTTATGACCGCCCAGCCGTTGGCGTCCACAACCAGCTAGAAATTCCGGCTGGCATTAGCAAACTAAGCGTTGGTAAATACTAAGGAGTAAAGAAGAATGTCATTTACTAAAGAATCAATTCAAGAACTTGTAAATAAGGGTAGCGTTCCTGAGTTTATTAAAGCTATTGAAGCTAAAAATACGCTTTCCCAACTGATTCTAGTGCCTGACAACTGTTCCCTAAAAGATTTGGAACAGTACCAAGAACACCGCAATAACTTGCGTGGCGAGTTTAATACAATCTCGATCACTGAGTTTGCGAAGTATGCAAAAGACCACCAGCTAGAAGGCTCAAAGACTTTTATTGATGCTGATTCAATGAAAGCTAAAACAATCTTTGACGTTGGTACTAACGACAAAGCAGGTCATCAACTTCACAAGGCTTCAGTATCACTAAAACGCACTGCGCCATTTAAAGCGCTGCTAAACATCGACGGCGAACGCATGGAACAACGCGATATGGCTGAGTTCTTGGAAGATTGGAAAGACTACATTTCTGCGTTTGACTCAAACGGCGAACAAATTGAAATGTTCAAAGCGATTGCGGCTGTTCGTGAACTTGATTTTGAACACACTCGCGGCTCAAACCGACAAGTTAGTGATTTCTCTCAATCACAAAGCGAATACGAACGTATTGCGACTAAAACTCGTGAAGATCTTGTGCTACCTGCGGCATTTGTATTCACTTGCGAACCATACTCTGGTTTAGGTGATTTCCGCTTTGAGTTGCGCCTATCAATAATTCGAAATGAGCTTTTAACCCTACGCATTAAACGCATGGAAGAGATTCAAGAGAAAATAGCTGAGAAGTTCCTTGAAGTCGTTAAAGAAGAGTTCGCCAACCAATCTGTAGCAATGCCGACTTACATCGGTACTTACTAATGAGTAATGGTACCCTCACTCACGAGGGAACCAAATCAGATAAGTTGTATTCACAAGGTAGACCAATGACCAACCAAACCCAACCTGTAGACGTTGCTGTTAATCACCTTCTAAACATGGTTCAAAACCAACTTGGTAACGTCCTTTCTCTTGTTGAAACCCAAGCACAATTAGTTTCTGAATCTCTAAACTACGAAACAGATCAGTACAACGAACTAATTGATCGAATTGAAAAGGCCGAGTCAGAACGCGACACGCTTGAACTGAAAGTTATTGAGCTGACCAAAGAGAACGAAGCAATTGAACTAGACCACCTAGACAAGCTCAACAAACTACACAGCGAATTTAACTTACTAAAAGCAAGAACGGCTGATCTTCCTGCACTAAGAGAAGAAGTTAAGCGTTACCGTGAAATGAATCCAGACGCTTTAAAGCAACGCCTAGCTAAATCACGCGCAACTGCTGACGAGCGCTTAAACACAATCAACCGTTTAAAGAAAGAATCAAGCGACTACCGCAAAGAAAATATTCGCTTGAAAAAAGAAGTTACTCAACTAAGCGAAGCGGCATTAGAAGCAACGCACCTATGCGAAGAGTACAAAGCTCGATTGCATTTCATTGATGGTGACGTAGAAAAGCCTTACGTTGGCAAAGACGGTTTAGAGCTATTTATCTACCGTTATGGCTACCCTCTTGCGTTCAAGCCATTGGTTAAAAATCTAAGCGTAATTCGTGACTTAAACTTCCATATTGAATTGCGTTCCAATTGGGCTGTTTGTTGTGTGGTAAGTGTCTCTGACTGGCTTATCCCATTAATCCCAACAGTTCACGAGTTTGAAGGCCGTATTCCTACAGAGCTATATACAGACCTTCAAGAAATTTACACGAACGCTGCTGAAGTTAGCCACCAGCATCTAATTGCGCGTGTGGAACACTTTAAAGAAGTCACACTTGAATCTGTTTACGACGGTGTAATCACCGAACGAGAATTGAAGCTTCTGAACGATGCAAATTATTTCTCTGTTTACAGCGTAATGCACCCAACCGATGAACAACTAGCAAAATCAGTTAAGGGCATTAGCGAAGCAAGTGCGTCAAAAATCCGAGCAGCAATTGACGAAAAGATCGTTCAACCTTGGGAACGCGAGAACTGGACGAAAGAGCAAGTAAACGAGGTTCGTCGCAAGTGAAATACGATGTGATTTATGCCGATCCACCTTGGCAATTCAGTTCAAAAAGAACTGGCGGATCAATGAAAAGCGGCGCTTCACAAAAGTATCTAACAATGACGATAGACGACTTAAAGAAAATGCCAGTTGGTGAACTGGCATCTGATAACTGTTATCTGATCATGTGGTACGTGAACGCCATGCCTAAAGAGGCGTGTGAGCTTGCTGAAGCGTGGGGATTTACCGTTAAAAACATCAATGGATTGGTTTGGGGAAAAGAGACTGTTAACGGCTTACCTTTCTTTGGTCTTGGTTACCACACAAGAGCTGGAACAGAATCGGCACTAATCGCGGTTAAAGGTAAACCAAAACCAGCAAGTCGCTCCGTTCGCTCGTTCTTTACGGCACCAGTTGGCGAACATAGTGCCAAGCCACAAGAAGGCCGCAGCAAAGTAGAAAAAATCGCTGGACGGTTCGCCAGAAAGCTTGAGCTTTTCCATCGAGGCGAACCAAGAAATGGTTGGGATGTATTCGGCAACCAATCGGCACCAAGTTTAATTTTAGATGAGGTTGGATTCAGAAAACCATACTTAGCGGAAATTCAGCTTCAATATGAGGAATTAGAAAAGTGGAAGAAAAACTAATTAGTATTGAACAATTGCTTGTTAGATATCGCCCTTTTGCAATGCGAGATGGTGAAAACTTCACAAAGCGCGGCTTATACAACTGGCGTAAAACAAAAGGCTTCCCTGAACCTGTTATATCTTCACCAAGACTCATTTGGAAAACTGAAGATGTGCTCAAATGGGAAAGTGATCAGGGTTACGACTTTTTATAGGTATATAGATGGGCGTTAATTATGGAGGTCGATTAGGGCAAATACTGAAAGCATATAAAAACGTACATTGCCCTATCTGTAAGACGGCCCAAGTGCAAATTATTAGCTACTTGGAAGGCGATCCTGAGTGGAAATGCCGTCACTGCAAGCAACGTTTTTCGATGCCGTTCGTTGACCCAACACCATTAAAGGATCGCAAAGATATTCCGGTTGAAGTTAAGGCGCTAATGTATCTCGATGATTACAGCTTATTGAAAGCGTGGCGTGTTCACTTAGGCATTACTCAAACGGAACTGATAAAACGAATGGGATGCACATCAAGATCAATGATGTCCCGTTTGGAAAGCAAAGATACCGACCACTTGAGAGAGTCAACACGAGACAAACTCGCAAAAGCGCTCGGTATAAAATCTCGTCAACTTTCTACTTTATAGTTAACTACGGCGTCATGATAAATTTTCATGGCGTCTAGTTGCTGACTCAAATACTGACCTTTGTTGTAGGTTTTCATTTCACCTGCCATTTCATGGCCTAACATCTTTTCAGCAACATAAGGCTCAATTTTCAAATCTCCAAAGTGAGTTGCTAGCGTGTGTCTAAATACGTGTGGCGACCAGCTTGGCAACGCTAACGCCGCTTGCAAAGGTCTAAAACGGCTTTGAAAGCCTTGCACTCCTAACTCCATACCCCTGTTCGAGATAATCAAGTTCTCAGAGCTTGGATGAAGGTTGTATAAAAATTCAAAGTAACCAATCAAGAAATCTGGAATTGGACGAACGATTAAACGCCCGTTCTTGCTGTTTTCTGGTGGCACTTTCCAAGTTCTACCTTTCAGGTCGATGTTAACTTTCTTGGCCGTTCTCAGTTCTCCGCTACGCGCTCCGGTAAACATGAGAATCAAACAAGCTGCCGCAAACTCAAGAGGATATTCACCAGAACGGCAATAGTCGTAAATCTGCTTGAGTTCTTTGAATGATAAAACCCTATCCCTTGGCTTCGACGGTGTGCCAACAAAACGGCTTTGAATATTGATCAGTTTGTTCTCTTCAATAATGTCTACAGCCATTAGGTATTTGGCACACTGCTTTAATTCTGTCAGCAAGCGAACTGGAACAGTTTTACCTTCAATAGTCTTAATCACGTTGATCCAATCAACGGTTTTCATCTGCTCCCATTCATTAGAGCCAATCTTGCTAATTATGTGTGTATATAGCGCGTTGATAATTAGCTTTGGATATTTGCGCCTTGGGGTCAATTCTTCATTAATCCAAAACTCAATACACTCTTGAACGGTTGAGATTTTCTTTTTGGCTCTGTTGTTTCGCGGATCTAAACCTTGCTCAAGCATCTTTTTAGCTTCTCGGTGAATATCCCTAGCTTCTTTTAAAGAAACTTGAGGATAAGTGCCGATTGTTAAGATTGCTTGTTTCCCCTGCCAGCGGAAGCGATAGAAAAAGCTAATTTTTCCGCTCTTATAGAAGCGCGCAAGTAGGCCGCCGCCGTCGGCTAAATCTTGGTGTGGTTTGTCTGTTGGAAAGTTATTTTTGGACTTTAAAGCCCGTTCGGTGATGGTCATAGTCTACCCTGTCATATACACAATATATACACACATTACGTTTCTTCAGGCATTTTCCCCATGTCACACGAGGAAACACCATGAAGCTCGCAAGTCCCGTATTTATTGGCTTTACATGATAAACGATGTAGATTTTGGAAGCTATTAGAAAGCCGATGAAACTAAAACATATTCCCTTTGTATAATTCTGTTTTCATCTTGATTCTCAGGCTTTAAAAAGACAGACAATACTAAGGAATTCGCTGCCAAGAGACAAGCGTTACCCCATACAAGCGTAGCAAAAACTTCCGCTGGTTCCTGGCCTCTTTGCTATCACTCACACCAAAGCGCCGTATTTCTGTCACGCGCCAAACATTTGATTACACAGCACTCACATCACAATTACATATCCCCAACATGTGTGGGGTCACAATCATTCATTTCGTTGTTCGCAGTGCGCATTTGTGCACATTAATATTGTGCAGTTCGTTCCAATTACACTTATAAATTTATGCGCTCAACTATCACTTTTAAGCTCTTACTGGCGTTAATTGCTGTCTTCAGCTGCGTTCTAGCTGCCTCTACGGCTTACCAATACCATCAACAAAAAACCTTAATCAATGATGTTCTTAGTGAACAACTCCATGATAAGGCTAGTAATTATTTCGATAGCCTAAATATGATGATGCTTACGGGCACCATGTCGCAAAAAGAAACCTTACGTCAAAAGGCCCTGGCCCAAGAAGGCATTGAAGCAGTTCGCGTGTTACGAGCTGATACTGTGACCAAACTTTACGGACCTGGGCAACAAAACCAGCAGCCTGTCGATGATATTGATCAACGAGCGTTGAATGGTGAACTGGTGATTGAACCAATCTCAGCCGATTGGGGCAAAGGGTTAGTAGTCGCACTACCAATGAAATCGAGCGAAAATTACCGTGGCACCAACTGCGTTTCTTGCCACGTTGCACCAGCAGGAGAAGTGTTGGGCGCGATTCGCTTGGAATACAACATGAATCATGTCAATTCAATGATCAGTAAACAGGCAATGTTTGCGATGGGAATAATGGCCGTAATCGCATTTGTGGGCTTCATCATAACGATGAGTTTGATTCAGAAAATCATTGTACGACCAATTCAAAGAACGTCGAAATTCATGTCGAATGTGAGCCATAGCAAAGATCTATCTCAACGACTTATGCATCACCAACAGGATGAAGTGGGCCAACTTTCTACTGCCATCAATTCATTCATGGATACGGTCTCCGAAAGCTTAGAACGTGTGCAAGACACCTCTCACTCACTTGCCGACTCCGCGAGTAAACTAACTGCTGTCGCGCAGTCCACAGATAAAGCTGCCAATAACCAACAGCTAGAGACCAGCGAAGTACAAAGCAATATCACCGATATGCTGCAGCAACAAACTGCGGTTGAGGACTCGACTAACAACGCTACTGTTTTGGTCAATCACACCGTTGATGTCGCCACTCATAGTGCAAGCCAAGCACACAATGTAAGTGAAGACATCAAACAACTAGTAAGTAACATTGATACCGTACGGGAAAAAATCAGCTCTCTAAATCAAAGAACCGAAGAAGTGTCGTCCATTCTTGTGGTTATTAAGGGTATTGCAGAACAAACCAATCTGCTCGCGTTGAATGCTGCTATTGAAGCCGCCCGAGCCGGAGAGCAAGGGCGCGGTTTTGCGGTCGTCGCGGAAGAAGTGCGTAACCTGGCTTCTAGGACGGCTGAGGCCACTGGTAATATTGAACATATCATTTCTCAATTCCAGCAAGGAAGTGAAGAGTCATTAACTTCTGTTGATACCGTCTGCCAGTTTGCTCATCAACGCTCTGTCGATGTCGAGACACTATCAGCCACAATGCATAACGTTGTTGACGAAATGCGCCAAGTGCTCAGACATGCAGAAGATATCCAAAACCAGACGCAAACCACATCTGATGTAAGTCAGCATATTCAATCTAAAATAGATGTGATCACACTGCATGCTAACGACACATCGCAATCAGCATCGCACACGCGTGATATTAGTGTTGATTTAGAGCATCTATCCGAACGTTTAGAGCAATTACTAAACCAATTCACACTTTCAGAGCACAAAAGAGTGAATAAATAGAGAGATTCTCCCCATCAAAACGAATATAAAGGTTGATGCGAGCGAATTGACAGGTAATATGTCTCGTTGAATCTGTAAAATGCTACCCAACTCAGCGCTTAGCTTGTTTTTTGAACAAAAATGTTATTAGACAAGTACTTTAAGTAAGCGTTGAGTTGAATTTTTACCTCAATGGAGAATATTGAAAACATGACTTACGCGCCTGTATCAGACGTATTGAAAGGTCAGCTAGCAGTAGACAGCGAAGTGACTGTTCGTGGCTGGATCCGTTCACGTCGTGATTCCAAAGCTGGAATCTCTTTCCTTGCCATATATGACGGCTCTTGTTTCGACCCGATTCAGGCCGTGGTCCCAAATAATCTTAATAATTACGAAGACGAAGTATTAAAGCTAACGACTGGCTGCTCTGTTGAAGTAACTGGTAAGATTGTTGAATCTCCTGCAAAGGGTCAAGACTTCGAACTTGCTGCCACTGACGTTAAAGTTGTTGGTTGGGTTGAAGATGCTGAAACTTACCCAATGGCAAAAACTCGTCACTCAATCGAGTACCTACGTGAAGTTGCGCACCTACGTCCGCGCACAAACGTAATCGGTGCAGTAGCACGTGTACGTAACTGCCTATCTCAAGCAATCCACCGCTTCTACCACGAGCAAGGTTACTTCTGGGTATCTGCGCCGTTGATCACGGCTTCAGATGCTGAAGGCGCTGGTGAAATGTTCCGTGTATCTACGCTAGACATGGAAAACCTTCCTCGCACTGACGCTGGTAAAGTGGACTACAACGAAGACTTCTTCGGTAAAGAGACGTTCCTAACCGTATCTGGTCAGCTAAACGCAGAAGCTTACGCTTGTGCGCTAAGCAAAGTTTACACTTTCGGCCCTACTTTCCGTGCTGAAAACTCAAATACAAGCCGCCACCTAGCAGAGTTCTGGATGGTTGAGCCTGAAGTTGCGTTCGCAGAACTGGATGATGTAGCGAAACTGGCTGAAGACATGCTCAAGTACGTGTTTAAAGCAGTGCTTGCAGAGTGTCGCGATGACCTTGAGTTCTTCGCTCAACGCATCGACAGAGAAGCAATCACTCGTCTAGAGCAGTTCGTTTCTTCTGACTTCGCGCAGGTTGACTACACTGACGCAATCCAGATCCTTCTTGATTCAGGTCGTGAGTTCGAATTCCCAGTTGAATGGGGTATCGATATGTCTTCTGAGCACGAGCGTTTCCTTGCTGAAGAACACTTCAAAGCACCTGTAATCGTTAAGAACTACCCGAAAGACATCAAAGCATTCTACATGCGTGCTAACGATGACGGTAAAACAGTTGCAGCGATGGACGTTCTAGCACCGGGCATCGGCGAAATCATCGGTGGTTCTCAGCGTGAAGAGCGCCTAGACATTCTAGATGCACGTATGCGTGAAGTGGGTATCGATCCTGAACATATGAGCTGGTACCGCGACCTACGTAAATACGGTACAGTGCCACACGCAGGCTTCGGTCTAGGCTTCGAGCGCCTAGTATCTTACGTAACTGGTATGGGCAACGTTCGTGACGTGATCCCATTCCCACGTACTCCTCGCTCTGCGAACTTCTAATCACTTTTTAGTGATATTGAATTAAAAAGACCTCCCATGTGGAGGTCTTTTATTTTGTACGAATGATTTTCTAGCAACCGGTGTATGCACTCTAGTTGTTATCTTCGTCGTCATCCTCATCTGCTCGCGCTGCGTATTTTACTCCAACCACACACAAGCCAAACATCACAAATGGGATAACGGCAGCAGTGTATTCCGTCCAAACCATATGAGAGAAAGATTTCGCCAATATCAAGTGTGCAAACACCAACAAAAATGCGCTAAAAATAGCAACACCCATCAACCTAAGTTCATGCTTTACCAACTGCTTTTTCATTACGGCTCCTAACCTAAATGGTTGTCTGCCCATGATTGAAACACAGCTTCGGTATCGTCCACTGATACAGTTTGAGCAAAAAACAGGTAAACAGTTGGCTAATGAAGTAATTCTCCGACCGTCTTCACGGCTTGTTCTAATTCATCATTTACAGGTAACGATGTATTAAGCCTCAGGTAGTTCTCATAATTTGGAGCGACAGAAAACAACTGACCAAATGCTACAGTGATGTTCGCTTCCAATAACTTTTGATAAATCGCTTTTCCGCACTTTGTTTTCGGCAGTTCTATCCAAAGAAAATAGCCGCCTTCCGGTTGCGTGTAACGAATTGATTGGGGAAAGTACTTATCAACCAGTTCAATAAACGCCAATTGCCGCTGCTCAAGATTCTTTCGCAGTTTTCTAAGATGGCTATCATAACTATCGTTTTGTAAGTAATGCGCGATACCCTGCTGGATTGGTGCACTGCCTGACAACGTCGAGATAAGTTGCAGCTTTTGAAGTTGCTCATTGAAGCGTTTGTTTACCACCCAGCCCAGCCTATAGCCAGGGCAAAGGCTTTTTGAAAATGATCCACAATGCAACACGCGTTCTTGTGTATCAAAAGCTTTAAGTGAGCTTGGCTTTTTTTCAGAAAAATAAAGCTCTGAATACACATCATCTTCGATCAAGTACACATCGTATTTATCAGCCAGTTCGACGATACGTTGCTTCTGCCCGTCACTTAATAAGGTTCCTGTTGGATTGTGAAAGTTAGTCATTAACCAACATGCGCGAACATCATTGTCGGCAAAAGTCGCTTCAATTTGATCCACTGAATGTCCAGTTAACGGATCCACCGTTATTTCTATCGCCTTTAGACCTAAACGTTCAATCGCTTGAAGTGCGCCATAAAACGTCGGTGATTCAACTACAACAGTATCTCCAGGCTGGGTCACGGCCTGAAGGCTCAAATTCAACGCTTCTAATGCGCCAGAAGTAACGACAACATCATCATGGGTAAACACCATACCTTGTTGGATGTACCGTTGAGCAATCAAACGGCGTAGAGACTCACAACCCGGCGGCAAGTTATCCAATAACGTCTCTGCCCCCATCTTCCTACCTGAGCTGGCTAGATTGCGGTTTAGCGCTTCTAATGGGAACAATGCAGGGTCTGGAAACGCGGAGCCAAACTTCACCGCATTCGGTAAGGCCTGATTTTTGAGGTAGTCGTAAAGTTCATCGTTGATGCTAGAGCGATAAACGGAAGTAGCTGGAGAACTCGGTTCGAAGCGGTCCAACTCCGCAGTAACAAAGTATCCAGACTGAGGTTTCGCTGCGACCCAACCTTGTGCTTCGAGCAGCTGATAAGCTTGTAATACCGTACCTGCGCTGACAGAATGGTTTCGGCTTGTTACACGCACTGATGGCAGCTTTTCCCCTGCTCTCCATGTATTTTGCTGAATCTGCGTTTTGAACAGCTCAGCCAGTTGACGGTATCGGTTCATGTTTCCCTCATTTCACTTACAGCCGCACCATAGCATACTTCGCGCCAGCATTCTGATATGGGAGTATTCAATTTAGCAACGTAATTTATCAAGCTTATCAATAGATATTTCAGCCACGAAGTGAGCGTTTATATCCCATACTTTGACTGTTACACACATATTGCCTCACATCTTTGCAATACCTAAAAGCCAAGGTTTTACGTTGGACTGAGTGCGTTAAACTCACTTCGAGCTACGGTCTTTAAATCAGGAGGAAGCGATGAAAGTTTTTACAATGGACGATCTCTCGTATCGCGGAAAACATAAAGGTGTACATAGTTGGGACCATCCTGGCAGTACCACCCCTTATTATTGGCATCCTGATTGGCTGCATATCGCTGAAGATGCTTTGGGTGAACACAAAAAGGCTGACCTTGAAGTCCCTGATGGAGAAACAGCTACAGAAGAGCATGTAAAAGCGGCGATTCTCAAACACTTGAATGACGAGTAGTTTAGGCTCTATCACCGTTCAAGAATAGCATTAGGTAGGCGAATCCATCGTCGTATGCTTTAAACACAAATAAAGCTAAAACCTGCCAAATAGTAAATTCTTCTGAATGAGAAGTACGCATCTTCTATCGCGTTCAAAGGGCAAAATAAGTCGATTGTTATCACATTAATTTTCATTACATCTGTTACATTTAAATAGTAATGGTGATGCACACCTCAACTCATGGATTATGAGAGAAAACAATAATGGCGAAATACAACGAAGAAGATATTAAATACAAAGGTGAATCCAACGGCGTACATTCTTGGAGCTCTCCTTCCGGCCAACCTTATTACTGGCATCCAGATTGGTTACACGTTGCAGAAGATGCGACGGGTACGCATCCGAAGCAAAAACTTGAAGTTGAAAAGACAGAAGTACCAACCGAAAAACACGCATTAAAAGCGATCTTAAAGCATATGAACGACTGGGCGACTGAAAAACTTTCTTCTAACCCTGACATCGAAACCAATGCGGTTGAGTCGGAAATCAATCTGAAGAAGTAACCCCAACCGATATCCATACTTCTAACAGTAAACGCTCCACCTTTGGTGGGGCGTTTTTGTCTCAACAAATCCTCACTAGACAACTATAAACGCGTTAACGCAAAGCACTGAATTGAAACGATTGGGATGTGTGCAAAACTTCTCCAACCATGGCATAAATGCCCTTCAAACTCTGTGCCTACCAAACGTTTTCATGGCAAAAACTTTAGTTATGTTAGAATTCTGTTTCAAATCGCAACTTTTTTAGGTTTTCTTTTCAGTAACGGTTGTAACCAATATTGCTGAAAGGTATAAATGTTAGCACACCCCTTCGATTAACATGGATGAAGATTATGTTTGAAAAAGTAGTTGCCGCTCCGGCTGACCCTATTCTTGGCCTTACTGAAGAGTTTAAAAAAGATGCTCGCGCAGAAAAAATTAACCTTGGCGTAGGTATTTACAAAAACGAGCAAGGCGAAACTCCCGTTCTTGCGACAGTAAAGAAAGCTGAAGCAGCACTTGTTGAAACTGAAAAAACCAAATCTTACCTAACCATCGAAGGCACAGCAGAGTACGGTATTGCAGTGCAAAAACTGCTTTTCGGCTCTGATGCAGAAATTGTAAACGAAAAACGCGCTAAAACAGCTCAAGCTCCGGGTGGTACTGGTGCACTACGTGTTGCCGGCGAGTTCATTAAACGTCAACTAGGCGATGTAAAGATCTGGATCAGCAACCCAACATGGGCGAACCACAACGGCGTATTTACTGCTGCTGGTATCGAAACGGCACAATACAGCTACTACAATGCTGAAACAAAAGACAAAGACTTCGATGCGATGCTAAATGATCTGCAATCTGCATCTGAAGGCGACATCGTGCTTCTACACGGCTGCTGTCACAACCCTACAGGGATCGATCCTACGGCTGAAGAATGGGAAACATTGGCGAAACTTGTCGCAGAGAAGAAATTGCTTCCTCTGTTCGACTTCGCCTACCAAGGCTTTGCTAAAGGTGTGGAAGAAGATGCTGCAGGTCTTCGTACTTTTGCTAAGTACAACAAAGAAATCCTAGTCGCGAGCTCTTTCTCGAAAAACTTTGGCCTATACAATGAACGCGTAGGTGCCTTCACGTTAGTAGCTGAGTCAGAAGAAGTCGCAACAACCGCATTTTCTCAAGTTAAAGCCATTATTCGCTCTATCTACTCTAACCCACCTGCACACGGCAGTGCTGTCGTGACTCACATTCTTGGCAACGCCGAAATGCGTGCGGAATGGGAAGCTGAAGTAGCAGAAATGCGTGACCGTATTCAAGAAATGCGTGAACTATTTGTAGCGACACTAAAAGCAGAAGGTGTGGACGCAGACTTTAGTTTCATCGAACGTCAAAATGGTATGTTCTCTTTCTCTGGTCTTTCTAAAGAGCAAGTTAACCGCCTTAAAGAAGAGTTCGGTATTTACATTGTCGGTTCTGGCCGAATCAGTGTTGCTGGTATGACGAAGTCAAATATGGGCCCTCTGTGTAAAGGCATTGCAGCGGTTTTATAATCGACTGTCGCATACTTTGTTAAAAGGAAAGGTCAGCATAAGCTGACCTTTTTTGTTTTAACTTAACGCCAAAAACGAACCCGTCCGATCTAGTAGACAAACTTCAAACTCAGCCCAACTTCATTGACGTAATCTGAGCTTTCACCGCTGTAATCAGTATCTCTAAACTGATAAAAAAGACCAGTGCCGATGACTTTATGCCATTGGTAGTTAAGACCGATCTTAAAATTGTTCTCATCAACGATATCACTACGGTTCAACTCCACTTCAGCTGTCGCAATAAGCTTTTCACTGAGCAAGTAATTCACCCCAACAGTTACAGCTTGAATCAATTCGCTATCGGAAGACAACGTATTATCCGTTTTGTCGTCCGTCGCTTTCGCTTTGATTGCGCCTATTCCATATATCCCGTAGATATCGAATTGCTCTGTAACTCCATAACGGTAACCACCACCAAACAAAAGGCGGTCAATGCGAAGAGTAAAATCATCCGGATGGAAAAACTGCGCTGAGTAATCAACATTAAACAACCAATTCTCAGTAAACAAATAGTTACCACCGAGTCCCACTGTGGTCGTATTAGAGTTATCTAACCATTCTTCGTTTGTCGTTCCGGCACCAACATCCAAATGAATGTGTTCGTACCCAAATTTTTCTGCTTGGTCCATGACCACTGCGCTTGATATCGCCGGCAAAGCAGCTAAAGAAACAAGCAATAAATTTCTCACCATTCGACTTCCTTTCATGAGAATTATCTAAACACTGTATTCCATCGCCTGAGCTACTTGGCTCAAGAAGAATAGCTTAATCTAAAGACGTGATAACGATCTGAAACAGCCAAAGATCTAATCAGTCATCACGAAGAAAACATATCGGCGACGTCTTTTTCAATTGAGGTGACCATATAGTAGTAAAAATGAAGCTCCCTTATCGTGCGATATGTCAGAATCTTATGACTGAGCACGAAAATCGCGGTTCAGATAAGACTCTGTTTTAAAACTAAGTTAAGATTACTTTATTATTTGCGAACTAAAAGGCGCCTTCGATGGATGCAGAACTTCTCGAGATTTACAACTTTCTCGCCAAGTATCCCCCGTTCAATGAACTCCCTGAAGAAACACTAAACAAGGTGACAGAGAGTGTCGAAATCTCGTACTACCGAGAAGATACCCCCATCATCCATTTTGGAGACTATATCCAAGATTTATACGTGGTGCGAAGCGGTGTTGTTGAAGTTTATCGACGCAAAGGTGAGCTGTATAATCGCCTTGACGAAGGTGACCTATTTGGCCAGATGGGCATGCTCACCAATAACAAAGTCCGCTTTCCGGTAAAAGCCATTGAGGATACCCTGCTCTACTGTATTCCTGGTGACATTTTCCAAGAAATTTACGATAACTTTGATTCCTTTGCGGATTTTGTTGAAGTTGAAAATAGCGCTCGTTTACGCCAAGCCATTTCAGAAAACAAAGACGCCAATGACCTGACGACATCGAAAGTGAAAACCTTGCTGACTGGCGAGGCTCATACGATTGATCGTGGTCAGACAATCCAACAAGCCGCGCAGCAAATGGCGAATGACAACGTATCGGCTTTACTTATCGTCGACCCAGATTTCGTTCGTGACGAAGACGATCCACAGTCCCCAGTACTTGGTATCATTACTGACCGTGACTTGTGTACCCGTGTGTTAGCTGAAGGTTTGTCCCCACAGGACGATGTGTCCAGTGTGATGACCACTGAAGTCATGTCTCTTGACCACAACGCTTACATCTATGAAGCAATGTTAACGATGCTGCGTTACAACGTACACCACCTACCAGTGGTAAAAAACCAATTACCAATCGGTATTATCGAAACAACCGACATTGTTCGTTATGAATCTCAGAATTCGTTGTTGTTGGTGAGTAGTATTTTCCAACAACAGACTATCGAAGATTTAGCAGTTGTTGCCGAAGAAGTGAAAAGCAGCTTCGTGCGTCTTGTCAATGAAGATGCCAACTCTCACATGGTGGGTAGCGCGATGTCGGTCATTGGCCGAAGCTTCAAACAGCGTCTGCTAGAAATGGCAGAAGAAGAGCTTGGCCCACCGCCAATTCCTTATTGTTTCCTTGCACTTGGCTCAATGGGGCGAGATGAGCAACTGTTGGTGACTGACCAAGATAACGCCATCATTCTAGATGAGACTTATCAAGAAGAGAAACATGGTAAATACTTCGAAGCCCTAGCAAAATACGTCAGCGATGGGTTAGATGCCTGTGGCTACAAATATTGCACAGGTGATATTATGGCAACCAACCCACTATGGCGCATGACTCGTTCAGAGTGGGAAGAGTGTTTTGCTGACTGGATTGATAACCCGAACCCGAAAGCACTACTCAACGCCTCCATCTTTTTCGACTTGGATGGCGTCTATGGCCGCTTAAAATGGGCAGAACAGTTAACTAGCTTTATTGTTCGTCGCGCTCGAAAGAACAACCGCTTCTTAGCGTGTTTGGCTCGTAACGCACTAAACAGAACACCACCTCTGGGCTTCTTTAAAGACTTCGTGATGGAAAAAGATGGCAGACACAACAACTCCATCAACCTCAAACGTCGCGGTACTGCTCCTCTGGTCGACTTAATTCGCGTTCACTCTCTGGCGGTTGGTTCACGTGCACAGAACTCGTTTGAGCGTCTTGACGACATTATTGATGCTGGCATTTTGCCAAAAGGTCGAGCACAAGACTTAAAAGACGCGTTAGAATTTATTTCCATGGTACGTATTCGTCACCAAGCGACGGATGTGGAACTAGGCATTGAGCCTGATAACAATATCGAACCGGAAAACCTCTCTGAGTTTGAACGTCGCAACCTAAAGGATGCATTCCAGATCCTAAGCAATGGTCAAAATTTCCTTAAGTTCCGCTACCAAGCGAACAAGAGCTTTAAGTGAGGTTTAGCATGATTAAAAAGCTCTTTCAGAAGCCAACCATTCAGTGGCCAACGAAGTTTGAACAAAAGCTGGAGATGGCGAAGGATGAGAATTTAATTGCGTTTTATAGCAACAAGCCGCCTGCTCCAGAAACACCGTTATCTGAGGTGGAGTTCGTGGCGTTAGATTTCGAAACGACGGGTTTGAATCCTGAAAAACATGACATCATTACTATTGGTTTGGTGCCGTTTAACCTGAAGCGAATTTTCCTACGTAACTCGCGTCATTGGAAGGTACGTCCACAGCGTGCACTCGATGAAGATTCAGTCATTATACACGGTATTACTCACAGCGAATTGATCGATGCACCTGACTTAGGCGATATCTTAAGCGAGCTGCTACCATGCTTAAGCGGGAAAATCATTGTTGTTCATTACCGTCGTATCGAGAGAGAGTTTCTGGATAAAGCGCTCAAAAGCCGTTTAGGGGAAGGTATTGAGTTTCCTGTTTTAGATACGCTGCACCTTGAAGAAACGATTCAACAGAAACGTTCAGGCTCTCTCTGGGAGCGTTTAAAAGGGAAAAAACCAGAATCGGTTCGGCTAGCGCAATCTCGACGCCGTTATGGGCTGCCAGACTATACGCCTCACCATGCATTAACCGATGCAATTGCTACCGCAGAGCTACTGCAAGCGCAAATCGCCCATCATTACAGTGAAGAGCAACCCATCAGTGAGTTCTGGCTGTAATATACTTCACGCTTAATAGCGATCAAAAAAGGAGCCAGATGGCTCCTTTTTTTTGCTTAGCTTGAGACAAGATTACAGCTTAAAGCGTTGAATCTCTTGTTCAAGTTCGTGTGATAGCTCAGACAGGTGAGCAGCTTGTTCTGCTGCTTGATGAGCTTCGACTGACAACTCGTTAGACACGTCACGAATACCTTCAGTGTTACGAGTGATCTCAGTGGTTACCGATGCTTGCTCTTCTGCTGCTGAAGCAATCTGCGTTGCCATATCACTGATACGCTCAACAGCAGTGTGGATTTGCGTCAAGCTCGCTGCAGCCGCATTGGCATCATCAACACTGGTATCAGCTAGACGACGACTGTCACCCATAATACCGACCGCTTTGGCTGTTGTGCCTTGTAGCATCTCGATAGTTTCTTGAATCTCTTGCGTTGAAGCATGAGTACGTTGGCTCAATACGCGGACTTCATCTGCAACCACAGCAAAACCACGGCCTTGCTCACCTGCACGTGCCGCTTCGATCGCCGCGTTAAGTGCAAGTAGGTTCGTTTGCTCTGCAATGCCTTGAATCGTTGATAGAATCGTATTGATGCTATTTCCGTGTGCTTCTAGCTCTTGAATCACATCAGTAGCAACTTGAACTTCTTGCGCTAAGTTCTGAATAGAGCCTTGCGTTTGAGTTACTTGGCTTGAGCCGTGTGAACAAGCTTGAACCGCTTCTTCTGAGTTACTTGCCGTGCTATCAGCATTACCTGCAATTTCTTGTGTCGCTGCTGCCATTTCGTTCACAGCCGTCGCCACCATGTTGATTTCATCTTGCTGGTAAGAGATACGCTGACTACGCTCCTCAGCTTGCTGTGCTGTCGTGCGTGCTTGCTCTGAAAGCGCAGAAGATACGTGGCTAAGCTTAGTAACCATTGTGTGCATGTTGCCAACAAAACGGTTGAAGTTTTCCGCCAGTTTACCTACTTCATCATCACTGCGTGGTTCTAGGCGTTGCGTTAAGTCACCTTCGCCAGATGCAATTTCTTCCAGTGCATTTGATACGCGGTTCAAGTCACGGAACAAGAAACCAACTAGCCAAGAAACTGCAAGAATAACCACAATCGTGATCGCCACAGCAGTGAACAATAGATCTCGTAGCAATACCGCATGACCTGCTTCTTCTGTTGCGCGATCCATTTCAATCGCAAACATCCAATGCGTGCCAGGAACTTTATTGAAGTAGTAAAGCTTCTCTTTTCCTTTGATTACCGTATCTTCGATACGACCTTCATCGGCGGCACGCTCAATTGCCTCTTCTGAAAAATCTTTTAGAACACTGGTGATAGGCTTAAGCGTCAAGCTTTTATCTGGATGCGCTAAAAAGGTGCCTTCATTCATGTCGATTAGCATCGCATGCGCGTTTTCACCTGCATCTAAGTTAATCACATCGCTGATAAGCTGATCGATCAGTACATCCGCACCAACAACACCAACAAACTGACCATTTTTCATTACTGGCTCAGCAATGGTCACAAGTAGTGCATTCGTGATTGCGTCTTGATATGCGGCTGTGATGATTTGCTTACCCGCTGCATCAGCATCCTTGTACCAAGGACGTGTGCGAGGGTCATAATCAGCACGGTTACGCTCCGGATGAGAGCGGTACATATCACCGTTTGGTGTACCAAGGAAGATGTCATCGAAGCCACCAGCCTTGCGAGCTTGTTGTAGGAAAGGAACAACGTCTTGCTCGGTCGAGTAGTCGTTGAACGCAGTGGCAATATCTTTACGGATATTGACCCAATCAGAAATTCCCTCTGACGCAGTAGTACTAAGACTTTGCGCACGTGAATAGACACCTGAACGAGTCTGATCAAATAATTGACCAGCCGACAACCAAGTAAGTGCTGTTGCCATCACAACAACAGCAGAAAGGCTTGCGCCTATAAGCTTTTGTTTTAATGATAATTTCATATTTATAGTTTTTTGAGTTGGGAGAACAGTTAAGGTGCATGAATATTACACACTTTTTTACGACTATTCACTAATTTTTAAAAAACAAAATAGCACATTAACTCTTTGTAAAATATGAACTTTCATGTGTCATTTTTTTGTCTCGAGCGTCATAAAAACCGCGCAAAAAAAGCCAGCAAATTGCTGGCCTTTTGATTCATTGTTAGTCAGACGGTTTTATAAAATGCCGAATTACTGACGCTCTGTTCTCATACCCATCAATAAGCTCACACACATTGCAAGCAGAATGAAGGTAAATGGCAGTGCTGTAGAAATGGCACCGGCCTGAAGAGCTTGAACCGCCTCGGAGCCACCAATCCATAGCAGAGCAACCGCAATTGCACCTTCCATGAATGCCCAGAAGACACGTTGAAGTACAGGTGCATCGACTTTACCACCTGCCGTGATACTGTCGATAACAAGTGAACCAGAGTCAGAAGACGTAATGAAGAACACAAGTACCAGCACAACAGCGATGATAGAAAGCATGCTACCAAATGGAAGAACATCAAACATTTGGAACATAGCAAGTGATACGTCAGTCAAGCCATTTGTGCCCAGCTCACCTACTTTATCAACAACTTGCTCGATCGCCAGGCCACCAAATACAGACATCCAAACAACGGTAACCGCCGTTGGAACCAGCAAAACTGCTGTGATGAACTCGCGAACGGTACGGCCACGAGAAACACGCGCGATGAACATGCCTACGAATGGCGACCATGAAATCCACCAAGCCCAGTAGAACACTGTCCAGCCTTGGAACCAAGCTTCGTCCGTACGACCAAACGGGTTACTTAGTGGGATGATATTCTCTACATATGCCATAAGTGTGGTTGGAATCGAACCTAGGCTCGCCGCCCAACCGATAAGACCAACAAGGAGAAGTAGCAAGAACGCCACAACCATGTTGATGTTACTAATGACTTTAACACCACCATCGATGCCGCGTACGACTGAAACAACAGCAAGTAAAGTCACCACGGTAATAACGACGATTTGCAGACCTAGGCCTGGCTCAACACCAAATACGTGATGAATACCACTTGCTGCTTGCTGCGCACCTAGACCTAGGGATGTAGCAAGACCAAATAAAGTCGCAAGCACAGCCAGAATGTCCACAATGTGGCCAGCCCAACCCCATGCACGATCACCCAGAAGTGGGTAGAAGATCGAACGCATAGATAGCGGTAAACCTTTGTTGTAGGCAAAGAATGCTAAAGAAAGTGCTACAACACCGTAAATTGCCCATGGGTGAAGGCCCCAGTGGAACATCGTTGCACCCAGTGCCAATCTCGCGGCTTCTGGTGTATTTGCCTCAACACCAAGTGGCGTTTCATACCAACCGGTGAAGTAAGCGACAGGTTCTGCAACACTCCAGAACATTAAACCGATACCCATACCAGCTGCAAATAGCATTGCAAGCCATGACATAAACGAGTAATCGGCAACAGCGTCTTTACCACCTAGTCGGATCTTACCCATTGGTGAGACGATAAGCGCCAAACAGAAAATAACGAAAATGTTACCTGCAATAATGAACAACCAATCGAATGAACCAATAATTTTCCACTTCAGCCCATCAAGTGCCGTCTTTGCGGTATGTGCATCTAGAACTAATGCAGCGACAAGAAACAGCGCAATTAAACCTGCACTAATACCAAAAACTGGGTTATGAACATCAAAACCCCATTTTTGAACGTTGTCCTGACCTACCGTATAGTCGGTACTATCGATACTGTACTTATCTATACCCTTTGTCATCGTTCCTCTCTATTTTTGTAGTGTTTTTACGTACCAAACAAAAAAAATCTTTCGAACACGATACGTTTTGCATTCCGTGAAGGCGCAAGATCCTATCATTTGACACGTTTTTGTCTATCTTTTTGCTATTAAAAAATCCAACAACTTACTTTTCACTGTGTGGTTACGGCCTTTGATAGAACAAATCACTACTACAATAGTTAGACCACAAACATTTATTGCTATAATAATTTTAGCTCTTCTTATTTTGTCGAAAAGGCGCGACAAAATGGTATTGAGGACACGGCGTAAAATTGTAGGGGTAATTTTTGATTTCCCCCCTTTAAATAAGGGCGCATTTAAGTTAGTGTCGCCTCGATAAATGTTCCCTACAGACTGGATGAATAAATTGGAAAAGTACGAAGAAGTATTGGTCTCGATTCGTCAGATCATCCGCGCTATTGATTTACATTCTAAAAAGCTGAGCAAAGAGTC
>NZ_JAWOTL010000016.1:0-81729 GCF_033338835.1 Vibrio sp. Vb0888
TCAGCGAGGTGGCATTATAGAGATTGCGATCACATTGGCAAGCCCTTTTTCTCGTTTTTTTTGATTTTTTTATCGTTTGGGTGTTTTTTATTCTAAAAGGCGAGTTTTCACTACTATTCTACCTCCATACACCCTGTAATCGCCCTGAATAAGGAAAAAAGATGAGCTCAATGAGAAGCTACAAAGGTATAAAGCCTGAACTTGGTGAGCGTGTTTACGTTGACCCAACCTCTGTTTTAGTCGGTGATATCCGAATTGGCGATGATTCTAGCATTTGGCCATTGGTAGCAGCGCGAGGCGATGTAAACCACATTCACATTGGTGATCGAACGAATATTCAAGATGGCAGTGTTTTGCATGTCACCCATAAGAACGCCGAAAACCCAAACGGCTACCCATTGATTATTGGTAATGACGTTACGATTGGCCACAAAGTGATGCTGCACGGTTGTGAGATCCACGATCGTGTTTTGGTTGGTATGGGAGCTATTGTTTTAGATGCTGTTGTAATTGAGTCAGAGGTGATGATCGGAGCAGGCAGTTTAGTGCCACCTGGGAAAGTATTAGAAAGTGGCTACTTATATGTTGGAAGCCCAGTAAAACAAGCTCGCCCTCTATCAGAAAAAGAACGAGCTTTCTTGCAAAAGTCTGCCAACAACTATGTGCAGAACAAAAACGACTACTTAAATGAAGTAAAAGACTTGAACTAAAGCCCTGTTAACCGATGATGATATGGCCTTCTTCGTTGAAGGCTTCATCTTCTATTAGCTCTTCAGCCATTTCTTCTAGGTCGAATCGGTAATCAGTAAACACTTTAATTGCCGCTTGCTCAGTTTCAATCAGTGAACCACTGAGCTTTTCTAACTTTTGTTTCGTCACAAAGCACTCTATTAGTGCGCCTGATTGTTGCGCCGAAAAGTTTACCGATTGTGATACTTCATCCCATGATTGAATATCTGGGAATAAGATGGATTGATTCATCGCTTATTGACCTTCAAGGTTCTTTCTTAGTTCTCTGAGAATTTGTTTGGCACCAGGACGTAAGCCACGCCAGAGCATAAAGCTTTCCGCAGCCTGCCCAACTAACATTCCAAGACCGTCATACGCATGAGCGGCACCATTCTCTTTTGCCCATAAGTTAAAGCTCGTCACCCCTTTGCCATAAATCATGTCATAGCTTGTACTGTTAGCGGCAAAGATGGAGGATGAAATAGTCGGCAGTTCACCACTAAGAGAAGCGGATGTGGAGTTAATGATGACATCATACTCTTCATCAATACTTGCTATCTCTTTGGCGAGGATAGGACCGTGAGAGACAAACAGCTCTGCAAGCTCCTGTGCTTTACTAAAGGTACGGTTGGTAATGGTTAAAGAGGTCGGCTTTTGATCAAGTAGTGGCTTAATAACACCACGAGCTGCACCACCAGCGCCAATAATTAGGATTCGCGCGCCTTCCAATACAACCTGATGCTGAAGCAGATCTTGCACTAAACCTGCACCATCAGTGTTGTCACCGATGATTTCACCATCGTCTAACTTCTTGAGGGTATTTACCGCGCCTGCTAACTGAGCCCGTTCTGTCAATCGACTAGCAAATTGATAAGCATCTTCTTTAAATGGCATAGTGATGTTGCACCCCTTGCCACCTTCAGCAAAAAACACCTTCGCCGCGTCAATAAAACCATCAACAGGTGCACTTTCTGCGGTGTACACCAAAGATTGATTAGTTTGACGAGCAAACAAGGTGTGAATGAATGGCGACTTACTGTGTCCGATAGGATTACCAAACACGGCATAGCGATCGATTTGCTGGGTCATTTCCTTACCTTTGCTCCTTACTTAGATATAGAGAAAACAGGGCCACCTGATTACAGATGACCCTATCACTATCTATCTATATAGAAAAGGAGATTCCGTGCTTACCACTCTCGGGGCGTTAGGTATCGCTCGTAAAGTTCAGCTTCTGGCGATCCCGCTTCTGGCTCGTAGCAGTACTCCCAGCGAGCGAGCGGCGGCATTGACATCAGAATCGACTCAGTACGCCCACCACTTTGTAAACCAAATAAGGTGCCACGGTCATACACTAAGTTGAACTCTACGTAACGGCCGCGACGATATAGTTGGAATTCACGCTCACGCTCACCATACTTGAACTCTTTACGACGAGAAACGATCGGCAAGTAAGCCTGGCAATAGCCTTCACCGACTGCTTTGATGTAAGCAAAACACTTATCAAATTCCCACTGGTTTAGATCATCAAAGAACAAACCGCCAACACCGCGAGTTTCATTACGATGTGGTAGGAAGAAGTATTTGTCACACCATGCTTTATGCTCTTGGTAAACATCGTCACCAAATGGCGCACAAAGCAGTTTTGCAGTATCGTGCCATGATTGGCAATCTTCTTCAAATGGATAGAACGGCGTTAGGTCAAAACCACCACCAAACCACCAAATTGGGTCTTCGCCATCTTTTTCTGCAATAAAGAAGCGAACATTGGCGTGTGAAGTCGGTACATAAGGGTTTTTAGGGTGAATAACCAAAGAAACACCCATCGCTTCAAAACGACGACCCGCTAGCTCTGGACGATGCGCTGTCGCAGATGCTGGCATTTCTTTCCCTTCCACATGCGAGAAGTTCACGCCTCCCTGCTCGAAAACAAGGCCATCACGCATAACACGTGAGCGCCCACCGCCACCAAGACGTTCGCCCGGTTCACGATGCCATGCATCCTCGACAAAGACGGCCTTTCCATCTTCTTGTTCTAACTGCTGACAAATGGAGTCCTGAAGTGACATCAAGAACTGCTTTACGGCGTGCTTATCGATCGCTGACATACGTTATTACCTATTACGTGAAACCTAATGATGGCTGGTTAGCAGGGTTAACCCTGTCTTAATATTTGTGAAGTTTTGGCGTCACGAATCTCGCTGGGTTTATCACGACCGCTGGTCTCGCCACGAAGAATGGCGACCAGCTTATCACCCAACTGCTCTTCGACTTCTTCCGTGGTCATACACGGTGGTAAGCCGGAAAGATTCGCGCTGGTAGAGGTTAACGGCTTTCCGAATGCATTACACATTTTTTGCACCAAAGGATGATCAGTCACACGAACCGCAATTGAATCAAACTGCCCTGAAACCCAGTTGGATACTTTATCGCTCGCTGGCATGATCCAAGTGTATGGGCCTGGCCAAGTGGCATGAACAGTCTGTAATTGTTCTTCAGTCAACTGAGATTCATCAATATAAGGCAAGAGCTGATCATAACTTGCCGCGATGAGAATCAGCCCTTTTTCTACCGGACGCTGCTTGAGCTCTAATAGCTTTTGAATTGCTTCTGGGTTATCTGGATCACATCCGACACCAAAAACCCCTTCTGTTGGATAGGCAATCACTTCGCCTTGCTTGAGTGCGTTGAGCACTTGTTCAAAGTTATCCACCGATTACTTCCTATTTGTTTGACTGTGTTGTTTTCACTAAGTGTACAAATATTCATTCTCAGACACTAAAGCAATTTTTTTATAAAATGTATCAATAGCGCCAACAACAAAACGCAAACGTTTGCTTGAGATAAAAATCCCCGTATAATGCGCACAAATTTATAGCTCACCTAATTTTTGCAGCTTAAAGGAGTTTGAGATGAAAGTCGGTATCATCATGGGTTCTAAATCCGATTGGCCAACCATGAAACTAGCAGCGGACATGCTAGACCAATTTGGCGTGCCTTACGAAACAAAAGTCGTGTCAGCACACCGAACTCCTCAATTACTGGCTGACTACGCTAGTGGCGCAAAAGAACGCGGCATCAAAGTTATCATCGCAGGCGCAGGTGGTGCAGCCCACCTACCAGGTATGGCGGCGGCGTTTACTAGTTTGCCAGTGCTTGGGGTTCCCGTTCAGTCTCGTGCACTGAAAGGTATGGATTCACTGCTTTCTATTGTACAGATGCCAAAGGGAATTGCGGTTGGTACATTGGCGATTGGCGAAGCGGGCGCAGCAAACGCCGGTATCCTAGCAGCGCAAATCCTAGGCACTCATGATGAAAACATCATGGCGAAGGTAGAAGCATTCCGTAATGAGCAAACGGAAACAGTTCTCGCAAATCCAAACCCTGCAGAGGATTAATCAGATGCATGTACTGGTTCTTGGTGCGGGTCAGTTGGCTCGTATGATGTCTCTGGCTGGTGCGCCACTGAATATTCAAATTTCAGCTTACGATGTCAGCAGCGGTGATGTCGTTCACCCTTTAACTCAACAGGTACTTGGCCATGGCTTGGAAAATGCGATTACGCAAGTTGATGTGATTACTGCCGAGTTCGAGCATATTCCACATGACGTGCTCAAGGTTTGCGAAGCGAGCGGCAAGTTCCTACCAAGTACGCAAGCCATCAAAGCAGGTGGTGATCGCCGTATTGAAAAAGCACTGCTTGATGATGCTGGCGTGCGCAACGCGAAATACTACGTCATTGAAACTCGTGAAGACTTTGACCGCGCAATTGAACACGTTGGTATGCCAATGGTTCTGAAAAGTGCATTAGGTGGTTACGATGGTAAAGGCCAATGGCGCTTAAAAGAAGCTTCTCAAGTCGACGACATTTGGACTGAGATGGCAGAGTGCATCGCGGCAACACCAACTCAAGCGATTGTTGCTGAAGAGTTTGTTCCTTTTAACCGCGAAGTATCACTGGTTGGTGCTCGAAGCAAAGATGGCAGTGTGGAAGTGTATCCTCTTGCAGAGAACGTCCACACCAACGGTGTATTGAGTCTTTCTACTGCGCTTGATGCGCCAGGGTTACAGGAACAAGCAAAGCAAATGTTCACGGCAGTCGCAGATAACCTAGATTACGTTGGCGTATTAGCGCTTGAGTTCTTTGATGTCGATGGGGCACTTTTAGTGAATGAGATTGCTCCACGCGTGCACAACTCTGGTCACTGGACACAGCAAGGTGCAGAAACGTGTCAGTTTGAAAATCATCTGCGCGCAGTGTGCGGCTTACCATTAGGCAGTACGAAATTAGTTCGTGAAACCTCAATGATCAATATTCTTGGTGAAGACACACTACCAGAAGCATTGTTATCAATGGATGGTTGCCACCTTCATTGGTATGGCAAAGAGAAACGTGCAGGTCGCAAGATGGGACACATCAACGTGTGTGGCGACTACCCAGGAGAATTGCACCGTAGGTTGTGCGCTCTGGCAGACATCTTAGACCCAATAGCTTTCCCAGCCGTGCAAGCGTTCGCTAAACAGCCTCAACACTAACGTTTGGCAGCAAAAAAATAAAAAAAGGGTCGCACGATGCGACCCTTTTTAATTCCTTTGATGTATTTACCCTTGTTGGGTGTGCTGGCACTTACGGTTGGCACATTGCAATTTCACACCACTGGCAAGTTTCTTCTCCACCAACAGAGTAAAACCACACTCTTCGCATCGCCCCTTGACCGGAGCAAGGTTCACAGCAAATTTGCATTTAGGGTAGTTGTCACATGCGTAGAAGGTTTTACCAAAACGCGTCTTACGTTCAACTAAATGACCTTTACCGCATTCAGGACACGCTTGATGCTCTTGCGACTGTTTTTCTGGCTCTGGTTGATTAATCGACTCAATATGATGGCACGCCGGATAGTTACTGCAACCAACAAACATGCCGTAGCGCCCTTGGCGGAGTACCAACTCATTGCCACACTCAGGACAAGGCACACCCAACTCTTTCACGATGTGTCCATCATTGTTGTGCAGGGCTTTGATGTAATCACAGCTTGGGTAGTGGCTACAGCCAAGAAAGGGACCGTGTTTGCCATGTTTGAGGGTCAGCTCACCACCACATTTTGGACACGGCTCGTGCTCCAAAGCGTGTTCATGGGCAGAGAAAAGGGTGTTGTCGATTTTACTACTCATACTTACCGTTTCGTGAAAAACACACAAAAAGACAAGCTCGCGTTTATTCTAGTTAAACTCGAACTTGCCCAGATGGTTAGTGAAGAATCCCTTGTTCCTTGGTGTACAACAGCTCTTCCATTAGCGTGTAAGCGTTTTCGTTGCCAGGCACATTAAACAGCACCATCAGAATGATCCATTTGAGGTCTTCAAGCTCAAACTCACTCGTTTCTAATCCCATCACTCGGTCAATCACCATTTCGCGAGTTTCTGTGGTTAACACATTGATTTGCTCGAGAAACAATAGAAATCCTCGGCATTCCAAATCTAAACGCTGCATCTCTTTCGCTGTGTAGATACGAGTTGATGACGAAGCCATGCAAGTCGAGATTGCAGAAGAGGTGTCACTTTGCTGCAATGCGGCAAGCTCTTCTAACCAGACAAGGGCTTTGTAGATATCTTTTTGTTGGAAGCCTGCACGAAGCAACTCTTCTTCCAACTCGTCTTGTTCGACCTGTAACTCTGCATCGCTATGGATGTAGGTTTCGAATAGATACATCAGTATATCCATCATCATAGCTAGCCCCTCCCCTTTCGAATATAGCCACCTGAAACCGCAACGACATGCCCAGAGAGTTCTAACTCTAAGAGCTGCATCATGACTTCTTGGACAGGTATATTGGTCCTGTTTGCAAGAATATCAACCGGTGTAGCTTCACTTCCTACGTTAGCTAACAGCTGAGGAAATGGCAATTCTTCTTCATCATTTAACGTAGAAAATAAATCGGTACTCTGATTAATAGACCAATCAAGCAAGGACTGTATTTCATCTAAGACATCTTTCGTCTTTTCTACGAGGCAAGCGCCATGACGTATCAACTGGTTTCCACCGCAGGCATTGGGGGCATTAATTGACGCTGGCAGCGCAAATACTTCTCGACCTTGCTCAAGCGCGTAACGAGCTGTAATTAACGAGCCGCTCTTTTTCGCCGCCTCGACGACCAGTACACCAAGCGATAATCCACTAATAATACGATTACGACGCGGGAAGTTTTCTGGGCGCGGCTTGGCATTAGGCCGAAACTCAGACACCAAAGCCCCATGTTCAATAACACGTTGCGCTAAACCACGATGACGTGCCGGATAAATATTTGCTAAGCCAGATCCTAGCACCGCAATCGTCTTACCACCCGCTTGCAACGCACCATCATGCGCATGACCATCAATGCCTAAAGCGAGACCACTGGTGACAATAAAATCGTGCTGAACAAACTCTGCAGCAAACTGACGTGCATGCTGTAATCCATCAATACTCGCATTTCGACTGCCAACCATCGCGATTTGTGGCTGAGAGAGACAAGTAGAACTTCCTTGCACAAAAAGCAGAGGTGGCGGCGCAACGATTTGTTTGAGTTGAGGTGGATAATGCGGGTCAGTCAGTGTCAGGATATGATGATTTGTAGAAGCTTCAAGCCAGCTTAAACAAGCATCGACTTCTTTATCTGTTGAAGCCCAAGCTTGAATTTGCTTAGTTGTTAACCCAAGTTGTTGTAGCTGTTCAGGAGAGAAGTTTACGATGTTACGTGGCGTGTCTCTTGCCAGTAGCTTATTCATTTTGACGCCGCCAATGCCTGGCAAACAACTCAGTTTTAACCAGGCAGCGAGATCATCGTTATTTCGTCGATTCATCGATGGTTAATTCGTCCGCCAACGGTGACACCACCGAAATATCTTGGTTAATGGGTTTCTTACTGTTAGTGATCAGTGCCAAGCTAAAGTACTCATAAGGACGAATGACCAGCAACTCACCAACTTTGCTTTGAGGCAAAGTGATTTTCTTATCAAGCACGCCAAACTCTTTCTTGAACTCATCGCCGTCTTTGTAAACTGGGTGCGCGTCTTCTTTTAAATCAAACACACTGCCTTGCTTGAGATTATCTGACGTGCCTTTATCAATCACCACGACTTGGTTAGTTGAACTAAAGCGAATACCTTCGATATTACCTAGCAACTTTGCAGAACTGCCTTGTGGCGACGGCAGCGGATAGAACGTAGTCGTGAAGTCAGTATTCTCAACCGATTGATTTGGCAACGCGATATCGTTACGTAGGATTTCTTGCATTTGCGATGTAAGCTTCAAACCTGAATAATCACTCGAAGCTTCAACGAGCTCGCCTTTGGCAATCAAACGCAGCGCGGTAATCTCTTCGGACACATCGTCACGCGAAAAGGTAGCTACTGGTCGGTAAATAGCCCAACCTGTCGCGGTCTGATTGCCATTGATATACAGCACATCTTCTGTAGTCAGATACTTACTGCCTTTGCTGCTACCCATCACTTTTGCAGCATTGTTCAACGAATCTTTATCTAGCAACCGATCCGATTTGAGGTAAGGCATCACCAAACCTTCCGCGACCGTTGGTACGGCTTTCTTTTCTGTGATGCGAGCTTTCGGGCTCAGCTTCTTAACCGGTTTTAGGCTCAACACGGGCTGACCGTTAATCCATACCAAAGACAGCTTGTCTCCGGGATAAATTAAATGAGGGTTATCGATTTCCGGGTTTACTTGCCATAAACGAGGCCACAACCACGGGCTATCCAAGTACATGGCCGAAATATCCCATAGCGTATCGCCCTTCACAACTACATATGTTTGTGGCGCATCATCTTTAACAGTCAGTGGGTTCGCATCCACATTTGCTACAGCGTTGAAAGAGAAAAGTAACGGCAACGTAACACTGGCAACGTTGCGGAAAATTCGATTCATGACCCTCGTCCTTGGTCTATTAAGCAGGAACCAGAATGGAAATTGGTGCAAGGATGCTGTCATTTAGGCTATAAAATGTCTAGAATTGAGCCAACAAGGTTTGTGCTGTTTCGGCACAGTTCAATATTTCGAGTGAATATGTCTGTATTACAAGTATTAACATTCCCGGATGATCGCCTGCGCACAGTCGCAAAGCCTGTTGAAGCGGTGACACCTGAGATTCAAAAAATCGTCGATGACATGATTGAAACCATGTACGACGAAGAAGGTATTGGCCTTGCTGCAACGCAGGTTGATATCCACAAACGTATCGTAGTGATTGATATTTCAGAAACTCGCGATGAGCCGATGGTGCTAATCAACCCTGAGATTCTGGAAAAGCGTGGCGAAGATGGCATCGAAGAAGGCTGTCTGTCGGTACCAGGTGCGCGCGCACTTGTGCCTCGCGCTGCAGAAGTTACCGTTAAAGCACTGGATCGTGATGGCAAAGAGTTCACCTTTGAAGCCGACGACCTGCTAGCGATTTGTGTTCAACACGAGCTTGATCACTTACAAGGTAAGCTGTTCGTGGATTACCTATCGCCACTGAAACGCAAACGCATTCAGGACAAGCTAGCAAAAATCAAACGCTTTAACGAGAAGCAGCAAAACGCTTAATCTCGAACCATACCAATTAGAAGGAAGTCTACCTTGAGTCAGTCTTTACGAATTGTCTTTGCAGGTACTCCGGATTTCGCCGCCCGTCACTTGGCGGCGTTGTTGTCTTCGGAGCATGAAGTCATCGCGGTTTACACAAACCCAGATCGTCCAGCGGGTCGTGGCAAAAAATTGGCTGCGCCACCGGTAAAACAACTGGCGCTAGAACACAATATCCCGGTTTACCAACCTGAAAGCTTTAAGTCCGACGAAGCGAAACAAGAACTTGCCGATCTGAACGCCGACCTCATGGTTGTCGTGGCGTACGGTATGCTGCTGCCACAAGCGGTTCTTGATACACCTAAACTGGGTTGTATCAACGTACATGGTTCTATCCTACCTCGTTGGCGTGGTGCGGCTCCAATCCAACGCTCTATTTGGGCGGGCGATGCAGAAACTGGCGTGACCATCATGCAGATGGACATCGGTCTCGACACTGGTGATATGCTGAAGATTGCAACTCTGCCAATCGAAGCGACAGATACCAGCGCTTCAATGTACGAAAAATTGGCTGAGCTTGGTCCAGAAGCCCTGATTGACTGCCTAGTAGACATTGCTGCGGGTAAAGCAGTGCCAGTGAAGCAAGACGATGAGCTAGCGAACTATGCGAAAAAGCTCAGCAAAGAAGAAGCACGCATCAACTGGAACGACGATGCGGCGCACATTGAGCGCTGCGTTCGTGCATTTAACCCATGGCCAATGAGCCACTTTGAGGCGGCAGAAAACAGCATCAAAGTATGGCAAAGCCGTGTGGCAGAGCAAACCAGTGACAAGCCAGCCGGCACCATCGTACAAGCAGATAAAACCGGTATTTATGTTGCGACAGGCAACGGCGTACTGGTGCTAGAGCAACTGCAAGTTCCTGGCAAAAAAGCCATGTCAGTTCAGGATATTCTGAATTCGCGTGCGGCTTGGTTTGAAGTTGGCACTCTGCTGGTTTAAGCCATACTAGGGGTTATTATCCCCGATTATACGAACTTTTAGAGGGCAGAGATGCCCTCCTTTACTTTAAGGTACTCATCATGAATGTTCGCGCTGCGGCTGCTAACGTCCTGTATCTTGTCGTCGACAAGGGCCACTCACTTTCAAGCGCTCTTCCAGCGGCTCAACAAACGGTACGACCTCGTGACCACGCTCTGTTACAAGAGATCTGTTACGGTGCGCTACGTTACCTCCCTCGCCTAGAAATGATCGCAAACCAGTTGATGGATAAGCCGCTCAAAGGCAAACAACGTGTATTCCATCACCTAATTCTGGTTGGTATTTACCAACTGAGCTTCATGCGTATTCCTGCGCACGCAGCAGTCGGTGAAACGGTTGAAGGCACTAAAGAGCTGAAAGGTCCTCGTCTGCGTGGTTTGATTAACGCGGTATTGCGTAACTACCAGCGCAACCAAGAAGAACTCGACCAAATGGCCGTCAGCAACAACGCTGGCAAGTACGGTCACCCAAGCTGGTTACTAAAACTGCTGCAAGAGGCCTACCCACAGCAATGGGAAAGCATTGTTGATGCGAACAACCAAAAAGCACCAATGTGGCTGCGTGTGAACCATCAACACCACACTCGTGATGAATACCTTGCGCTGCTCAAAAATGAAAACATTGATAGCACGCCACACACAGAAGCAATGGACGCCATAAAATTGGCCGCACCATGTGATGTGATGAAGCTACCTGGTTTTGAAAAAGGTTGGGTTTCGGTCCAAGATGCGGCGGCGCAGCTCTCGATCAACTACCTAAAACCACAAGACGGCGAACTGATTTTAGATTGCTGTGCTGCGCCAGGTGGCAAGACTGCGCATATTCTAGAGCGCACGTCGGGCAGTGAAGTGGTCGCGATTGACTGCGACGACACACGCCTGAAACGTGTGCATGAAAACCTGAAGCGTCTCAACCTTCAGGCAAAAGTGGTTTGCGGTGATGCGCGTAATCCACAAGAATGGTGGCAAGGCGAGCAATTTGATCGCATTTTGCTGGATGCCCCATGTTCTGCGACTGGCGTGATTCGTCGTCACCCAGACATCAAATGGCTACGTCGTGCAGACGACATCGCCGCATTAGCAGAGCTACAGAGTGAAATTTTTGATGCCATGTGGACGCAACTGAAACCCGGCGGCACAATGGTTTACGCGACTTGTTCAATCACACCGCAAGAAAACGTGGAGCAAGTAAAAGCGTTTTTAGCACGTACCGCGGATGCGCAACTGCTGGATTCTGATCCCGACCAGCCTGGTCGTCAAATTCTACCAGGCGAAGAAGATATGGATGGTTTCTACTACGCAGTGCTAACTAAAACACACGCGTAACAGCATGCTAAATAGGGCGATTGAAGTGATTTCAATCGCCTTTTTCAGATACGAGAAAAGAGTATGAAGATCATTATTCTTGGTGCAGGTCAGGTTGGCGGCACACTGGCAGAAAACCTAGTGGGTGAAAACAACGACATCACCATCGTCGACAATAATGCCGACCGACTGCGTGAATTGCAGGACAAATACGACCTACGTGTGGTCAATGGCCATGCGAGCCATCCAGACGTGCTACACGAAGCTGGCGCGCAAGACGCCGATATGCTCGTCGCAGTAACCAACACTGATGAAACCAACATGGCCGCCTGTCAGGTCGCGTTCACTCTATTCAATACCCCAAACCGCGTTGCGCGTATTCGCTCTCCAGAATACTTGGCAGAAAAAGAAGCCCTGTTTAAATCTGGCGCTATTCCTGTTGATCACCTTATCGCACCAGAAGAACTCGTTACGAGCTACATCGAACGTCTGATCCAATACCCAGGCGCGCTGCAAGTGGTGAGCTTTGCTGAACAGAAAGTCAGCCTAGTGGCGGTGAAAGCCTACTATGGTGGCCCGTTGGTGGGTAATGCGCTATCTGCTTTGCGTGAGCACATGCCGCACATTGATACCCGTGTGGCAGCTATTTTCCGCCAGGGTCGCCCGATTCGCCCACAAGGCACCACGATTATTGAAGCCGACGATGAAGTGTTCTTCGTTGCAGCAAGTAATCATATTCGCTCAGTGATGAGTGAGCTTCAGCGCCTAGAAAAACCGTACCGCCGCATCATGATTGTTGGCGGGGGTAACATCGGCGCAAGCTTGGCAAAACGCCTAGAGCAAACTTACAGCGTGAAGCTGATTGAGCGTAACTACCAGCGTGCAGAAAAGCTCTCTGAGCAACTAGAAAACACCATCGTGTTCTGCGGTGATGCGGCAGACCAAGAGCTTCTCTCGGAAGAGAACATCGACCAAGTCGACGTCTTCATCGCGCTGACCAACGAAGATGAAACCAACATCATGTCTGCAATGTTGGCAAAACGCATGGGCGCTAAAAAAGTGATGGTGCTGATCCAACGTGGCGCTTATGTAGACCTGGTACAAGGCGGCGTAATTGATGTAGCAATCTCACCTCAGCAAGCCACTATTTCAGCCTTGCTAACGCACGTTCGTCGCGCTGATATCGTAAACGTATCCTCACTTCGCCGCGGCGCTGCGGAAGCGATTGAAGCCGTCGCTCACGGTGATGAAAGTACATCTAAAGTGGTTGGACGTGCGATTGGAGATATAAAGCTTCCACCTGGGACCACCATTGGTGCTATCGTTCGTGGCGAAGAAGTTCTTATTGCCCACGACCGTACGGTCATCGAGCAGGATGATCATGTGGTGATGTTCCTGGTCAACAAAAAATACGTATCAGACGTCGAAGCGCTATTCCAACCGAGTCCATTTTTCCTCTAGGATTTTCCTATGGTCAACTTACGTCCCGTACTGTTTGTTATCGGGCTGGTTTTATCCAAACTGGCCCTGTTTATGTACGTGCCGACTTTGGTCGCTTTCTTTACCGGTACGGGGGGATTCCTCGATTTCGCCCAAGCCGTTGTGATCACGCACCTTGCCGCCTTCATCTGCCTAACGATAGGTCGAACCGCCAAGTTCAAACTCAGCGTACGCGATATGTTCCTCATCACCAGTTTGGTTTGGACCATCGCGAGTGCGTTTGCCGCCTTGCCATTTGTGTTTATCAACCACATCAGCTTCACCGACGCCTACTTCGAAACGATGTCGGGTATCACCACGACGGGCTCAACGGTGCTCAGTGGCCTAGACAACATGGCGCCGAGCATCTTGCTGTGGCGCTCTATTTTACAGTGGCTTGGTGGCATTGGTTTTATCGTGATGGCGGTAGCAGTGTTACCTATGCTGAATGTCGGTGGTATGAAGCTATTCCAAACCGAATCATCAGATTGGTCGGATAAAAGTAGTCCAAGAGCGAAAACGGTCGCCAAAAACATCGTAGCGGTTTATTTGATGCTAACAGGCTTATGTATTTTGGGCTACTTGGTCACCGGCATGAACCTGTTCGAAGCAATCAACCATGCCTTTACTACGCTATCGACGGGTGGATACTCTACATCTGATGGGTCAATGAACCACTTCTCTAATGGCGCACATTGGGTGGCCACTACTTTTATGTTCTTAGGTGGTTTGCCGTTTTTGCTCTTTATCGCCGCATTACGTAAACGCCGTATTGATGTGTTGGTTAACGACGCTCAAGTTAGAGGATTTGCGTACCTGTTCGTATTCTCAAGCTTAGTGATTTCAGCTTGGCTAGTGATTCGAGATGGGTACACCATTTTGGATGCCCTGCGAGTGTCGATGTTTAATATTGTCTCTGTCGTCACCACAACTGGCTTTGGCTTAGAAGACTTCACCGCATGGGGCGCATTACCCACCACTCTTTTCGCATTCTTAATGATGGCGGGGGCATGCTCAGGCTCAACGTCTGGCGGGATCAAAATCTTCCGCTTCCAAATTGCAATGACGCTGCTAAACAAACAAATGATGAAGTTGATTCACCCTTCAGGAGTGTTTGTACAGCGTTATAACCAGCGACCGGTGAATGATGATATTGTTCGCTCAGTGGTGGCATTTGGCTTGATGTTTTTTATCACTATTATCTTTATCGCCGGTTGTTTAAGTGCACTAGGCCTCGACCCTGTGACCAGTATTTCTGGCTCAATCACCGCCGTTGCCAATGTTGGCCCTGGTATGGGCAGTGTGATTGGCCCAACAGGCAACTTCGCGCCTCTGCCCGATACTGCCAAATGGCTCTTAAGCTTTGGGATGTTAATGGGCCGCTTGGAAATTCTGACTATTCTTGTACTGTTCTTTCCTGCGTTTTGGCGCCGCTAAGCAGACTCTAATTAAAAGGTATAACAATGAAAACATGGATTACTCTGGCGACCCTACTTGCCGCCTCATCCACATACGCCGCCGAGGTCATCACTTTAGCCGATGGTCGAGAAGTGAAGTTGAACGATGACTTTACCTGGGAATACGTCATGAAAAAACCGGCGCAGCAAGCGACGGAGACACAAACAACAGCAAGCGTAGTTGAAACAATCGCAGCTCCTGCGATTGCGACAATTCCAGTGGTAACGAAAACCGTTGGCACGACCGTGGTGGTAAACGCCAAAAAGCCAACCATGCAGCTATCAGATTCAGGTGTGGATGTATTGATTGGTTCAGCAAGCTATCAAAGCGGTGAGCTTATTTTACCTACATCAATCACTAACCAAAGCTCTCAATCTGTCATTCAAGTGGAAGTTGAGGTGCAAGTGTTTGATATGTCTGGTCAGCAACTGGCAAAAGAAAACGTGACGGTTTGGCAATCCATCAAGCGCATGGCGGATACCTACCTGCGACCACAGCAAGCGGAACAAGGTAAGAGCATTAAATTGGCTGTACCGCAATCACAGCAATACCAGTTTTCTGCCAAAGTGCTAGAGGTAAAAACTCGCTAATACGTGTTTAATATTCTTTGTTGAGCCTATCGGCTAGATAGGCTCAACAAAGTAATAAATCGCAAAGAAATGGCACACGCAGCCAGCCAAAACAAAGCCGTGCCAAATCGCATGGTTAAAGGGAATGCGCTTCGCGACGTAGAAAATTACCCCTAGTGAATACACAATTCCACCAGCAGCAAGCAGTGTAAGTCCGCCGACATCCAAGTTAATAGCTAATTGATAAATCACAATCAACGATAACCATCCCATCACCAAATACGTCATCAAAGAAAGCTTTTTAAATCGATAGACGAACGCAACTTTCATGATGATGCCGATCAACGCAATGCTCCAAATAACGATCATCAACCCAAATGCTAGAGGTGTTCTTAAGCTGACTAACAAGAAAGGGGTATAGCTGCCTGCTATCAAAAGATAAATAGCACAGTGGTCGAAGGTTTTTAGCCAACGTTTCGCTTTGGGATAAGGGATCGCATGATAGAGCGTCGAGGCCAAAAATAGCACGATAATACTCGCACCATAAATCGCCATACTGGTAAGCGTTAAAGTGTCAGCTTGATGGTCTATGGCTTTAACTAACAGCAGTATCAAGCCAACAATACCAAAAATCATCCCTATACCGTGGGTGATGGTATTGGCCAGTTCTTCACGTTGACTGTATTGAGGTTTCTGCAGCTCGGACATCAATGCGCCTATACTAGAGTTTGAAATTTGCTCTAGTATGGCACATTAGGCTTACACGTGTAAGCTTAAATTAAGACTCATGAACGGCAGTAGTTTGATCGAGATAATTGAGTACCAGTTCGCCAACTTGATCTGGCTTAGTCGTGGCAGGAATGGTCAGCTCTCGCTTGAGTTTGCCACTACCCAGTAAGCTCGCGAGCATGCCACCTTGCCCCTTACGTGTGCGGTCAACTTCAAACCATAACTTGAGCTCTTGCTCACTGCGGTGGGCAACAAATTCTAATTCGCGCCACACGCCGTGGTAAGGTCCGTCGGTTGGCACCAGTTCAAACTCTTGCACAAATGGTAGATCGAATCCTTTCACTTCCTCGCATTCCACCTGGCGAATTCGTAAACCTTGCGCTTCAAATGCAGATAGTACCGCATCCATCAGTGGATCAGGTCGAACGGTGAGGATGTCTTTATCAGTCGGATCCAAAGCAGCGGCAACGTCTAAGCCGGTTTCTAACCATACTTTGGCATCACCAATGGTGATAGGCGTGTTCCCAGGCACATCGAGCTTAACATCGAAGGTACGCTCTTCGCCGGAATGGATGGTAAATGCGTAAGGGAGACTCCACTTAGCAAGCACATGAGTTTGAGGTACTCGGCGCATGCTGTATCCTTCTCGCGCACCACGGTCATCAGGGGCTTCGGCGATGTAGCGGCAACAGAGTTTTAAATCAATGTTGTCGATCGCTTGTTCAGTCGCACCACCATATACATGGATAGACACATCCACACTTTGACCTGGGTATAGCACGTCTTGGTTTAAGATTGAGTCGACCTTCGCGCTCCCAATCCCAAAACTGGCAAGTGTCTTCTTCAAAAATGACATAGGCACCTCCTTCATCGAGATCTCATACTACTACTGCTGATCGTGGGATCAAACAAAAATTGCCTCGAACATTGCGACAAAATGACAAAATCTAAACAATTCAATTGCTCAACTATCGACCAATTATTACAAGGATGCTAATCTTACACTTGATATGCATGCATATCGGTATTCCTGACTCATTAACTGGATTGGCGAGAGCCAGAAGAGTGATTCTTCAATCTTGTTGGAGCCTAGCTCATAATGATTCAGGCCATTACATCGGCAATGGATATGCCTGACAGTTAGGTAAATTAATGCGCCCAACAACAGTCAGGTTCGCACACACTAATACTAGTGCAATGCGCCGCCGCAGTGGCTTTACTACTGCACCAAAGGCAAAGCAAGTTGCGCCAGCAATGACATTGGTTGAGAAGACAGCAATGATGTCGAGTGTTCCGGCCAAAGTTATCAAAGCAGCTTAATCAAAAGCGCGGCGCCAGCTGCGCTTTTTTCTTTGCGCGCTACTCATAAACTTCAAAGACTTAGAACAAACCACGGTGAAAGAGATCGTTTTTCCTATTTGGTCTTAGCAAAGCAATTTGGTACCTTTACTGCTAATTACACCTATAAATTCTGTGGAGAAAGAAATGAAGTGTCATCGCATTGAAGAGCTGCTTGAGCTACTAGAGCCTGAATGGCATAAAGATCAAGAGCTGAACCTCTTGCAGTTCATCGTTAAGCTGGCAAAAGAAGCAGGCTATAAAGGAAAGCTAGAAGATCTGACCGACGATGTACTGATCTACCACCTTAAAATGCGTAATAGCAGCAAAGATGAAATGATCCCTGGACTCAAAAAAGACCAAGAGGACGATTTTAAAACGGCGATCCTACGCGCTCGTGGCATCATCAAATAACCAGCTCAACAGCCAGTATTCTTTAAGCGACTCTCTCTGTGAGTCGCTTTTTTATAACCAAAGTTTTTAGTCCCACAATTGGTTATAACTGTTCAGCCAATTATCAGGTTAACTGTACTGATTTTTGTTGTTAAACATTGACTGCGTTAAAGAAACGGAATTGTTATTGATTGTATAATCGCCGTTCATCAGTATTTACTAAAATAATTATGTTCGGTCATCTTTATGACGGAACGAGCAGCAATGTCATCGAGCGACATCAATAGAAATGACGCCGTACATTATAAAAGCCTAAGAAGGATGAGTGCATGAGTCAGGACAAGATCGATATCAAAGATGTGACTCCTAAAACCTATAATCCCAAAACCCATAAAGGAAACGGGGATCGGTTCAACCCAAGTAATCGCATCTATGTACGCGAAAGCAAAGGGACTTACCAGAAACTGCGTCGTTACGGTGGTTGGTTCTTACTGCTTCTCTTCGCTTTGATACCGTGGATCCCTTACGGTGAACGTCAAGCGATCTTGCTCGATATTGGCAACCAGCAGTTCAACTTTTTCGGTACCACGTTGTACCCACAAGATCTTACCCTACTCGCCTTGCTGTTTGTGATCGCGGCGTTTGGGTTGTTCTTTATTACCACCTTCTTAGGTCGAGTTTGGTGTGGCTATCTCTGCCCACAAACCGTCTGGACCTTCATGTATATCTGGTTTGAAGAGAAGCTCGAAGGTAGTGCCAATAAACGCCGTAAACAAGACTCCAATAAGCTGACGGCGAATTTAGCGATGCGTAAAACCGTCAAACATATAGCTTGGTTTGCCATTGCACTCGCCACTGGTTTTACTTTTGTTGGCTACTTCGTGCCAATGAAGCAATTGGTTATCGACTTTTTCACCTTTAACGCCAACTTCTGGCCCGTCTTTTGGGTAATGTTCTTTGCCATTTGTACTTATGGTAATGCTGGTTGGATGCGTTCCATCATGTGTATTCACATGTGTCCTTACGCGCGCTTCCAGTCTGCCATGTTTGATAAAGACACCTTCATCGTTGGCTACGATGCAAAACGTGGGGAAAAACGTGGCCCACGTCCGCGCAAAGCCGATCCAAAGCAACTTGGTTTGGGTGATTGTATTGATTGTGACTTGTGTGTGCAGGTGTGCCCAACAGGTATCGATATTCGTGACGGCTTGCAGTATGAATGTATCAACTGTGGCGCCTGTATTGATGCGTGTGACAACACCATGGATCGCATGGGCTACGAGAAGGGCCTAATTAGTTACACCACCGAGCACCGCTTATCGGGTAAGAGTACCAAAGTCATGCGTCCGAAGCTGCTGGGCTATGGAGCTGTGCTACTGGTCATGGTCGGTCTTTTCTTTGCCCAAATTGCAGCGGTAGACCCAGCCGGTATGAGTGTTATTCGCGACCGTAACCAACTGTTCCGCGTTAATAGCTCGGGCGAAGTAGAAAACACCTACACCCTCAAGGTGATCAACAAAACTCAGCAAGTGCAAGAGTACTCGTTGGATGTTGAAGGGCTATCCGATGTAAGCTGGTATGGTAAGCAGACAATTCAGGTCCAGCCAGGTGAGGTATTGAACCAGCCAATGAGTCTTGGTGCCGATCCTGACAAGCTAAACTCTGCGATTACGACAATTCAGTTTATACTCACCGATAAGAGCAACGAATTCACCATTGAAGTGGAAAGCCGATTTATCAAGAAGCTATAACTTCGATGACTAATGGAAAAAGGCTCAGTAATGAGCCTTTTTGTTTATATGTCCCAAAGTATGTTTAACTTTGACGCCCTTACCCCAGACTTTATGTGGTACGCGTTAGAAAGCATCGGCGTTCGCGCAGAATCAGGCTTTCTTCCCCTCAATAGCTACGAAAACCGTGTTTATCAATTTACTGACGAAGAGCGTCGTCGTTATGTCGTCAAGTTTTACCGTCCTGAACGTTGGAGCAATGAACAGATCCAAGAGGAGCACGACTTTACTTTAGAGCTGATTGGCAATGAGATCCCCGTCGCACCACCTGTGCGCATCAACGGTGAAACCCTGCATCACTATCAAGGCTATGCTTTTGCGCTGTTTGATAGTGTGGGTGGTCGCCAATACGAGGTTGACAATTTAGATCAGCTCGAAGGTGTAGGGCGTTTCCTTGGCCGAATCCATAAAGTCGGCAGCCGCCAAGCCTTCCAACATCGCCCTACGATCGGCTTACAAGAATACCTGTATCAACCAAGAGAGATTCTGCAAAACGCCAATATGATTCCAATGCACTTGGAGAACAGCTTCTTCAATGACTTGGATATGCTGATCAAATCAATTGAAAGCCACTGGCAAGAAGGCTTCAATATGATTCGTTTGCATGGCGATTGCCACCCAGGCAATATTTTGTGGCGAGATGGCCCTATGTTTGTTGATTTGGATGACGCTCGTAACGGCCCTGCAGTACAAGACTTATGGATGCTACTGAACGGTGAACGCCAAGACAAACTGATGCAGTTGGATATTGTTTTAGAGGCTTACCAAGAGTTTTGCGACTTTAATCCTGCAGAATTGAAACTAATCGAGCCACTTCGCGGTCTACGAATGGTGCACTATATGGCATGGCTAGCAAAACGTTGGCATGACCCTGCATTTCCTCTCGCTTTTCCATGGTTTAATGAGCCAAAATACTGGGAAGGTCAGGTCCTTGCATTTAAAGAGCAGATCGCCGCTTTAGAAGAAGCACCGCTGTCTTTAATGCCTCAATGGTAAGTCAGGCCAAAAATTCAAAAATGGAGATATTTCGATGAAAAAACTGTTCGCACTGTTTTCTATGCTGATGTTAAGCCTGTCGGCACATGCAGCGCAATTCAAAGAAGGTGAACATTACAAAGTATTGGATCTTGAGGCATCAAAAAAACCTCTTGTGACGGAGTTTTTCTCTTTCTACTGCCCGCACTGTAATAGCTTTGAACCAGTTATCCAGCAACTGAAAAAGCAGTTGCCAGAAGGTACTAAGCTATTAAAAAACCACGTTTCTTTCATGGGTGGCAACATGGGCCCATCAATGAGCAAAGCCTACGCAACGATGGTTGCACTAAAAGTGGAAGACAAAATGGTGCCAGTGATGTTTAACCGCATCCACAATCTAAAGAAAGCACCACGTAATGATGAAGAACTTCGTCAAATCTTCCTTGATGAAGGTGTAGATGCGAAAAAATTCGATTCTGCATTCAAAGGCTTCGCGGTTGATTCAATGGTTCGCCGTATGGACAAGCAATTTGAAAACAGCGGTCTAACCGGCGTTCCTGCGGTTATCGTTAACAACAAATACCTAGTTCAAGCACAAAGCATCAAAACGATGGATGAGTACTTCTCTCTGGTGAACTACTTGCTGACACTAAAATAAGCACATCGATATCAATCAAAAGGGGAACACGTCGCTCCCCTTTTGTTTATTTGTAAATCTCTTGTAGTAACCGATCTTTTTCTTGCCACACATCCCCCAACCATTGCTGAAATTGTCGCTTATAGGGCTTATCGTTGAAGTAATCACCAAGCACTCTTTCATCAACGGGTAACACATTTACACGCACAACCACCTTGCTCATGCGGCCCATCAATAAATCCTTGAACGGTTTATGCGTATTTTCTGGGTACGCCAACGTAACGTCGATAATGCTCTCGAACTGTTCCCCCATCGCCGCTAACGTGTACGCAATCCCTCCCGATTTTGGTTGCAGCAAATATTGATAGTTTGCTTTACTCTTACGCTGCTTTTCTTCGGTAAATCGGGTTCCTTCGACATAGTTAACCACTGTGGTTGGAGTGTGTTTGAATTTAGCGCACGAGCGACGTGTCGTTTCTAAATCTTGACCTCGCTTATGAGGGTTGCGGATCAGATACTCTCGCGAATAGCGACGCATAAATGGCATATCGAGCGCCCAACACGCCATCCCGATGAAAGGCACATACAGCAGTTGTTGCTTGAGGAAAAACTTCGGCATGGGAATACGGTCTTTAAACACGCAGCAAAGCACAACAATATCTGTCCAACTGAGATGATTACTGATCAGCAGATACCACCCGTCTTTTTTAAGCGCTTCACCGCCCTGAACATCCCACTCAACACGGTTAGATACCGCCAGAATGCACGCATTAACGGTAGCCCATAACCACATCACCTTATTGGCATAAGCGGTCGCTAGTGCTTTTAGCTTTACACCAGGAAGCAATATTTTAAATACAGCGATAACACAAATTGCGAGTGAACAAACCGCAGAATTGAGAATCACAAAAGAAGCGTTAAAAAAAAATAACAAATATGCCAACATGATAGTCAAACAACAGTGATAATGTGTGAAGAATAAAACAGCGTGTAATTATACTGCGCCTTTGCCACATTGGAACATGCGTGGGAATGGTCAGATTTGTTACCGCAACCAATATGTGCACCACTCATTCGACAACAAGGAGATAACGAATGAAACCAAGGCTACTTCTCTTGCCTTTGGCCTTTGTCGTCAGTTCTGCTCAGGCTCAACTCGCTGAAACCGCAGGTTTTGGCGGTGAAATTTCGCTGAATGCCGGATTCATATCATCAGAATCCAATTTCAATACAGAAAATAGTAACACCATCGATTCTCTCGATAAGCGTGCCGATAGTGACAGTTCCGTTATCGCTGCACCGCTAGGGAGTGTGACATACACCTTTGGTAGCCGACTCAACCACCAAGTTTACGCCGGTACCACACGCTCAGATGTCGCGGTAGGTACACTCGCTTTTCAGTTGGGCTATCAACACGAGCTACAATCTGGCACCGTGCTCGATGTTTCCTATCTGCCGACGGTACTCAAAGGCGAAACTTGGCGCAACCCTTATCAAGTAGGAACCGCACGTAAAGAGACGGATGTTGACGGCAATGCGTATCGCTTTCAGATCAAAGGGTTAATTGATAAAAACTTCAACCTTGATCTTGCTTATGCTGATAAAGACATCGAGCAGGAGGAAGTGACAGACCGCTCACTTGCTCGCGATGCTAACCTTTACTATGTCAAAGGCGACTATCGCATTCCACTCAACCAAACGTCTATGTTGCAACCCGCTTTCACCTACATCAATCAAGATGCCGACGGTAAAGCGGAGTCATTTGATTCGTACGGATTTGACATTAGCTGGTTTAAATTTATCAACCGCCATCGATTGGCCCTCACAGCGGGTTATGCATGGAAAGACTATCAAGCCGCTAGCCAAACTTTTGCTAAAACACGAAATGACGACACCATCAGCCTATTTGCGGCCTACGAATATCAAAACGTATTTGACTGGCAAGACTGGTCGTTCATTTCTTTAGCCGGCTATAGCCAAACTGACTCGAATATCACGTTTTATGAGGAGAAAGAGTACCTATTGTCGCTTGGTCTCAACTACACCTTCTAACGTCCTTCATCGCAACAAGGTGCTTACAAAACTTGTTGCGATGACACTTTGCTGTCTATACCGCTTGCGCCGTAAGCTGTTTCAGTAAACGGTCCATCGCTCGATACCCAAGTGCCTCGGCCAAGTGCGTTCGTTCAATTTGCTCCGCCCCATCCAGATCGGCGATTGTTCGCGCCACTTTGATAATACGATGATACGCACGAATCGAGAGTCCTAAACGGTGCAAAGCGGTTTCAAGAAACTCAGCATCACTCTTGTGCAAGGGACAAAACGCCTCAATTTCTCGACTACCTAGCAGTGCATTGACCTTACCACTGCGGTTTAGCATATTGTTACGCGCATGGCTCACACGCGCTTTTACGATAGCAGTCGGCTCACCGCGATCACCACCTTCTGCTAATGTCCCTTTGGGCAAAGCTGGGATTTCTAAAGACATATCAAAGCGATCTAACAGTGGTCCAGATAATCGACCAAGGTAGCGCAAAATAGCTTGTGGATTGGTGCGCGCTTGATTGCCTTCGTAATATCCTGTCGGGCTTGGGTTCAAGGCTCCAACTAATTGGAAGCGAGCCGGAAAGCGTGTTTTACCTTGCGCTCGAGAGATAATGATCTCGCCAGATTCGAGCGGTTCGCGTAACGAGTCTAGAACTTTACGATCAAATTCGGGCATTTCATCGAGAAACAATAACCCGTTGTGGGCTAAAGAGATCTCCCCTGGTCTGGGTACCGAGCCACCGCCGACTAATGCCGCCATTGAACTTGAATGATGCGGAGAACGAAACGGACGCGACTTCCAGTTATGCTCATTAATTTCACTCTGAGTCAACGATGCCACCGAAGCGGTTTCCATTGCTTCTTCGTCACTCATTTCCGGTAATAAGTCACACAAACGCGAAGCCAACATCGTTTTTCCAGTACCTGGCGGGCCAAGGAAAAGTAAGTTGTGGTTTCCAGCGGCAGCAATCTCCAGTGCTCGCTTACCTTGTTGTTGGCCAATAATATCTTGTAAGTCTCGACCATGTTTTTCGATCGTTTTTCGCTTAGGCGTTTGAAAAAGATTCAGTCGATGTTGACCACAAAGCTCGGCACATACTTCCAGTAATGATTGGGCCGATTTATGTTGTTCCTTCCCCACCAGCGCCGCCTGATCGCCATTCACATGTGGGACGACCAAATGGCGTTGAATCTTACTGGCTTCCAGCGCAGCAGGCAGCACACCTTTTACAGGTCTCAGACCACCAGATAGTGCTAACTCACCAACAAATTCGTAGTTTTTGAGCTTATCTGTCGCGATTTGCTCCGAAGCGGCCAAAATTCCCAATGCAATAGGAAGATCAAAACGTCCTCCCTCCTTGGGTAGATCTGCCGGAGCCAAGTTCACGGTGATCCGCTTAGCAGGAAATTGAAAGTTAGAATTAATGATCGCACTGCGTACGCGATCTTTGGACTCTTTTACCGTTGTCTCTGGCAAGCCTACTAAGGTAAACCCTGGCATGCCGTTGCTGATATGAACTTCTACACTAACCGATGGCGCTTGCACCCCGACGCTTGCTCGACTATGAATGATTGCCAGCCCCATACGTTCCTCAATTTTTTTGAACACTCTGTAAACAAATGTTTTATCTGGTTGGTTATGTTATATACCGCGTCCCAATTGAGAGTTAATGTGAAAAAAGAATGACTTTTTGCTTGTCATGCAGCGGAATTGTGTGATACCACTAATGACGCAAACAATTTCGTAGAACATTACACAACATTTTTTAACGAAAAAAGAACGACAGACAGATGAACCTTTTCGCTCATATCAACGCACTGCTAGCCCTGATTATCGTGGTCATTATTGGCACCGCGCGGGGTATTGTGGGCGAAAGGTAACCACAAATTACAAAAAACCCCCGCACTGAAAAGTCCGGGGGTTTTTTTACAACTACAAGTTGTCATCTGTCTAACCCTCGGACAGTTTAACGGGAAGAATGGGAGTGCACATGAAGTGCAATAAATATGGCAATCGCTACGAGCCACAACGTAGCAAAGGAGGTTTACGATGACTGGTGCACAACTTGTCGTAGCCGCTTTAAGACAGCAAGGCATCGAAACCGTTTTTGGCTACCCCGGCGGGGCCATCATGCCAATCTATGATGCTTTGTATGACGGTGGGGTGGAACACATCCTATGCCGTCACGAGCAAGGGGCCGCTATGGCAGCTATCGGGATGGCTCGTTCCACTCAAGACGTTGCTGTGTGCATGGCAACTTCTGGCCCAGGAGCCACTAACCTTGTTACCGGCCTTGCCGACGCTTTCCTTGACTCCGTACCTCTAGTTGCCATCACAGGCCAGGTTGCTAGCTCTCATATCGGTACCGATGCATTCCAAGAAATGGATGTGATCGGAATGTCCCTAGCCTGTACTAAGCACAGCTATCTCGTGACCGAAATTGAAGATCTAGCTCCGACACTTGCCGAAGCCTTTGAGGTCGCAAAAACCGGTCGTCCGGGTCCAGTCATTGTCGATATCGCCAAAGACGTTCAACTCGCTCAAGCACCCACAGACCTTCTTCCTCCATACATAGCACCAGCAATCGAAGATGTCAGCGCTGAAGATATCAAACGTGCGCAAGATGTGCTGGCAGCATCTACTCGCCCAGTGTTGTATGTTGGTGGTGGCGTGCAACTTGCGAAAGCAACCGATGCAGTACGCGAATTTCTTCGCTTAAACCCAATGCCTGCAGTTAGCACATTAAAAGGCCTCGGTACCATTGAACGCCATGATCCCCACTATCTTGGTATGTTGGGTATGCATGGCACCAAAGCCGCCAACCTAGTGGTTCAAGAAGCTGATCTATTGATTGTGGTTGGCGCGCGTTTTGATGACCGTGTGACGGGTAAGCTCGATACGTTTGCACCAAATGCGAAAGTGATTCACATCGACATTGATGCTGCGGAGATTCATAAACTGCGCCACGCCAACGCACCATTACGTGGCGACATCAACACCATTCTCCCTCAGCTAGAACTGACTCAAGATATCTCACCGTGGGTTCATCACAGTGAAAGTCTGCGCAGCGGCTTTAAGTGGCGTTACGACCACCCGGGCGAGTTAATCTACGCACCGCTATTGCTTAAACAGCTGTCTGACATGATGCCAGATAGCTCAATTGTCTCGACCGACGTCGGTCAGCACCAGATGTGGGCAGCGCAACATATCCAGCCACGCGAACCACAAAATTTCATCACTTCTGCTGGCCTTGGCACCATGGGCTTTGGCTTGCCAGCGGCGATGGGTGCTGCAGTCGCACGTCCTGATGATCAGTCTATCCTTATTACAGGTGACGGTTCATTTATGATGAACGTTCAGGAATTGGGCACGCTGAAGCGTCGTCAGATTCCAGTGAAGATTGTCCTTCTTAATAACCAACGTCTTGGCATGGTTCGCCAATGGCAGTCATTGTTCTTTGACGGTCGCCACAGTGAAACCATTCTTGATGACAACCCAGATTTCGTGATGTTAGCAAAAGCGTTCGATATCCCGGGCAAAACCATCACCAAGAAAGAAGAAGTCGAACCTGCTCTCAAAGAGATGCTAGCGAGTGAAACTTCTTACATGCTTCACGTTTTGATTGATGAAGAAGAAAACGTGTGGCCATTGGTGCCACCTGGCGCATCAAACAGTGATATGTTGGAAAATACATAGGAGACAATCGCATGGACAGATATTTACTCGACATCAAAGCCGATGACAAACCGGTACTGTTGGAGCGCGTTCTACGTGTGATTCGTCACCGAGGCTTCGTGATCAAACAAGTCGCTGCTACGCAAAACCACGAAAGCAAAGTAGCCAGCGTCGAGATCATCGTCGACAGCGATCGACCAATCTCGTTTTTGATCAATCAAATAGAGAAGTTGTGGGACGTTCGTAAGGTTGAGGTGCTAAAAATCCGCAACGATGAACTGCCAAATCACAACTTACAACAACACGTAAGTGCATAAGGAAGGCAACAAATGGCAACGAAAACTGCAGATTTCATTTGGTTTAATGGTGAGATGGTTCCATGGGCAGAGGCGAACGTTCACGTTCTGACTCACGCAATGCACTATGGTACATCCGTGTTTGAAGGCGTGCGCTGTTACAACACACCAAAAGGCCCAATTGTCTTCCGTCACCGTGAGCATGCACAACGTCTAAAAGATTCTGCCAAGATTTACCGCTTTCCGATCCCTTTCTCTGTAGAAGAAATCATGGAAGCGACCCGCGAAACACTGCGCCAAAACAAACTCGACAGCGCTTACATTCGTCCATTGGGTTTTGTCGGTAATGTTGGCTTGGGCGTATGTCCACCAGTTGGCACTGAGATGGATCTAATTATTGCAGCATTTCCTTGGGGCTCTTACTTAGGCGAAGAAGCGCTAGAAAAAGGTGTCGATGCGATGATTTCAAGCTGGAACCGCGCTGCGCCAAACACCATCCCAACTGCAGCTAAAGCAGGCGGTAACTACCTATCTTCACTACTGGTTGGTGGTGAAGCGCGTCGTCACGGTTACGACGAAGGTATTGCGCTAAGCGTAGATGGTTACCTATCGGAAGGGGCTGGTGAAAACATCTTCGTTATCAAAGATGGCGTAATCACCACACCACCAGCAACTAGCGCGATTCTACCGGGCATCACTCGTGACTCGATCATGACAATTGCACGCGATAAAGGCTACGAAGTCCGTGAAGCGAACATTGCTCGTGAAGCCCTTTACCTTGCCGATGAAGTCTTCATGACAGGTACTGCGGCTGAGATTGTACCAGTGGCAACCATCGACAAGATTGAAGTGGGCACTGGTAAGCGCGGCCCTATCACTAACGAACTACAAGCAGCCTACTTTGGCCTATTTGACGGCACCACGGAAGATAAGTGGGGCTGGTTAGACTATGTGTACCCAGAACAGAAGTAAGAAGGATTAGGAAATGCCAAAATATAGATCAGCTACCACCACACATGGTCGTAACATGGCGGGTGCACGAGCACTGTGGCGTGCAACGGGTGTGAAAGAAGAAGACTTCGGTAAACCAATCATCGCCGTTGTAAACTCGTTTACTCAATTTGTTCCGGGTCACGTACACCTGAAAGACATGGGTCAGCTTGTAGCACGCGAAATCGAAAAAGCTGGCGGTATTGCGAAAGAATTCAACACCATCGCGGTTGATGATGGTATCGCAATGGGTCACGGCGGCATGCTGTACTCACTGCCTTCACGCGAACTGATCGCAGACTCTGTGGAGTACATGGTCAACGCGCACTGTGCCGATGCCATGGTATGTATCTCTAACTGTGACAAAATCACTCCGGGAATGTTGATGGCATCTATGCGTCTCAACATCCCGGTTATCTTTGTTTCTGGTGGTCCAATGGAAGCGGGTAAAACCAAGCTTTCTGATCAGATCATCAAACTAGACCTTGTAGATGCGATGATCCAAGGCGCGGATCCAAAAGTGTCTGATGAGCAAAGCGAGCAGATCGAACGTAGCGCATGTCCAACGTGTGGATCGTGTTCAGGCATGTTCACTGCAAACTCAATGAACTGTCTAACGGAAGCACTGGGGCTTTCTCAACCAGGTAACGGTTCTATGCTGGCAACGCACGCTGACCGTGAACAACTGTTCCTTAATGCAGGTCGTCGCATCGTTGAACTGACTCGTCGTTACTACGAGCAAGATGACGAATCAGCACTGCCTCGCAACATCGCTACGTTTGATGCCTTCGAAAACGCAATGGCACTGGATATTGCAATGGGTGGCTCGACCAATACCATTTTGCACCTACTGGCTGCAGCGCAAGAAGGCGAAGTCGATTTTGATATGGAAGATATCGATCGCCTATCTCGCCAAGTACCACACCTATGTAAAGTGGCACCATCTACCCAGAAATATCACATGGAAGACGTGCACCGCGCTGGTGGCGTCATGGCTATCCTTGGTGAGCTAGACCGAGCAGGTCTACTGCACAATGATGCGCGCACCGTACTTGGCCTTTCGATGAAAGAGCAGCTAGCAAAATACGACATCATCCAAACTGAAGACGAAGAAGTACTTAAGTTCTACCGCGCAGGCCCTGCGGGTATTCGTACCACTCAAGCGTTCTCACAAGACTGCCGCTGGGATCGCCTTGATGACGACCGAGCAGAAGGTTGTATTCGTACTATCGATCATGCCTTTAGCCAAGAAGGTGGCCTAGCCGTTCTATCAGGCAACATCGCATTAGATGGTTGTATCGTTAAGACAGCTGGTGTTGATGAGAGCATCCATAAGTTCACTGGTCCAGCCGTAGTTTTCGAAAGCCAAGAAGACGCCGTAGAAGGCATCTTAGGCGGCAAAGTAAAAGCTGGCGACGTGGTTGTTATCCGTTACGAAGGCCCTAAAGGTGGTCCGGGCATGCAAGAAATGCTTTACCCAACCACTTATCTAAAATCGATGGGCCTTGGCAAAGAGTGTGCACTTCTGACTGACGGCCGTTTCTCTGGCGGCACATCAGGTCTGTCTATCGGCCACGCCTCTCCTGAAGCAGCAAACGGCGGTGCAATTGGTCTGGTAAAACGAGGCGATATGATCGCAATTGATATTCCAAACCGTTCAATTTCACTCCAAGTGTCTGAACAAGAACTTGCTGAGCGCCGTGCAAAACAAGACGAACTAGGCTGGAAACCAGTTGACCGCCAACGTGAAGTTTCCTTTGCACTCAAAGCGTACGCGAGTATGGCAACCAGTGCTGACAAGGGTGCAGTACGAGACAAGTCGAAGCTAGAGGGCTAGCAATGATGGAAGCTCAACCCGAAAAACAAGTGAACCAAACTGGCGCAGATTATCTGCGCCAAATCCTTCGCGCACCTGTTTATGAAGTAGCAACAGTGACGCCACTGCAAGAAATGCCTCGTTTATCTGCACGTATCGGGAATAACGTGCAGATCAAGCGTGAAGATCGCCAACCCGTACACTCGTTTAAATTGCGCGGTGCATACAACATGGTGGCGAGTTTATCTGAAGCACAAAAAGCCGCTGGTGTCATTGCAGCATCGGCAGGTAACCACGCTCAAGGCATGGCGCTCTCTGGTACTAAGCTAGGCATCAAGACCACCATCGTGATGCCCAAAACCACACCAGACATCAAAGTCGATGCGGTACGTGGCTTCGGTGGCAATGTAGTGCTGCACGGCAGCAACTTTGATGAGGCAAAAGCGGAAGCGGAACGCCTTTCTGATCTGCATGGGTACACATTTGTCCCTCCTTTCGATCACCCACTGGTGATTGCAGGTCAAGGCACCATAGGCATGGAAATGCTGCAGCAAAATGGTCACCTTGATTACATCTTCGTCCCTGTCGGTGGTGGCGGTTTGGCTGCCGGTGTTGCGGTACTCGTGAAGCAGCTCATGCCAGAAATCAAAGTGATTGCGGTCGAGCCAGAAGATTCTTCATGCCTCAAAGCGGCATTGGATGCAGGTGAACCAGTAGTATTAGACCAGGTCAGCATGTTTGCCGATGGCGTTGCAGTAAAACGCATTGGTGAAGAGACGTTTCGTCTATGCCAAAAGTACATTGATGGCCATATTGCAGTCTCTAGCGATGAAATCTGCGCAGCAGTAAAAGACATCTTTGAAGACACCCGTGCGATTGCAGAGCCTTCTGGCGCGCTTGCTCTGGCGGGTTTGAAGAAGTTTGCTGAGCAAAACAAACTGCAAGGTAAGAATTTAGGTACTGTGCTGTCTGGTGCCAACACTAACTTCCATGGCTTACGTTATGTTTCTGAGCGTTGCGAGCTTGGTGAGAAACGTGAAGGTTTGCTTGCCGTCACCATTCCTGAGCGTCAAGGTGCCTTCTTTGAGTTCTGTAACCTCATTGGCGGCCGCGCCGTAACGGAGTTTAACTACCGCTACAACGATGACGCATTGGCAAATATCTTTGTCGGTGTGCGTTTGCAAGGCGGTCAGGAAGAGCTAGAACATATCATTCACGACTTACGTGATGGTGGCTACCCAGTGGTTGATTTGTCTGATGATGAAATGGCGAAGCTGCACGTGCGCTACATGATTGGTGGTAAGCCGTCTAAGCCGCTTAAAGAGCGCCTCTACAGCTTTGAATTCCCAGAATATCCGGGAGCGCTACTCAAGTTCTTAAGCACACTCGGTACTCATTGGAATATCAGCTTGTTCAACTACCGTAACCACGGCGCTGACTACGGACGTGTTTTATGTGGTTTCGAGTTAGATGAAAGCGATTTAGCTCAGTTTTCTGCACATTTACGTGAACTTGGCTATCAATGCAAAGACGAGACAGACAACCCATCGTATAAGTTTTTCTTGTCATAAAACGCCACATTTTAAACATATCAATGAAAACACCTCGCTAATGCGAGGTGTTTTTTATGACTGTAACCAATCTTTATGTAGCTGATTAGGCGACCCAAGATAGTCCACCATCCACTGGATCAATTTATGATTATCATCTTTGCGCCATACTAAGCAGCAGTGACTGAGCGGTTTATCATCCGGCATGACCTTCTCCACCAGCACACCATCATTGATTAAGGGTGTTGCAATATGACGTGGCATGTAACCCACGCCCACCCCATTTTTTAAACATTCAATCGCACTATACCAATTGGGCAATAATAATCGGCGCTGTTGCGGATAATGGCCAGTATGGCGTTTTGGCAGCACGTTCGAAGTATCATCAAGACAGATCGCCGGAAATTGACTCACAAACGCTTCAGTAAGCACTTGTTGTCGAACGCAAGGATGAGCGGGTGACATTACAAATGCCCAATCTAATACGCCCATATCTTTGACTTCAAAATCTCCCCCAACGGGAACCGCAGATGTCGCGCCAACGACAATGTCGGCTCGACCTTGTGCTATGGCTTCCCAAGAACCATTGAAGACCTCCATATTGATCTGCAATTCAGCAAATTCAAACTCGCGATAGAAATCTTCCACCAAAGGTTTGAGTTTTTCTAACTTCACCACGTTATCTAAGGTCAGCTTTAACGTGCTTTTCCATCCTTGAGCCGCTCGCCGCGTTTGTGCTTTCACCTCTTCCATTTGACGCAGCAAAGAGCGCGCCTCGGCCATAAAAAGTTCACCCGCTGGAGTTAGCTCGACTTTCCTTGGTAAACGTCGAAACAGCACCACATCTAAATCTTGCTCGACCTGCCTTACTCCATAGCTGATGGCTGAGGGGACTTTATGCAATACCTCAGCCGCAGCGGTGAAACTGCCTAAACGGGCAACCGTATCCAGCATTTCCAAAGACGCTTTAGAGAACATGATTTAACCTTTCAAAAAATTTGATTGATAACCAACAATTTTAGCGTTTTATTTTCTCAAAATCGAAAAATAGAATAATAAGGTAAATAAATCAGGGTTGGCGCCAACTGATGTTGATTAAAAAATGATTAAATAATTTGACTGGTTGAATCATGAAAATCTCAAAACTACAGCTCATTTATCTGGCAGCATTATCGATGCTTGGCTTCGTTGCTACCGATATGTATCTGCCAGCATTCAAAGCGATGGAAATCGACTTTGCAACAGGCCCTGAGCAAATTGCGCTCTCTTTAACGGTATTCCTCGTTGGTATGGCGATTGGCCAGCTAATGTGGGGATTGGCATCCGATAAATTTGGCCATCGTAATACACTCGCAGCCGGGTTGGTGCTATTTACTATCGCGTCATTCGGTTTGGCTTTCTGTGATCAAGTATGGCAACTACTCACACTGCGCTTTATCCAAGCTATCGGTGTGTGTGCACCAGCCGTGATCTGGCAGGCTATGGTCATTAAACGCTACTCAAGCAGTAGCCAACAAATTTTTGCGACAATCATGCCACTCGTCGCGCTATCACCAGCACTAGCACCTCAATTAGGGGTAGTGTTGGCAGATAACTTCGGCTGGCACAGTATCTTTATTACGCTAACACTGGTTGGTGTCTTTTTGGTCTTTGCGACCATGGCACAAAAAGACGAGAAAGCAGAAATCAAACAAACCAGTATGTCTGCCGACATCAAAGCGCTGCTGAGTTCTAAAAAATACCTTGGCAACGTGTTTATGTTTGCGACGGCTTCAGCTGCATTCTTTGCTTACCTAACTGGGATGCCAGAAATCATGGCGCAACTGGGCTACGAAGCAAAAGATATTGGTTTGAGCTTTATCCCACAAACCATCGCGTTTATGGCTGGTGGCTACTTAGGTAAAGTAGGCGTTCGAAAATTTGGTGATGAAAAGGTTCTGCGCCAACTGATTGGCCTATTTAGTGTCGCGGCATTAATGATTTTCATTGCTTCACAGTGGGATCTGTCATCGATTTGGCCTATTCTTGCGCCATTCTGTTTGATTGCCGTTGCTAACGGCGCGCTGTACCCAATCGTGGTAAACCGTGCATTGGCCAGCGCACAACAGAGCCCTGCAACAGCAGCAGGTCTGCAAAACAGCCTGCAAATCTGTGTAAGTAGCTTCTCAAGTGCATTGGTAGCCGCAATGGCAAGCCAAGCTCAGATGGTTACTGGCATCGCAATCATCATCTGTATGGGTGGGCTGTGGATGGGATACATTCTGTCGAATCGCGAATTATCCAAGCACTTTACGACTCCTGACAACGCCCGAGTCGTGAGTGAAGACGAACTTTAATCGTTCAGATAATAAAAAGAGCCGCGCAATGCGGCTCTTTCTGTTTATAAGCTTTTCAACCCCCATTTCTTGGCAGTCTGCTTAAAAAAGCCTTGAGTCTTTTTCAACTCTACCCAGTGATTGATGTAATTAATCCATACTTGATCGTCTTGCGGCAACAACATAGCAATTGGGGTTGGTTTACGCGGTGCGGTCACTGGCACTATCGCCAACTGTTTAAACTTGTCCACTAACGTCGCTGCTTCCACATTGGACGTCACCGATACATCGGCCCTGCGAGCTAGTAGTTCTTGGAAGTCGCGCGCTGGCGCTTCAATAACAATATGTTGAGCAGACGGGAAGAATTCTTTCACCATTTTTTCTTGTACCGTACCTAACGTCGCCGCGACTTTTACTTCTGGTTTATTAAAATCCGCCCAATCAGAGAATTTGGCGAGATCTTTCTTTTGCACCACAGGTACAAAGGCAAGGTAGAAATACGGCTGGCTATATCCAGCTACTTTCGCGCGAGACATGTTCAGAGATGCGCTGCCAGTAATATCGTATTTGTTGGCGGTAATGCCATTAACTAGCGTCTTCCAATCCGTGGGCACATACTCCACTTTTACACCGAGATCTTTAGCAAGTTCTGTTGTTACATCGATATCGAAGCCACGATAACTGTTTGTCGCGGGGTCTTTCATCGTCATCGGATTCCAATCTCCCGTCGTTCCAACTCGGAGTACGCCATTGTCTAAAATGGATTGAAGACGGCTTTCAGCGTGAGCGACTTGAGTCGCAGCAAGCAAACACATTCCTAGCACTAGTAAAATCTTTCTCATTTTTATTCCCTTAAAAATAATGACCTTATACGGTTTAATAATTAACCTTTATTAGAGCTCTACTGATAACATAGCAGCAACAAAGGAAGTTTTTTAGTTAATTCAGGGAGTAAATGTGACGTTTCGAACTATATGGCTGTTTTCACTGCTATTACTCACTGGTTGTTCAGATTATCAATGGGGCTGGTATGTACTTGACCCTTCGACGGATCAAGGACTCACCAATCTAAAGTTTTTAATCGCTGGGTTTAATGACACCATTCAGGTATCACTCCTCAGTATGTTGTTTGCGATGAGCTTGGGTCTGATCGTTGCGTTACCCGCTCTGTCGGACTCAGCCTCTCTGAAGTGGATAAACCGTATTTATGTCGAGGTGATCCGTTCAGTGCCAGTTTTAGTCTTACTACTTTGGGTGTATTACGGCATGCCTACGCTATTGGATGTCTCACTCAATCACTTTTGGGCGGGTGTTATTGCACTGACTATCGCTGAGAGCGCGTTTATGGCGGAAGTATTTCGCGGTGGAATACAAGCTATCAGCCGTGGCCAGCATGAAGCGGCTGAATCTTTGGGCTTAAGCTATTGGCAAAAGATGCGCTTGGTAATTCTTCCCCAAGCGTTTCGGCAAATTCTCCCACCACTGGGCAATCAATTTGTCTACATCCTCAAGATGAGTTCTTTAGTCAGCGTGATTGGTTTAAGCGATCTCACTCGCCGTGCTAATGAGCTGGTGGTGAATGAGTACTTACCCTTAGAGATTTATACCTTCCTCGTTTTGGAGTACTTGTTACTCATCCTATTTGTATCTCAAGCCGTTCGTTGGCTCGAAAAACGTATTGCCATTCCTAGCTACTAGCGATGAAGCCTTAGCTAGAAACAACAAAGCCGCTCTTGTTGAGCGGCTTTGACAATATAGAGACAGAGTGTAGGTAATGCTTATTTCTGTTTTACAGGACGCTGCCAGCCAGTAATTTTGCGTTCTTTGACGCGAGTAATTACTAACTCACCTTCTTCAACATCTTTTGTTAGTGTCGTGCCAGCACCGATGGTTGCGCCATCAGCGATAGTGACAGGCGCCACCAGCTGGCTATCAGAACCAACAAAAACATCATTACCGATGATGGTTTTAAACTTGTTCGCACCATCGTAGTTACAAGTGATAGTACCTGCGCCGATGTTAGTACGTTGACCGATCTCTGCATCACCTAAGTAAGTTAGGTGGTTCGCTTTTGAACCTTCTCCGATGCGCGCATTTTTCACTTCAACGAAGTTACCCACATGGGAATCGTTACGCATTTCAGCACCAGGACGAAGGCGAGTAAATGGACCAACCGTACATTCTTCACCAACCGTTGCACCTTCAATCACACTGTAAGGGCGAACGATGGTGTTGTCGTCGATTTCACAATCTTTCAGTACACAACCCGCACCGATAACCACGTTATCACCCAGTGAAACATTACCTTCGATGATAACATTCACGTCGATTTCACAGTCCATACCGCACTGTAACTCACCACGCAAATCAAAGCGTGCTGGATCGCGTAGCATGACACCTTGCTCTAGTAGCTTCTGAGCTTGCATTGACTGGAAAGCACGCTCTAGACGAGCAAGCTGTGCGCGGTCATTGACCCCTTCCACTTCAATGGCATTGACTGGGTGTACAGCCTCAACGGCACGACCTTCATCGTGTGCAGCTGCAATAACGTCAGTTAGGTAGTATTCGCCTTGTGCGTTGTTGTTGTTTAAGCCAGACAACCAACGCTTAAGATCCCCACCAGTCGCAACCATCACGCCAGTATTGATCTCTTTAATTTGTTTTTGTTCTTCTGTTGCATCTTTTTGCTCAACGATCGCCACAACAGGACCATTCTTACGGATAATACGACCGTAGCCTGTCGGGTTATCTAGAATCACTGTTAGTAGTGCAATACCGCCTGTTGGCTGTGCATCTAATAGGTTTTCAATCGTTTCAGCTGAAATCAGTGGAACATCACCGTAAAGCACCAGTACTTTTTCATCGTCTTCAAACTTCGGAGACGCTTGATCAACCGCATGACCTGTACCTAGTTGCTCCGCTTGCAGTACCCAGTTTACAGGCTCTTCTGCTAGCGTTTGCTGCATTTGATCACCACCGTGACCATATACTAAGTGGATGTTTTGTGCGCCAAGACCTGTACATGTATCAATCACATGTTTTGCCATTGGCTTCCCTGCCAAAGTGTGTAGCACTTTAGGCATGTTTGAATACATACGGGTACCTTTACCCGCAGCAAGGATCACAGCACTGAATTTCATTAATAACCTATTGACGTTCTATTTTAATTGGGCGTTATTTTAAACACCTTGGAAGGATTAGTTAATGGTGGGATGTAAATTTCCAACTAAAATTAATCAAAAAGGCGACCAATTGGCCGCCTTTTTTCATGCAACGTTGCTAATTGAGCTTAGCGACGCTTTTTTGTCAGCTCGATAACTCGTAGCTGAGCAATGGCTTTAGCCAGTTCACTGGCCGCTTGTGCGAAGTCCATGTCACCATGCTGATTCTGGATTTGCTCCTCAGCGCGGCGTTTGGCTTCTTCTGCCTTCGCTGCGTCTAGCTCTTCACCACGGATAGCTGTATCAGCTAGTACAGTCGCTGTACCAGGCTGAATCTCTACCATACCACCAGAAACATAAATAATTTCTTCGTGGCCGTGCTGTTTCACAATACGCACCATACCAGGCTTGATAGCGGTCAGCAGCGGTGTGTGACCATGGAAAATACCAAGTTCACCTTCGCTACCGGTCACCTGAAACGTTTCAACACGACCAGAGAAGATTTTCTTCTCAGCGCTTACTACGTCTAGGTGAAAGGTTATTGCTGCCATATCGCCTCCTAGTTAGCCTTATAGCTTCTTCGCATTCTCAATAGCATCGTCGATGCTACCGCAGTACATAAATGCCTGCTCAGGAATGTCGTCGTATTCACCAGCTAGTAGGCCTTTAAAGCCACGTAGAGTCTCTTTTAGAGGTACGTAAATACCAGGGTCACCTGTAAATACTTCTGCTACGTGGTAAGGCTGAGTTAGGAAACGCTCAATCTTACGTGCACGAGATACAACTTGCTTATCTTCTTCAGATAGCTCGTCCATACCTAGGATAGCAATGATATCTTTCAGCTCTTTGTAGCGCTGAAGAGTCTGCTGAACACCACGAGCAACTTCGTAGTGATCTTGACCAACGACTAGTGGATCAAGCATACGAGATGTTGAATCTAGCGGGTCGATCGCAGGGTATAGACCCATTGCAGCGATGTTACGGTTAAGTACAACCGTTGCATCCAAGTGCGCGAACGTTGTTGCTGGAGACGGGTCAGTCAAGTCATCCGCTGGTACGTATACCGCCTGTACAGACGTGATAGAACCTGATTTCGTTGACGTGATACGCTCCTGGAGTACACCCATCTCTTCTGCAAGAGTTGGCTGGTAACCTACCGCAGAAGGCATACGACCTAGTAGTGCTGATACCTCTGTACCTGCAAGTGTGTAACGGTAGATGTTATCAATGAACAGTAGTACGTCACGACCTTCGTCACGGAAACGCTCTGCCATTGTTAGACCAGTCAGTGCAACACGTAGACGGTTACCTGGTGGCTCGTTCATCTGACCGTAAACCATCGCTACTTTTGATTCTTCAGGCTTCTCAACGTTTACAACGCCCGCTTCCTGCATCTCGTAGTAGAAATCGTTACCTTCACGAGTACGCTCACCAACACCAGCAAATACTGATAGACCTGAGTGCTGTAGTGCGATGTTGTTGATAAGTTCCATCATGTTAACGGTCTTACCTACACCTGCACCACCGAATAGACCGATTTTACCACCCTTAGCGAATGGACAAATTAGGTCGATTACTTTAACGCCTGTTTCTAGAAGTGCAATTTCGTTTGATTGCTCTTCGTAGCTTGGTGCACTACGGTGGATAGAGTAAACCTCTTCCGCACCTACTTCACCACGCTCGTCAATCGCGTCACCTAGGACGTTCATGATACGACCTAGAGTTTTAGTACCTACTGGTACTGAAATTGGAGCGCCAGTGTTAACCACTTCTACTCCACGACGTAAACCATCAGAGCTACCCATTACGATACAACGAACTACGCCACCGCCTAGCTGTTGTTGAACTTCAAGAACTAGACGCTCTTTTGAGTCCGTTACGTTTAGAGCGTCATATACACTAGGTACATCGCTCTGTGGGAACTCTACGTCGACTACCGCACCGATGATCTGTACGATCTTACCTGTAGCCATCGTTAATCCTCTAAACTATTTCGTTTTACCTAAGCTTAAACCGCAGCTGCACCACCAACGATTTCTGATAGTTCTTGTGTAATCGCAGCCTGACGGGCTTTGTTGTACACAAGTTCCAAATCGTCAATCAAACTGGTTGCGTTATCCGTTGCAGCCTTCATCGCAATCATTCGAGCCGCTTGCTCACAAGCAAGGTTCTCAACCACACCTTGGTATACCTGAGACTCTACGTAACGCACTAATAGCGTATCCAGTAGAGGTTTTGGTTCAGGCTCATAGATGTAGTCCCATGAATGCTCACGCTGCATCTCTTCGCTGTCCGATTTAGGCAAAGGTAGCAATTGATCGATCGTTGGTTGCTGAACCATAGTATTTACAAACTTGTTGAATACTACATATAGACGGTCCAGTTCACCTTCATCGTATTTCTTCAGCATTACGCCAACAGAGCCGATTAGGTCTTGTAGGCTTGGATTATCTCCAAGACCAGAAACCTGTGCCGCAACTTTTGCGCCACCATGTTTAAAGAAAGCTGTTGCTTTTGAGCCAACAACGGCTAGCTCAATCTCAGCACCTTTCTCTCTCCATGCTTGCATGTCTGTAACGGCTTTTTTGAACACGTTAATATTCAAACCACCACACAGACCACGGTCTGTCGAAACGATGATGTAACCAACACGTTTAGCTTCACGCTCTTCTAGGTACGGATGACGGTACTCTAGGTTTGCGTTAGCCACATGACCGATCACTTTACGCATTGTTTCAGCGTATGGACGAGAAGCTTCCATTGCATCTTGAGAACGACGCATTTTTGAAGCTGCTACCATTTCCATCGCTTTCGTAATTTTCTGAGTGCTTTTAACACTACCGATTTTATTACGTATCTCTTTTGCGCCGGCCATCGTTACTCTCCGTTAGTTGGTGGCAGAAACTGCCACCGACCTAATTACCAAGTTTGGGTTGCTTTGAAGTCGTCAGTCAGTTTCTTCAACTGAGCTTCGATTTCATCGTTGTAAGCGCCAGACTTGTCGATCTCAGCTGCTAGTTCAGCGTATTGACCGCGAGCGTACGATAGTAGAGCCGCCTCGAAATCTAGAACTTTGTTAAGTTCTACATCATCAAGGTAACCGCGCTCTGCCGCGAAGATAGTTAGAGCTTGGTCAAATACAGACATTGGAGCGTACTGCTTCTGCTTCATTAGTTCTGTAACTTTTTGACCATGGTCTAGCTGTTTCTTCGTTGCGTCATCAAGGTCAGAAGAGAACTGAGCAAATGCCGCTAGTTCACGGTATGCAGCTAGTGCTGTACGGATACCACCTGATAGTTTCTTGATGATTTTCGTCTGAGCTGAACCACCTACACGAGATACTGAGATACCTGGGTCAACAGCAGGACGAACACCAGCGTTGAATAGCTCAGTTTGTAGGAAGATCTGACCATCGGTAATCGAGATTACGTTAGTCGGTACGAATGCTGAAACGTCACCTGCTTGAGTTTCGATGATAGGAAGAGCAGTCAAAGAACCAGTCTTACCTTTCACTTCACCGTTAGTGAAACGCTCTACGTACTCTTCGTTTACACGAGCTGCACGCTCTAGTAGACGCGAGTGTAAGTAGAATACGTCACCTGGGAATGCCTCACGGCCTGGTGGACGTTTAAGTAGTAGAGAGATCTGACGGTAAGCTACCGCTTGCTTAGATAGATCATCGTAAACAATCAGTGCGTCTTCACCGCGATCGCGGAAGTATTCACCCATCGCACAACCTGCGTAAGGCGCTAGGTATTGAAGCGCTGCAGATTCAGAAGCTGATGCAACTACAACGATAGTGTTTTGTAGTGCACCGTGCTCTTCTAGTTTGCGAACAACGTTAGCGATAGTCGATGCTTTCTGACCGATTGCTACGTAGATAGAGAAAATACCAGAGTCTTTCTGGTTGATGATCGCGTCGATCGCCAGTGCTGTTTTACCAATCTGACGGTCACCGATGATAAGCTCACGCTGACCACGACCGATTGGGATCATTGAGTCAACTGACTTATAACCAGTTTGCACAGGTTGGTCTACCGATTTACGGTCGATTACACCTGGTGCGATCACTTCTACAGGCGAAGTCATTTTCGCTTCGATTGGACCTTTACCATCGATAGGCTCACCCAGCGTGTTTACTACGCGGCCTAGTAGTTCTGGACCAACTGGCACTTCAAGAATGCGGCCAGTACCTGTAACTTTCATGCCTTCCTTAAGGTCAGCATATGGGCCCATTACAACCGCACCAACCGAGTCACGCTCAAGGTTAAGTGCCAGTGCATAACGGCCACCCGGTAATTCAATCATTTCACCTTGCATCACGTCCGCTAGGCCGTGGATGCGGATGATACCATCGCTTACCGATACGATAGTACCCTCGTTGCGAGCTTCACTAACAACTTCGAAAGATTCGATACGTTGTTTGATCAGATCGCTAATTTCCGTGGAATTAAGTTGCATGCTCCAATCCCCATTAAGACTGCAATGCATCGCTCAGGCGGTTCAAACGACCACGCGCTGAGTCATCGATGACTAGGTCTCCGGCTCGAATAATAACCCCACCAAGTAGGGTCTCATCTACACTGCAATTCAGCTTCACTTTGCGTTCAAGACGCTTTTCAAGTTTGCTGCCAATGTTTGCAAGTTGTTCATCAGAAAGCTCTGTTGCTGAAATTACTTCAACATCAATTTCTTTCTCATGTTCTTTTTTCAGAGTAAAAAACTCTTTACAAACATCAGGAAGGGCCGCTAAACGACCATTCTCAGCCATTACCTTCAAAAGGTTTTGACCGTGCGCATCAACTTGCTCGCCGCAAACTGCAACAAAAATTTCTGCCATTTTGTCAGCAGAAACCGAACCCGTTAGTAGTTCGTTCATTTGTTCGTTTTTGGCCACTTCAGCAGCAAAAGATAACATTTGGCCCCATTGGTCCAACTGGTCTTTCTCTAAAGCAAAGTCGAAGGCTGCTTTAGCATAGGGGCGTGCGATAGTAGTCAAATCAGACATATGCGCCCCCAGACTTAAAGTTTTGCAGTAATGTTGTCGAGAATATCTTTTTGCGCATCTTTATCGATAGAACGCTCAAGGATTTTCTCAGCACCAGCTACAGCCAGAGTAGCAACTTGTTTGCGCAGCTCATCGCGTGCACGATTGCGTTCAGCTTCAAGTTCTGCTTCTGCTTGCGCTAGGATTTTCTGGCGTTCTGCCTGAGCTTCCTCGCGAGCTTCATCAAGAATTTGAGACTTACGCTTGTTCGCTTGTTCGATGATCTCAGTTGCTGTGCGCTTCGCTTCTTTCAATTGATCAGAAGCGTTGGCTTGTGCTAGATCCAAGTCTTTCGCAGCACGTTCTGCTGCTTGAAGACCATCAGCAATTTTCTTCTGACGCTCTTCGATCGCTTGCATCAATGGTGGCCATACATACTTCATGCAGAACCACACAAATAGTGCGAACGAGATTGCTTGACCTAGCAGAGTTGCGTTTATGTTCACAACAGCTACCCCTCTATTTGGACTTAGTGTTAATCAGTGACAAGCGATAATCGCCCGTCCCGAGTTAAAGGTGATTAACCTAGTTGACCAACGAATGGGTTTGCGAAAGTGAATAGTAGCGCGATTACGATACCGATCATTGGAACCGCATCAAGTAGACCCGCGATGATGAACATCTTAACTTGTAGCATAGGAGCCATTTCTGGTTGACGTGCAGCACCTTCTAGGAATTTACCACCTAGCAGTGCGAAACCAATCGCTGTACCAAGAGAAGCAAGACCGACGATAATACCTACGGCGATTGCAGAAAAGCTCAGTAAAGTTTCCATTACTATCTCCAATTTATAGTTGTTGGCTTAGTGCCCAAATAAAAAGCTTTAAAAAAATTAATGATCAGGATCTTCGTGTGCCATTGACAGGTAAACAATTGTCAACATCATGAATACGAAGGCTTGAATCGTAATAACCAATATATGGAAGATTGCCCACGGTAGTGAACCCATCCATTGTAAGTACCATGGTAGCATTGCCGCACAAAGAATGAATACAACCTCACCCGCAAACATGTTACCGAATAGACGCATACCAAGTGATAGAGGTTTCGCTAATAGCGATACCACTTCAATTAGTAGGTTAAACGGAATCATCAGTGGGTGATTGAATGGATGTAGTGCAAGTTCTTTTGCGAATCCACCTAGACCTTTTACTTTGATGCTGTAGTAAATCATCAATGCAAAAACGCCTAGAGCCATAGCCATGGTGATATTCACATCAGCAGACGGTACAACCTTAAGGTAAGGAATACCTAGCCAATGCTCTGCTGGGTATGGTAAGAAGTCGATAGGAACTAAGTCCATCACGTTCATCAAAAATACCCAACAAAAGATAGTCAGTGCTAAAGGCGCGATCAGTGGGTTGCGTCCATGGAACGTGTCTTTGACGTTATCGGCGACAAATTCAACGATCATTTCTACAGCACACTGAAGCTTACCCGGTACACCCGCTGTTGTTCTCTTTGCTACTTTGTAAAAAATTCCGAGGAAGATTAAACCAGTAAACCAAGAAAAAAACAGGCTATCGATATGTACGTTCCAGAAACTTGTCTCCGACCCTACTAAACCCAACTTGTATAGCGATAGGTTAGAAAGGTGGTGGGCAATGTAACCGGACGATGTTAGCGCTTCACCTGGCGCAGCCATAACTCATCCTATTTTTTGTTGTTAATGAATAGCACTGGTGCACAGATATTAATACCTAGTACCAGCAAATAGGTTAGTTTGAGGGGAACAAGTTCCACCTGCATATACATGTAGGCAACATAGAACAGTGCAACCGTGATGAGAATTTTCAGTACTTCACCCGTATAGAAGGAAGCAGCGATGCGCTTGGCAGCGCGAGCTCCACTAAACATGAAAGCACACAGCGCGAATACTGCATTGGCAACAACAAAAATGCCTCCGCCAATCAGCGCTGAAAATCCCCAGTCAGGATTTATGGCTACCGCCATTCCTGCTGCCACAAAAATAACCGCGCCAGACTGGATCATTAACAATTGCCTTGCGAGCTCTCGTCCTGGTCTAGCTAACGCAGCTACCATGTATTCGTACCTCTAGTAATATCCACTTCGCACTTAACTCTCTGTGCTGGGAAATTGGCGAAAATTATACGTTCAGTTCAACGTAAAGCAATTCGATTGCATCAAAAACTTACAGTTTTGTTTACAAAACGACAACTTTCGCACAAAATTCGATTAATTAGATTAATTGACCTAAATCAATTATCTCATCTAGGCCTCAAGCTTGGCAATTAGTTGGTCCAATTTGTGAGGCTCATCAAGACTTATCGTCAATTTCGCTTTTCCGTTTGCAGAACGGGTAAGAGAAACTTTTGCATCAAGCAGCTGACTCAATTTATGCGACATTTGCTCGGCTTCGGTATCCTCTTGTTGCCCTTTTTGCTCATTTTGTGGGGCTAAGCACTTTTTTACTAACTGTTCGGTTTGGCGAACAGTCATTTGCTTCTTAGCCACTTGTTGAGCTACTTCGACTTGCTGTTCGCCTTCTAACGCTAACAGAGCTCGAGCATGACCCATTTCCAATTTTTTATCTGCAACCAGACCTTTTACATCAACTTCCAACTGATTCAGACGTAATAGGTTACTCACCGTCGTTCTTGATTTACCAATCACATCGGCCACTTGCTGATGTGTCAGCGTGAATTCATCTTGTAGACGCTCAAGCGCTTGGGCTTCCTCAATCACATTCAAGTCTTCACGTTGAATGTTTTCAATCAACGCCATGGCGATGGCGGCACGATCTTCAACTTTTTTCACCAAACACGGCACGCGTTTTAAACCCGCCTGCCTTGCAGCACGCCAGCGGCGTTCACCTGCGATGATCTCAAACTGACCACTTTCGACCTGGCGAACCACGATTGGTTGAATAATGCCTTGTGATTGAATCGAAGCCGCTAGTTCTTCTAGCGCTTCAGGCGCCATATCTTTACGCGGTTGGTATACGCCCGGCTGCAATTGACCAATCGCTAAATCGGTTAACTCACCGTCTGCCGATAATTCTTGGCTATGCGATGCAATATGCTGTTTTTCACGAGCAAACGAACTGGTCGACAATAACGCATCCAGTCCTTTTCCGAGACCACGCTTAGACATGGGATTGAATTCCTTAGGTTAGAGTTAAACTGGGATTTCTTCGCGGCGGAGCATTTCGCCCGCTAGAGCAAGATACGCTTTGGCACCTGCGGAGTACTTATCGTAGTACATTGCAGGCTTACCGTGACTTGGTGCTTCAGCCAAACGAACATTACGCGGAATGACAGTACGGTAAACTTTATTCCCAAAGTGTTTTTTAAGTTGATCGGATACTTCATTCGATAAGCGGTTGCGTGGGTCGTACATGGTACGCAATAAACCTTCGATTTTGAGGTTTTCATTCACAACAGCCGCTAACTTGCTGATTGTATCCATAAGAGCAGTTAAACCTTCTAACGCAAAGTATTCACATTGCATCGGCACCAGCACAGAGTCAGCTGCCGCCATCGCATTGATTGTAAGAAGGTTTAGAGAAGGAGGACAATCAATAAAGATGAAATCATAGTTATCGCGAACTGACGACAATGCATTTTTTAGACGCACTTCACGAGCGAAAACTTCCATCAATTTGATTTCTGCCGCGGTTACGTCTCCGTTCGCCGCGATCAAATCATACTTCCCTGTTGTTTGGGTACAAACGACTTGATCGAACGGTGTATCTTCGACCAAAAGATCGTATGCGGTGGCGTCAACCATATACTTATCCACGCCACTGGCCATCGTAGCATTACCTTGCGGGTCGAGATCGATCACCAAAACCTTGCGCTTTGTTGCCGCCATCGAAGCCGCTAAGTTAATGCACGTTGTTGTTTTGCCGACCCCACCTTTCTGGTTGGCGATTGCTACAATTTTACCCACGATTACCTCGCTAATTTTCCTTGCGCGATAAGATTACTAGATGACGATCACCTTCCAACTCAGGAACAGCCAAAGATATGATCTCTGTCACACTGCACCATTCAGGAAGCTGATCCATTTCATCTTTAGGGTGCTGTCCTTTCAGCGCTAGAAACACCCCGTGCTCTTGTTTCGGCAAATGGTGGCACCATTCCACCATGTCTGTCATTGAAGCAAAAGCTCGACTCAAAACGCCATCAAATTTTTCTTCAGGCTGGAATTCTTCGACGCGACTTTGAATTGGTGTCACGTTTTTCAGCCCTAATGTGTGCACGACTTGCTTGATAAAACGGATGCGTTTGCCAAGACTGTCGAGCAAAAAGAAGGTTTTCTCAGGGTTCATGATTGCCAAAGGGATGCCCGGTAACCCCGGACCAGTACCAACATCAATGAAGCGCTCACCGGGCAGGTGTGCGCTTACAACGATACTATCAAGAATATGTTTCACTAACATATCAAGCGGATCACGTACCGATGTTAAATTGTACGCTTTGTTCCATTTGTCGAGCAGTTCGACATAACCAACTAACTGCTCTCGTTGCTGTTCTGACACTTCCAAATCGGTTTTCGCGATCAGTGAATCCAGCTTTGTTCGCAATGCGCTCATTATTCTTCCTCACCTTTCTTCAGCAAACCATGCTTTTTCAAGTGAACAAGTAGAATAGAAATTGCAGCAGGCGTAATACCAGAAATGCGTGATGCAATACCGATGCTCTCTGGTTTGGCCTCGCTCAGTTTAGCAACGACTTCGTTTGATAAACCTTTTACATCGCGGTAATCCAAATCAGCAGGTAACTTGGTATTTTCGTGACGCAGTGATTTTTCGATCTCTTCCTGCTGACGCTTGATGTAACCATCGTATTTCACTTGAATTTCAACTTGCTCAGCCGCTTGCTGATCTTCAAGAGCAGGAGCAAACGCTTCAAGTTGCGTCAGTTGCGAATAAGTGATCTCTGGACGACGCAGAAGATCCTCACCACTCGCTTCACGGGCCATTGGGGTTTTCAGCAGCTTGTTCAACTCATCAACACCCTCTGACTTCGGATTCATCCACGTTGCTTTCAAACGCTGACGCTCCGTTTCCATATTGTTGATTTTCTCGTTAAAGCGAGCCCAACGAACATCATCAATCAAGCCTAGCTCGCGCGCTTTTTCCGTTAAACGTAAATCGGCGTTATCTTCACGAAGTAGCAGGCGGTATTCCGCACGAGAAGTGAACATGCGGTACGGCTCTTTGGTACCCATGGTCGATAAGTCATCAATCAACACGCCCATGTAAGCTTGGTCACGACGTGGGCTCCAGCCTTCTTTGTCTTGGCTAAACAAGCTTGCGTTTAGGCCCGCCATCAAGCCTTGCGCTGCGGCTTCTTCGTAGCCAGTCGTACCATTAATCTGGCCAGCAAAGAACAAACCATGGATGAACTTCGTCTCGTACGTTTGCTTCAAATCACGTGGATCGAAGAAATCGTATTCAATCGCATAACCTGGGCGAACGATGTGTGCATTTTCAAACCCTTTCATTGAGCGCACGATTTGTACTTGCACATCAAATGGCAAGCTGGTCGAGATACCATTAGGGTATAACTCGTGCGTGGTTAGGCCTTCTGGCTCAATGAAGATTTGGTGGCTGTTTTTGTCAGCGAAACGCATCACTTTGTCTTCAATAGACGGACAGTAACGCGGACCAATACCTTCAATCACACCTGCGTACATTGGACTGCGATCCAAGTTACTACGGATCACATCGTGAGTTTGTTCATTGGTGTGGGTGATGAAACATGGAATCTGACGCGGATGCTGTTCACGTTTGCCCATGAACGAGAATACAGGCGTTGGGTTATCACCGTGCTGAGCTTCTAGCACTGAAAAATCAACAGTACGAGCATCAATGCGCGGTGGAGTACCTGTTTTTAAACGATCCACACGGAACGGCAGTTCACGCAGTCGATCCGCTAATGCGATCGATGGTGGATCCCCGGCACGACCACCAGACGAGCTTTCCATACCTATGTGGATCTTACCACCAAGGAAGGTACCCACGGTTAGCACAACGGCTTTCGCATGGAAGCGAAGTCCCATTTGAGTTACCACACCAACTGCGCGATCTTGTTCAACAATCAGATCATCAACTGATTGCTGGAACAACGTTAAGTTAGGCGCATTTTCTAATGCATTACGAACGTACGCTTTGTACAGAGCGCGATCGGCTTGAGCTCGAGTTGCTCGTACTGCAGGACCTTTGGAGGCATTTAGTGTACGAAACTGAATACCTGCATGGTCGATGGCTTCAGCCATCAAACCGCCCATAGCATCTACTTCTTTTACTAAGTGACCTTTACCAATACCACCGATCGCCGGATTACAAGACATCTGGCCTAATGTATCGATGTTATGGGTAAGGAGAAGCGTTTTTTGTCCTGTGCGTGCAGATGCGAGCGCGGCTTCCGTTCCTGCGTGTCCGCCACCGACAACAATGACGTCAAAGTTTTCGTGATAAAGCATGAACTGACCTCAGGTATTCAAAGGGATTTAATGGACAGATAAAGGAGCCGTATTTTACCTGCTTTATGCCAGAGAGAAAAACGTTTTCTCGTTTTATCCGTTTTAAGCTTCAAGATAAATATATATAAGATCTATATATATGATCTTTTATTAGATCTACTATTAGGATCGACCGTTTCTGTGGATAACCTAAAAATGATCAACAAGATCATGGATCTTCTTTGGATCATATCTTGTGATCATGATTGGATCAGATCGAGGATTACCTGGGATCAAAAGTGGTGGTTATACACAGGGGGTGAAATTGATCAAAGTTGTTATTGGGATAACTAAAGGAAAATCACTGGATCTTATTGTAGTTATCCACAGTCTGTTTGATTGGTTTTTGAGCGGTTAAACAAAATAATTTGGTGGGAGTTATTCACATGGGAGAAAACAGAGCCGAATTTCGACTCTGTTGAAGGGAAAGTCGTGAGTTTAAAAACGTTCGATATTCTCTTTTAACCACATTTCTGCGGCGTCTTCTGGCACATCATGGCTCAGTACATCGATTTTAAAGCAATCTGCGAGAGGGGTTGCACCAATATCCTCTAATAAATCATAAGCGTGTTGACCAGCGGCACAGAACGTATCGTAGCTAGAGTCACCAATCGCAATCACCGCAAATTTTACATCAGTCATTTTTGGCGGTGTATTTTGTAATGCTGCGATAAAAGGTTGGATATTATCAGGATACTCACCAGCTCCATGTGTAGAGGTGATCACCAACCACGTACCTTGATTTTCGATATCACTGAGGGAAGGCTGGTTGTGGATCGTTGTTTCAAATCCATTCTCGTTGAGTAGATCACTCAGGTGATCCCCTACGTATTCTGCGCCACCTAACGTGCTGCCTGTAATAATGTGGATCATACTTCTTCCTTATTGAATGCGACGGCTAAAGCTCATGGATGGCTTGCCGTACAAAAAGAAACGCGGTGTGAGTTAAGCTCAGCACCGCGCGTTCGATTATTTACTTCCCGATACAGAATGAAGAGAAGATTCGTCCCAGTAAGTCGTCAGAACTGAACTCACCGGTAATCTCATTGAGATGTTGTTGGGTGATGCGTAGCTCTTCAGCCAATATTTCACCTGCCATATAGCCTTCAAGCTGCTCCTGGCCTATTTGAAGGTGCTGTGCGGCACGTTCTAATGCATCGAGATGACGACGACGAGCCATAAAACCACCTTCACTGTTGCCAGAGAAGCCCATACACTCCTTGAGATGATCGCGCAGAGCTTCAACCCCTGCACCAGTCTTCGCTGACAAACGGATAAGAGTAGGGTTATTGACGTGGCAGATCCCCATATCTTCACCCGTTTGATCCGCTTTATTACGGATCACAGTTATGCCAATGTTGTCTGGTAGGCGATCCACAAAATCTGGCCAGATATCTTTCGGATCGGTGGCATCGGTTGTTGTGCCATCTACCATGAACAACACGCGGTCTGCTTGGGCTATTTCATCCCACGCACGTTCGATACCGATTTTCTCTACTTCATCGGAAGCATCACGCAAACCTGCTGTATCAATGATGTGTAGTGGCATGCCATCAATATGGATGTGCTCACGCAGTACATCACGCGTGGTTCCTGCGATGTCGGTTACGATTGCAGACTCTTTACCCGATAGTGCGTTCAGCAGGCTTGATTTGCCCGCATTTGGACGACCCGCAATCACGACTTTCATCCCTTCACGCATAATAGCGCCTTGGTTAGCTTCTTTGCGCACCGCATCTAGGTTGTCGATGATGGCTTGTAGGTCACCAGCCACTTTACCGTCGGCCAAAAAGTCGATCTCTTCTTCAGGGAAGTCGATGGCTGCTTCAACATAGATACGCAAATGAATCAGCGACTCAACTAAGGTATTAATGCGGCCTGAAAATGCGCCCTGTAAGGATTGCAGTGCCGATTTTGCTGCTTCTTCAGAACTGGCATCAATGAGGTCTGCGATCGCCTCGGCTTGAGCGAGGTCGAGTTTATCGTTCAGAAATGCGCGTTCAGAGAACTCACCAGGGCGAGCAGCTCGAATACCATCTATACCTAGAATGCGTTTTATCAGCATATCCATCACGACAGGGCCGCCATGGCCTTGCAGCTCAAGTACGTCTTCACCTGTAAATGAGTGTGGGTTAGGGAAGTACAGTGCGATGCCCTGATCAAGCACAGTGCCATCTTCTGACTTAAACGGCAGGTACTCTGCGTAGCGGGGCTTTAGTGTTTTGCCAGTGACTTCTAACGCCACTTGGTTGGCTTTAGGGCCAGAAACACGAATAATACCGACACCGCCACGACCAGGCGCGGTCGCTTGAGCGACAATCGTATCTGTAGTCATAATTTTGCCTTTTGAGCTGGGCTATAGGGAAGATACCTAGGGAGCCATTACAATTAATTAGCTGAATTGTAATCAGCCAAAAACAAAAAGGCGACCTTTTGGCCGCCTTTCTCAATCATTTCCTAAAAGGTTACTTGCTGTGTAAGCCTTTTTTCTCTAATCCTTTGTAGATCAGAGTTTGCTGGATAAGCGTTACGATGTTCGACACCAACCAGTACAGAACGAGACCTGATGGGAAGAACAAGAAGAAGAAGGTAAACATAACCGGCATAAAGGTCATGATCTTCTGCTGCATTGGATCCGTTACCGTTGTCGGGCTCATCTTCTGGATTAGGAACATTGACGCACCCATCAGTAGAGGCAGGATGTAGTAAGGGTCCTGCGCTGAAAGGTCATGAATCCAACCGAAGAATGGAGAGTGACGTAGCTCAACCGATTCCATTAGTGCCCAGTAAAGCGCGATGAAGATAGGCATCTGTAGGATAAGAGGTAAACAACCACCTAGTGGGTTCACTTTCTCTTTCTTGTACAGTTCCATCATTTCTTGGCTCATGCGCTGACGGTCATCACCGATACGCTCACGCATTGCTTGCAGCTTAGGCTGAAGCATACGCATTTTCGCCATAGACGTGTATTGCGCTTTTGTTAGTGGGTACATTGCACCACGAACGATGAAGGTCAGGCAGATGATTGCCACACCCCAGTTACCAACAAAGCTCTGGATGAATGAAAGCAACATATGAAGAGGCTTCGCAATGAACCATAACCAGCCGTAGTCCACTACTAGGTCTAGGTTAGGTGCCACTTCTGCCATTTCATCTTGCAGTTTTGGACCAACCCAAAGTGTTGCTTCAAACTTAGCTTGATCGCCTGTTGCGATAGTTTTGTTCGGCATACGAACGCCGATGTCGCCTAGGTTGCCAATTACACGAGTGTATAGGTTAGTACCTGGTTCGTTACGTGGGATCCAAGCTGCGGCAAAGTAGTGCTGAATCATTGCTGCCCAACCTTGGCCATCGGCTAGGTTAAGAGACAGGTTGCGATCCTGCATATCATCAAAGCTGTACTTCTTGTAACGCGTATCTTCTGTTGAGTATGCGCCACCACGGTAAGTAGGCATTGTGATGCTACCACCATCGTCCATTAGGTTTTGACGTAGGTGAGCGTACATACCAAATGTTGCGTTGTTGCCTGAGTTGTTCACTACATCGTATTCAACATTAAGCGCGTAGCTGCCGCGTTTAAAGATGTAAGTTTTGGTGTATTCGATGCCGTTTGCAGTGAATGTCATCGGAACGCGAAGTTCATCTTGACCGTCAGCCATTGTGAATCTGTCTGCACTTACGTTGTAGTGAGGGCGATTTGTGCTGCTCAAGTCGATACCTTGAGGACCCACTAGACCGCTTTGAGCGATAAATTGGTGACCTTGAGCGTCTTTAAGCAGAACAAAGGAATCTGATGAATCTAACTCAGCAGAGTATTCGTTAAGGTTGGCATGTACCACATCGCCACCAACGGTGTCGATCGACAGAGTTAAAACATCAGTCGTTACTGTGATAGTTTTTGCAGAAGCTTGCTGTTGACCAGGAACTGGGTCAAGTTCATCAGCAAAAGATGGTGCAGGTAGAGTGCTGCTTGATTGAGCCTGTTCAACTGCTTGAGGTTCTGGATTCTTTGCAACTTGCCATTGTTGAAACAGCAAAAAAGAAACCAGGGCCAAACCGATGAGCAGGATATTACGTTGAGAATCCATCGTTAGTTATCTCTGTCTTGTTTTTGGACTGGTGGAACGGGGTCATACCCCCCTTCATTCAAAGGGTGGCATTTTAATAGACGTTTGCCTGATAACCAACATCCTTTTACAAAACCGTGAGCTCTCAAAGCTTCTAGCGCGTAAGTGGAACAGGTTGGTGTGAACCGGCAACGAGGACCAATCAAAGGGCTGATAAACCAGCGATACAGATAAACGAGCCCAATGGCTATCCACGTGAAGGGCGAGACAGGCGTTGCCATAGCTTATCAAACAACTTAAAAATTTCCTCATTGCTTAAATCTTGCGCGCTTTTCTTTGCAATCACAACAAAATCTTTGTTTGGAAGCTGATGTTGATTGTTACGAAAGCTTTCACGAGCCAAACGCTTAAATCGGTTACGACCGACAGCCGTTTTGATTTGCTTTTTGGGAACCGCTAAACCTAATCGTGGGTGAGAAAGTTTGTTATTGCGAGCAATGATGGTGAAATGAGGCGAGCCAGCTCGATGAGCTTGCTGGAAGACGTTTTGATAATGCTCGGGAGTTAACAAACGTAACTCCCGATTAAACGCGTACGTGTTCAAAATAAACTAGCGATTATTTTGATAGGCGCGCACGGCCTTTTGCACGACGTGCGTTGATAACTTTACGACCGTTCTTAGTTGCCATGCGAGCACGGAAGCCGTGAGTACGCTTGCGCTTTAGAACTGTAGGTTGAAAAGTGCGTTTCATGATAATTACCTTTACTGATCAGTAGTTTTAGGTTCTTGTTAAACCCGGCGTGGGTATTTGCTTTCTTATATAAAGAAGCTCTTTATATAGAGAAGGACAACCGACGCCTCTCAACAAAGAGGCGGAATTGTAATCACACTCACATAATGTGTCAATGACTCAATGAGTACGAAATTCCGGCCGGGCGATTATACGTAGTGTGAGTAAAATCTCAAGGATCAATCGATCCTGATGCTTGATCGTTACTCTATTCCTACTTGGTTAAGGAATTTTTTCAAACGAGGATCTTGTGGATTATCGAAGATATCCTGTGGAGAACCTTGCTCAACGATATTGCCTTCCGCCATGAAGATCACTCTATCAGCGACTTCTTTCGCGAATTGCATCTCGTGCGTCACCACCAGCATGGTTTGATGCTGATTAGCTAACTTCTTCATTAATGAGAGAACTTCACCGACCCATTCAGGATCCAGCGCAGAAGTTGGTTCGTCAAACAACAGCAGTTCTGGTTGCAGCGCCATCGCTCGGCCGATACCCACACGTTGTTGTTGGCCGCCAGACAATGCCGCTGGATAACTATCGCCTTTATCCCCAAGGCCGATGTCATCCAGAATTTGTTGCGCTCGTTTGAGAGCATCGGCTTTTTTCCAACCTCGAACGGTCACTAGACCTTCGGCAATGTTCTGGCGCGCATTCATGTGGGCAAACAGGGCATAGTTTTGGAACACAAAGCCAGTTCGACGACGCAGCGCTAATACTTCGGCTTTAGTGTGTTTTTGAGTATCAACGGAGATGTCATCTATCGTGATACGACCTTCATCTGCTTGTTCTAGAAAGTTCACCGTACGCAGCAAGGTTGATTTACCCGTACCACTTGAGCCGATAATCACGATGATCTCACCTTGCTTAATATCGAGGTCGATGCCTTTCAGCACTTCAGTCTCACCAAAACGTTTGTGAATATTTTCTAACTTAATCATCGTACGTACGCCTTATTCAGTTTTGCTTCTGCCCAGATTTGTACGCGAGTCAGAATCACCACCACGCCCCAGTAAATAAGAGCAACCGCAAGGAAAGCTTCAAAGAAACGGAAACTTGATGAGGCTTCCATCTGTGCTTTCGCCATGATTTCGGCCACACCCAGCGTGAAAGCAAGAGACGTTGACTTGATCATATCGATGAAATAGTTCATCAATGAAGGCAGTGCGACACGCGTTGCTTGAGGTAAAATCACTCGGCGCATTGCTTGGGATGTCGTCATACCGACCGATAAGCTCGCTTCCATTTGGCTGCGATCAATGCCAATAATGGCGGCACGAATACTTTCCGCCATATAAGCGGCAAAGTGCAGCGTTAAGCCGATAACCGCTGCTGAAAAGGCGTCGATACCGACCATCAATGGAAAAATTTGCGGTAAGCCGTAATAGAGCAGGAAAAGCTGAACCAACAGTGGGGTGCCACGGAAGAAGCTGATGTACAGTTGGCTTAATTGATCCAGAACTGGCAGTTTAAATACGCGAATATTGGCTAAAATGACGGATAAAATCAGCGAAAACACCAATCCCCATGTCGCCATTTCCATGGTTGTGCCAAGATATTTCAGCAATATCGGCAGCAGTTCCAACATGTAATTAAAGTCAAATCCCATACGGCTTACCTAAAGGCTAGAGAAAAGAAAAGGTGGAAAACAAGTTCCACCTTTACGTAAGTTTATTTTAGTCCGAGAGTGATACCACTTTGCGGCCTAAAGTACAAAGAGTTCTTATTTCGTGATGTCAGCGCCAAACCACTTCACGGAAATTTTCTCTACTGTACCATCTGCGCGCATCTCAGCCAGTGCTTTGTTTACTTCTTCTTGCAGCTTACGACCTTTCTCGTTGTCAACGAAAGGCCATGCGTTTTGAATGGTCTCAAACGGTTCGCCTGCCAATTCCAGAGGAAGGCCAGTTTTCTTAATCAGCTCTAACGCAGAAAGACGATCCATTACAAACGCGTCTGCACGACCGAGCGCCACGTCATGTTCGATACCTGTGTCGTACGTTTTAATGTTGATCTTGCCGTCTTTGTCGTATTGACGCAGCAGTTGCTCAAAGTTAGAGCCTAGGTTCACCGCAACGGTCTTGCCCGCAAGATCGTCAACACCTTTGATGCTGTCGTTGCCTTTACGCACGGTAATTTGTGCGCCATCTACAACGTAAGGGTCAGCAAATAGGTATTTAGCTTTACGCTCGTCAGTCATGGTGATTTGGTTGGAGATCGTATCGATACGACCAGTTTCTAAAAGACCAAATAAACCAGAGAAGTTGGCTGTTACGTATTCGATTTTGTAATCGTTACGTTTACCGATTTCATCCCACATGTCGACTTCAAAGCCTTGTAGCTTGTCTTGCTTTACAAAAGTAAACGGGAAGTAGCGACCTGACATACCAACTTTGACTTCAGTAGCGGCTTGTACGGTTGCTGCCGACAGTGCAATGGCTGCAACGGCAACCTTAATCCAGTTTTTCATAATACATCTCCATAATTTTATGGTTGGAAATACTACTGTTAGTTAGCTCAATTAAATAAATAACCAAGAGCAATAACCTAGACCTGTGAGTTATTAGATAATAGAAGAAGAATGTTAAATGTGACGAAAATGCGAACTGAACCTAGCGAAATGATCGACAAAATCAACATTGGGAATAAAATAATACACAGACTTATCACCAATCGCTCGATCTTGTGAATTTTGCCCAATTGTGGATCGTTGTGTGGGCAAATTTGGGGCAAGGTGTGTTGATCTCATCAAGTTTGCAGAAATAATTGTGAATAACTTGGATCTTATTCACTGGATCGTCGATCAATCGCTGGCGATCTTGGTTATCAACAGGTAAAATTGCCAGTCTTTTCCGATAATTCAATTACTCAGTGGGGGCACCGTGTCATCTTCGCTTTGGCTGCAATGTTTGCAGCAGCTTCAAGAAGAGCTACCAGCTACAGAATTCAGCATGTGGGTTCGTCCGCTACAAGCGGAGCTCAATGACAATACTCTCACTCTATTCGCGCCAAACCGCTTTGTGTTGGACTGGGTGCGTGATAAGTATCTGAACAATATTACTCGCTTACTGCAGGAATACTGCGGTGGCGATATTCCTAACTTACGCTTTGAAGTGGGGAGCCGACCTGTCTCTGCTCCAAAACCAGCGCCGACACGTACGCCTGCAGATGTGGCTGCCGAGTCATCTGCACCTGCACAATTACAAGCGCGTAAGCCAGTACACAAAACCTGGGATGACGACGCTCAGGCGATTGCGGCTATCAATCACCGCTCAAACATGAACCCAAAACACAAGTTCGACAACTTTGTTGAAGGTAAGTCGAACCAACTGGGTTTGGCTGCGGCGCGTCAGGTATCGGATAATCCTGGAGCTGCTTACAACCCGCTGTTCCTATACGGCGGCACGGGCTTGGGTAAAACGCACTTGTTGCATGCGGTGGGCAACGCGATTGTGGATAACAACCCGAACGCAAAAGTGGTCTACATGCACTCAGAACGTTTTGTGCAAGACATGGTAAAAGCGCTGCAAAACAATGCGATTGAAGAATTCAAACGCTATTACCGCAGCGTGGATGCGCTCCTTATCGATGACATCCAATTCTTTGCTAATAAAGAACGTTCACAAGAAGAATTCTTCCATACCTTCAACGCATTATTGGAAGGTAATCAGCAGATCATTCTAACGTCTGACCGTTATCCTAAAGAAATTAATGGCGTTGAAGATCGTCTTAAATCTCGCTTTGGTTGGGGGCTTACTGTTGCGATCGAGCCGCCTGAGCTTGAAACGCGTGTGGCGATCTTGATGAAAAAAGCCGAAGATCACCAAATCCACCTTGCTGATGAAGTGGCATTCTTCATTGCCAAGCGTCTGCGTTCGAACGTTCGTGAGCTCGAAGGTGCACTGAACCGTGTTATCGCGAACGCGAACTTTACTGGTCGTCCAATTACGATTGATTTTGTTCGTGAAGCGCTGCGCGATCTGCTTGCTCTACAAGAGAAGCTGGTGACGATCGATAACATTCAAAAGACCGTGGCGGAATATTACAAGATTAAAGTAGCGGACTTGCTGTCTAAGCGTCGCTCTCGTTCTGTTGCGCGTCCTCGTCAGCTGGCCATGGCGTTAGCAAAAGAACTAACCAACCATAGCTTGCCTGAAATTGGCGATGCGTTTGGGGGCCGCGATCATACGACCGTACTTCATGCTTGTCGCAAGATTGAGCAGCTGCGTGAAGAGAGCCACGACATTAAAGAAGATTACTCTAACTTGATTCGCACCCTGTCTTCGTAATCGGTTAGAATAACGGTATTCTAAGCAAATCATTTATTGAGCTGACAGCGTAAAGAGCCAAGCATGAAATTTACCATTGAACGTAGTCATTTAATCAAACCGCTACAGCAGGTTTCGGGCGCTTTAGGTGGCCGACCAACTCTGCCAATCCTGGGTAACCTACTTCTTAAAGTAGAAGAGAACGTATTGTCGATGACGGCAACCGATCTTGAAGTAGAGTTAGTAAGCAAAGTGATGCTAGAAGGTGATTTTGAAGCGGGCAGCATTACCGTTCCTTCGCGTAAGTTTCTCGATATCTGCCGTGGTTTACCGGACGATGCGATCATCACATTTGTATTAGAAGGTGATCGCGTACAAGTTCGCTCTGGTCGCAGCCGTTTCTCATTGGCAACGCTTCCTGCGAACGATTTCCCTAATATTGAAGACTGGCAAAGCGAAGTGGAAGTATCACTGAGCCAAGCTGATTTACGTACGCTGATCGACAAAACTCAGTTCTCGATGGCGAATCAAGACGTTCGTTACTACCTCAACGGCATGTTGTTTGAAATTGACGGCACCACGCTACGCAGCGTGGCGACGGACGGCCACCGTATGGCGGTATCGCAAACTCAGCTAGGTGCGGACTTTGCGCAGAAGCAAATCATCGTGCCACGCAAAGGTGTGCAAGAATTAGTAAAGTTGATGGATGCGCCAGAGCAGCCCGTAGTACTTCAGATCGGTAGCTCCAATGTTCGTGCTGAGGTGAATAACTTTACTTTTACCTCTAAGTTGGTTGATGGTCGTTTCCCTGACTACCGCCGTGTATTGCCTCAGAGCACCAATAAGACACTAATAGCAAGTTGTGACGAGTTGCGCCAAGCCTTCTCTCGTGCTGCGATTCTTTCCAACGAAAAATTCCGTGGCGTGCGTGTGAATCTGGCTGATACTGAAATGCGCATAACCGCGAATAACCCAGAACAAGAAGAAGCGGAAGAGATGCTTGATGTAACCTTTGAAGGTGACGCCATCGAAATCGGCTTTAACGTAAGCTATGTGCTTGATGTTCTGAACACGTTGCGTTGTGAAAATGTACGTGTGTCGATGTCGGATGCTAACGCTAGCGCGTTGATTGAAAATGCCGACGATGACAGTGCCATGTACGTGGTGATGCCAATTCGTCTATAAGCCAACTGAATGCCTCTTTCTCGTCTCATCATTCAGCAGTTTCGAAACATTAAAGCCTGTGATATTGAGTTATCAGCAGGCTTTAACTTTCTTATCGGGCCGAACGGCAGCGGTAAAACCAGTGTCTTAGAAGCGGTTTATCTGCTCGGGCATGGCCGCTCATTCAAGAGCTCTCTCACCGGACGAGTGATACAAAATGAGTGTGACGAACTGTTTGTTCATGGTCGTTTTTTGAACTCGGATCAATTTGAGCTACCTATCGGCATTAATAAGCAGCGTGATGGCTCAACAGAGGTTAAAATAGGCGGTCAATCTGGACAAAAATTAGCGCAGTTGGCACAAGTTCTGCCTCTGCAGTTGATACACCCAGAAGGGTTTGATTTACTGACAGATGGCCCTAAACATCGTCGTGCGTTTATTGATTGGGGCGTGTTTCATACCGAGCCCGCTTTTTATCAAGCATGGGGAAGGTTCAAGCGCCTGAACAAGCAGCGCAACGCGTTGTTGAAAACCGCCAATAGTTATCGTGAGCTCAGTTATTGGGATCAGGAAATGGCAGGATTGGCTGAAAACATCAGCCAATGGCGAGCAAGTTACATCGAGCAGATGAAAACTGTCGCAGAAACTATCTGTCAGACATTTTTGCCAGAATTTGAGATCCAATTGAAGTATTATCGTGGCTGGGATAAAGACACTCCATACCACGAGATACTAGAAAAGAATTTTGAGCGTGATCAGGCATTGGGATACACCTTTAGTGGCCCAAACAAAGCTGATTTGCGCATTAAAGTGAACGGAACGCCCGTTGAAGATGTTCTGTCACGCGGTCAATTAAAACTCATGGTGTGTGCATTGCGTGTAGCGCAAGGGCAACACCTGACAGAGATGGCCGGTAAACAATGCATTTACCTAATTGATGACTTCGCGTCGGAATTAGATAGCCAACGTCGCAAGCGTCTTGCTGACTGCTTAAAAGAGACGGGCGCACAAGTATTTGTAAGCTCTATCACTGAAAGCCAAATCGCCGATATGTTGGACGATAACGGTAAATTGTTTCATGTGGAACATGGCAGGATAGAGTCAAACTAGAAGAGAGAAACTCATGTCTGAAAATTACGATTCATCGAGTATTAAGGTACTGAAGGGTCTGGATGCGGTACGTAAGCGTCCAGGAATGTACATCGGCGATACGGACGACGGCACCGGCCTTCACCACATGGTTTTCGAGGTGGTGGATAACTCAATTGATGAAGCGTTGGCAGGTCACTGTAAAGACATCGTTGTGACAATTCATGAGGATAACTCGGTTTCCGTTAGCGATGATGGTCGTGGCATTCCAACAGAAATCCACTCTGAGGAAAATGTCTCTGCAGCAGAAGTAATCATGACGGTTCTTCACGCGGGTGGTAAGTTCGACGATAACTCATACAAAGTATCGGGTGGTCTTCACGGTGTAGGTGTTTCAGTAGTAAACGCACTATCAGAGAAAGTTGAGCTAACGATTCATCGTGGTGGTCATATCCATACGCAAACCTACCGCCATGGTGAGCCTCAAGCGCCACTAGCCGTTGTGGGTGATACGGATAAAACCGGTACACAAATTCGTTTCTGGCCAAGTGCCGAGACGTTCTCTAACACTGAGTTCCACTATGACATTCTGGCGAAACGCCTGCGTGAACTGTCATTCCTGAACTCTGGTGTGTCGATCAAATTGGTTGATGAACGTGAAGCGGACAAACATGATCACTTCATGTATGAAGGTGGTATTCAAGCGTTCGTTGATCACCTAAACACCAACAAAACGCCAATCATCGAAAAAATCTTCCACTTTAACTCTGAGCGTGAAGACGGCATTTCAGTTGAAGTGGCGATGCAATGGAACGATGGTTTCCAAGAGAACATCTTCTGCTTTACCAACAATATCCCACAGCGTGATGGTGGTACTCATCTTGCTGGTTTCCGTGCTGCGCTAACACGTACATTGAACAGCTTTATGGATAAAGAAGGTTTCTCGAAGAAAGCGAAAACAGCGACTTCAGGCGACGATGCGCGTGAAGGTCTAACTGCGGTTGTTTCGGTGAAAGTGCCTGATCCTAAGTTCTCAAGCCAAACAAAAGACAAACTAGTTTCTTCTGAAGTGAAATCAGCTGTTGAGTCTGCAATGGGTGAAAAACTGTCTGAGTTCCTGATTGAGAACCCGACAGAAGCGAAGATGGTTTGTTCGAAAATCATCGATGCAGCACGTGCTCGTGAAGCAGCGCGTAAAGCTCGTGAAATGACGCGCCGTAAAGGTGCACTAGACCTAGCTGGCCTTCCAGGTAAACTTGCAGACTGTCAGGAAAAAGATCCGGCACTCTCTGAACTATACATAGTGGAGGGTGATTCGGCAGGCGGCTCCGCAAAACAAGGCCGTAACCGTAAGAACCAAGCGATCCTACCGCTAAAAGGTAAGATTCTTAACGTAGAAAAAGCACGTTTCGACAAGATGCTATCTTCTCAAGAAGTAGCAACACTGATCACCGCACTAGGTTGTGGTATCGGTCGTGACGAGTACAACCCGGACAAGCTTCGTTACCACAACATCATCATCATGACCGATGCCGATGTCGATGGTTCGCACATCCGTACGCTACTGTTGACCTTCTTCTACCGTCAAATGCCAGAGCTTATCGAGCGTGGCTATGTGTACATCGCTCAGCCACCACTATACAAAGTGAAAAAAGGCAAACAAGAGCAGTACATCAAAGATGAAGAAGCGATGAACCAATACCAAGTATCATTGGCTCTGGACAATGCATCGCTACACGTAAACGCAGAAGCACCAGCATTGGCTGGTGAAGCACTAGAGAAGCTTGTTCAACAGTACAATGCGGGTATTAAACTGGCGGAACGTATGAGCCGTCGTTACCCAAGTGCTTTGGTAAACGAGTTGATTTACACTCCTCGCCTAACGCCAGAGCAATGCCATGACGCATCAGTTGTGGAAGCGTGGACGAAGCAGCTTATTGAACAGCTGAATGCGAAAGAAGTGGGTGCAAGCCAGTACAGCTACGAAGTTGAGCAGCACGAAGAGCTAGGCTTAAACTTGCCTAAGATTGTGGTTCGTACTCACGGCGTGACGCACGAACATGCAATTAGCATCGACTTCCTAAACTCGAAAGAGTACGGCAAGTTGGCTGATCTATCAGAAGCACTTGATGGACTTCTGGAAGAAGGCGCGTACATCAAACGTGGTGAGCGTACTATGCCAGTGGCAAACTTTGCAGAAGCGCTTGACTGGTTAGTGAAAGAGTCAATGCGTGGCTTAAGCCGTCAGCGCTACAAAGGTCTAGGTGAGATGAACCCAGACCAACTTTGGGAAACCACCATGGACCCAGAAACTCGTCGTATGATGCAGGTAACGATTGAAGATGCGGTAGGCGCAGATCAACTGTTCACTACGCTAATGGGTGACCAAGTAGAACCTCGTCGTAACTTCATCGAAGAGAACGCACTGAAAGTAGCGAACCTAGACGTATAACGACACTGTTCGTGATAGTAAAAAGCAGCGAGAAATCGCTGCTTTTTTTGTTTTACCACCAGCTAAAATCGCCACTTTCTGCTAAAGCGGATGTTTTTCTGGTACTAACTGCCAACAACCCGATCAAGCCTGCCATTTTATTTCTGTTTTCTTTTTTTCTCGCCATTTTGTTCGCTTGAGCGTTTTTGCTTTCTTTTTTCTGCTCGCTATAGTGCTGAAGAGCTGATGAATAAGGAGACTAAGAAAATGGTGATGACTTTCCTGAACTAAGCCGGAAGTGATGCACTTCCGGTTCAATGCACTGAATTTATTTGTAAGACAAGGCATTAAGAAGGAAATAATCATGTTTGAACGCTGGTTCTCAGCGTACTGCTTGGCGCTGCGAACTTGGTGGTTAACCAGTCGCTTTTTAACCTATCAATCACCACTAAGGTTGTTATCGCTATTTGAAATCTGCGAGCAACAAGCCCATTGCCGTAACCGAGCTCGTATTGCGGTTGGGGACATGGTTCGCTTAGTGGATGTTGAACGCGCCTATCAATATCGCATGACATTGGTCAGCTCGCGTAAGGGGCAACCCATGACAGGTATGCTCGCGGTCGATTCTTATTTGGGGTCTCGACTGTTAGGTCGAGCTAAAAATGATGCGCTCGAAGTGGAAATTTTTAATCAGCGACGCTGCTTTGTGATTACTGAAATTGTTCATCAATCGCAGCCACCAGGTCAGAAAATGCTGTGTGGTTGTCTGTTGTGCCAATAAATAGAGGTGAAGTCATGAGTAAGAAAGAAAAGAAACAACCGCAGTTGAGTCTAAAAGAAAAGCGCAAACTAAAGCAGGAAAAGGCGGCAGAAAAGGGCGTTGTAAAAGCGCGTAAATCCTCCCGCAAGTAAAGTGTAGATTGAGCCCTCCAGAACGGCGGGCTTTTTATCACTGATCGCGAAGTGATGAGGAACTAAGCTGTTCAAGGGGATAGTGGATGCTTTAAAAATTTTTTATTTTTTCCCTTGAAAGTCATTTTTGACGACCTTATATCTAGTTATGAAGAGGGTGACTGGCTTGCTAGAGACTAGAAGACCAGCCCTCTGGAATCGCTAAAACGAGATCGCTCAGAAGAGGATATGGCGTTTTGGTACACAACTTAAACCTTTAGATTCAATATCATGTCTCCGAGCCAAACCAAGGCCAGTGGAATGATAAGAATCTCTTAGTTCGGCGTTGGTTTTTGCATAAACACGCCAGTAGGATGGAACTCATCTGAACTAAGACTATTGCTTAATTAAGAGGATAGATTTATGCGTAATGTAGATTTCTCACCACTATACCGTAATGCAATTGGCTTTGATCGTCTGCTAAACCTGATGGAAGCGAATACAGCGAAAAATACTTCTGGCGGTTACCCTCCATACAACATTGAGCAAAAAGACGAGCACAACTACCGTATTACTATGGCCGTTGCTGGCTTTGCTGAAGAACAGCTCGATCTGACTCAAAACGAAAACATGTTGATTGTGAAGGGCGAACGTAAAGCCGAAGAAGGCAAAAACTACGTTTACCAAGGTATTGCAGAACGCGATTTTGAACGTAAATTCCAGCTAGCGGATTACGTAAAAGTCGTGGGTGCATCAATGGAAAACGGTCTGCTTCATATCGATTTAGTTCGTGAAATCCCTGAAGCCATGCAACCACGTAAGATTGCTATCGGTGGTAACAACCTGATTGAGAACAACTAATCAGTTAACCACCCGGTTATAGAATGAGAAAGAGTGCCATATGGGCGCTCTTTTTAGTTTGGGGTTTTCAAATCCGCTATTTTAAAGCCGTAATTTCAAAGAGAAGAACGGCTGAGTTCAATCCGTCTATTTACCTTCGCGGTAAGCCTTTTCCACTTCTTCAGCGATAATCGCAATACCTTTTTGCATCATCTCATCATCTTGAACGTAGTTCATACGCAGGCATTGGTGCGCGTGATCCCACTCGTCTTGCTGACCAATAAAGAAATATTCACCAGGGACAATCAATACGCCACGCGCTTTCAAGCGTTGGTACAGTTCCATTGTTGTGATTGGCAGTTCATCAAACCATAACCACAAGAAGATAGCGCCTTCCGGCTTGTGGATGCGGAATCGCTCATCGGTAATTGCTTGTTGGAGCAGTTCAACCGCACGTTGTGATTTTTGCTTGTAGAACGGCTTAATCACCTCTGAACTCAGTTTAAGCAGATCACCTTTGCCAATTATATGGTTTGCTAGCGCTGGACCAACACTGCCCGGCGCTAGGCTGATGATGCCGTTCATATTGGTTAACGCTTGAGTGATTTCTTCACTCGCAATCACAATGCCACAACGCCCGCCCGGTAAACCAAGCTTAGATAGGCTCATGCATAGGATGGTGTTTTCATTCCAGAACGGTTCGACATCTTCAAAGATGATGTTCGGGAAAGGTAGACCGTAGGCGTTATCGATGATCAGTGGGATGTTGTTCTCACGTGCTAGCTTGTCCAGCTTACGTACTTCTTCATCTGTCAGTACATTACCCGTTGGGTTAGTTGGGCGAGACGCGCAGATTGCCGCAACAGAGTCGTCGACGGTTAGCTGCTCAAAATCGACGTGGTATTTAAACAGGCCGTTATCTAACAGCTCGATTTCTGGGTGGTAAGAGATAAAGATATCTTCATCAATGCCAGCATCACCATAACCGATGTATTCAGGCGCGATAGGCAGTAGCACTTTCTTGTGCGAACCGTCTGGCTGTTTACCTGCCAACAAGTTGAACAAGTAGAAAAAGCCACTTTGGCTACCGTTAGTTAGGCTGATGTTTTTTTCGGAAATATCCCAGCCGTAAGTTTCACGGAATAACTGAGCTAGCGCTTTGACGAACGCGTCTTTACCCTGCGGGCCATCGTAGTTGGCGAGGGCGGCGACGAGCTCCCCACTGGCGAGCATTTCCTCACTGGCTTGGTGAAAGTAATCGAGCATGGCAGGAATGGCGGCAGGATTACCTCCACCGAGCATGATGGCACCTGGTGTGCGCAGACCATCGTTCAAATCGTCCATTAACTGCGTAATACCTGAATACTGATTAAATTTTTCACCAAACTTTGAGAACTGCATGCTGACTTATACCTAATTCATTGTGATTGCTTTGTGTATGTTTATGCCGATGTTTTATCGGCTTATCGAGTAATCCTTGACCTTACCTCAATGTGTAATTAACGCAAAGTGTGAATTAAGCCGAAAAAGAAAAAAGTGCGTCATCAGACCAGAGGAACGAGACAAAAGGGCAAAAAGAACAATAAAAAAGGGAAGCTTATGCTTCCCTTGCTGGTGGAGAGAGTGTGATTTACTCACCGGTGTAAACAATCAGCACCTTGTCGTCTTGGTATTGGCGTTCGAACGCGTAGTAACCTTCTTGGTTGCGAGTGATGTGCTTACCTTGAGCTACCGCTGGGTGGCGTTTACGGAATTCGCCCAACTTTTGCCAATGTTGCAGTAGATCTTCTCGCTCGCCATGAATCTTATCCCATGGCATATCTGAGCGTGTGCCTTGGTGGGCGTCTGAACCAGTAATGCCAAAATCACGAGCTATCTCATCACCGTAATAGATCTGTACTGCACCGGGAGCCAGCATCAGTGCATTCGCGGCACGAGCTTGGTCATCAAAACTGCGGCTGCGAGCCGACCAAAACAGCTGTGTATCGTGTGAAGACAGGTAGCTCAACACATTGAACTCAGGATCGGTATTGATGCGTTCTGCATAACGGCGGTAATCATTATCAAGTTGAGCGAAACACTTCAGCGCTTTTGGTGCTACATCAGATTGGAACTCGAAGTTGATTATGGAGTCGAAGCCGTTATCGAAATACGGGCTTTTCACCACGCTGTGTGCCCATACTTCACCTGTCATCCAGAAAGGTAGGTCATCCAAGGCTTTGTCCGGGTTGTTTTGTTTCCATTGAGCAAGCGCTTGGGTGGTGCTGGCTTTCAACTCTGCCCACGCTTCCATTTCAACGTGTTTAGCGGTGTCGACACGGAAGCCGTCAATGCCATAGTCGCGCACCCAATCGGATAACCAGGTAATCAGGTGTTCACGCGGGGTTTGCAGCTCATCTTGCGCATTGGTGTCTTTATTGCGGAAGAAGTTTGGTAGTCCGGTTTTTTGAGTTGATTCGGTTTTGAGATCCGGTAGGTAGTTCAAAGACATGGTGATGTCGTTGTAGCCCGGCGCATCGTAGTCACCAATGTCGGTGCGGATCCAATCTTTGCCCCACCATTTATCCCACGCTTCGCTATCACCGTATTTGATGTAATCGTTGAAGCTGTGCCAGCTTTGTCCTGATTTTGGCTGCCAGTCGGTCCATTTTTCACCGAGGACTTCTTTGGCTTCTTGGTCATCTAGGTAAAGCTGACCAAAGCCGAATTCCTGCATGTCTGCTAATGTCGCATAACCTGTGTGGTTCATGACTACATCCCAAATCACGCGGATGCCTTTCTTATGGGCGGTATCGACGAAGGTTCTGAGTTCATCTTCGGTACCCATGTTGGCATCAAGCTTGGTCCAATCTTGGTGATAGTAGCCGTGGTAGCCATAGTGCTTAAAGTCGCCTTTATCGCCGCCACCAACCCAGCCGTGGATTTGTTCCAGTGGTGAAGTTATCCAGATAGCATTCACACCGAGTGATTCAATGTAATCGAGTTTTTTCGTTAGACCCGCTAAGTCACCACCGTGGAAGGTACCAATCTCGTATTTTCCATCTTTGCTGCGACCGTAGCTGTTGTCGTTGTCTGGGTTGCCATTGTAGAAGCGGTCGGTCATGACGAAGTACACCGTCGCGTTATCCCAGCTGAAAGGTTTATCGGCTTGCTGTTCAAGTTCTTCTAGCAGCAATAGACCTTGGCTCATAGGACCCGGTTGCATGGTGACGCTGCCATTGGCGACTGTGGCTTCTTGTCCGGTTAAGGCATCACGAACGACAGTGCCATCATTAAAGGTTTGAGCAACATTGATGGTTTTTGGCGTGTCAGTTGCGACAGGACAAGAGTAGGTGATGTCCTGACTCTGTTTTGGTTTGATTTTTACTGTCAGCTCGTTGGTGGTTGGATTGAGCGTAAATTGATAGGTATTGGCTTTGAAGATGCGCAGCGGCATTTGTGCATCAGTGGCGCAGTTATCCATTTTTAATGGACGATTGAATTTGATGCGATCTTCTTCTGCAAGAGCAAAGCTACTGCCACAGCTTTGCTTGCTGTCGGCAATGGTAAAGGTGTAGCTGCCTTTTTCGAGTTTTTGCTCGGCGACAAGTAAGCCCTGTGAGTTTTCCTCAAAAACAGCGGTATCATCACCAACGCTTAATACGATGGCATTTTCTGGAATCTGGCTGCAGGCGCTCAGTAGACCGATAGAGAGTGCGAGAATTGTTTTTTTCATTGTGTCCTTCCCCCGAATAAACAGTCCAGTTATAGCAAAACTGTGCCTCTACAATCCGAGCTCTACACCAACAAGTTAAACGCGTCTCACCCTACAAATTTTCGCCTTGTTCACAAAATGAATAATAAGCGTCACCTTCATCGGTTTGAAGGCAACAAAAAAGGGAAGCATCTGCTTCCCTTTTAGTTATTTCTTAATCACTTTGAAGAGTAATGAATTACTTTTGAAGCAAAGAAATGTCTGCGATCTGTAGGAACAGGTTACGCAGGTTGTTCAGTAGTGTCAGACGGTTCTTCTTAAGTGCTTCGTCGTCTGCCATTACCATTACGTTATCAAAGAACGCATCAACTGGTTCACGTAGGTCTGCTAGCTTGCTTAGGGCTTCTTGGTAGTTACCTGTAGCAAATGCTGGCTCTAGCGCTTCTGTCATTACTTCAACGCTTTCTGCTAGTGCTTTCTCTGCGTCTTCTTGTAGAAGTGCTAGGTCGATGTCTGCTGCTAGTTCGCCGTCGAATTTCGCTAGGATGTTACCTACGCGTTTGTTCGCTGCTGCTAGAGACTCTGCTGCTTCTAGTTCACGGAAGTGAGAAACCGCTTTAACTCGTTGGTCGAAGTCTGCTGGTTTCGTCGGACGACGAGCTAGAACCGCTTGAATGATGTCTACGCTGAAGCCTTCGTCTTGGTACCAAGCACGGAAACGACCAAGCATGAACTCGATAACGTCTTGTTCAACGTTGTCATTGGTTAGGCGGTCGCCAAACAGTGACTTCGCTTTCGCTACTAGGTCAACAAGATCTAGGTTGTAGCCGTATTCAACGATGATACGTAGTACACCTAGAGATGCGCGGCGTAGTGCGAATGGATCGCTGCCTTTAGGCGCTTGACCAATACCGAAGATACCTACGATAGTGTCTAGCTTGTCTGCCATTGCAACTGCAGTTGAAACACCGTTTGATGGCAGTTCATCACCTGCGAAACGAGGCATGTATTGCTCGTTCAGTGCTACTGCAACTTCTTCTGCTTCACCGTCGTGGCGAGCATAGTGCATACCCATAACACCTTGAGTATCCGTGAATTCGAATACCATTGAGGTCATTAGGTCACATTTTGCTAGTAGACCAGCACGCTTTGATTTCTCAACGTCAGCACCGATTTGCTCAGCAATGTAGCCAGCAAGCTCTGTGATGCGGTCTGTTTTGTCTTTGATCGTACCCAGTTGCTTTTGGAAGATCGCTTGCTCTAGTTCAGGCAGACGGTCGATAAGCGGACGCTTACGGTCTGTGTTGAAGAAGAATTCTGCGTCAGCAAGACGAGGGCGAACTACTTTCTCGTTACCTTCGATTACGTAACGAGGTTCTTTTGATTCGATGTTCGATACGAAGATGAAGTTAGGTAGTAGCTTCTTGTTTTCGTCGTAAACAGGGAAGTATTTTTGGTCACCTTTCATGGTGTAAACCAACGCTTCAGAAGGCACTTTTAGGAACTCTTCTTCGAACTTCGCTGTTAGTACTACTGGCCATTCAACCAGAGACGTTACTTCTTCTACTAGGTCATCTTCTAGGTCAGCGATACCGCCAACCGCTGCTGCCGCTTTTTGTGCGTCAGCTAGGATGATTGCTTTACGCGCTTCGTAATCTGCCATTACTTTACCGCGCTCTTCTAGGATCGCAGGGTATTGCTCAGCAGAATCGATAGTGAACTCTTGCTCACCCATGAAGCGGTGACCACGGATAGTGCGGTCAGAAGCAACACCAAGGATCTCGCCTTCGATTAGGTCGCTGCCCATTAGCATGGTTAGCGTCTTAACTGGACGGATGAACTGAGTTGTTTTGTTACCCCAGCGCATTGGTTTTGCGATAGGTAGGTTTGCTAGTGCTTTCGCTGCAAGTTCAACGACGATCTCAGACGTTGGCTGACCTTTCACTTCTTGTTTGAACAGTAGCCATTCACCTTTGTCTGTAACCATGCGTTCTGCTTGGTCAACAGTGATGCCACAACCGCGTGCCCAACCTTGAGCCGCTTTTGTTGGGTTGCCTTCCGCGTCAAACGCTGCAGAAACCGCAGGACCACGCTTTTCAACAACTTTGTCAGACTGGCTGTCTGCTAGTGCTGCTACTTTAAGTGCAAGACGACGAGGTGCCGCGAACCATTTCACGCCTTCATGAGCAAGCTCAGCGCCTTTTAGTTCTGCTTCGAAGTTTGCTGCGAATGCTTCAGCTAGAGTGCGAAGTTGCGTTGGTGGTAGCTCTTCTGTACCTAGCTCGATTAGAAATTCTTTTGCCATGTTACTCTACCCCTTACGCTTGTTCTTTCTTACACATTGGGAAGCCAAGAGCTTCACGCGATGCGTAGTATGCTTCTGCAACTGCTTTTGTCAGGTTGCGGATGCGTAGGATGTAACGTTGGCGTTCAGTTACTGAGATCGCTTTACGCGCATCTAGTAGGTTGAATGCGTGGCCAGCTTTTAGAATGCGTTCGTAAGCAGGCAGTGGCAGTGGCTTTTCAAGCTCAAGTAGTTCTTTACACTCTTTTTCACACTGTTCGAAGAAACCAAATAGGAATTCAACGTCTGCGTGCTCGAAGTTGTAAGTTGATTGCTCTACTTCGTTTTGGTGGAAGATGTCACCGTAAGTAACGATGCTACCGTCTGGTGCGATGTTCCAAACTAGGTCGTAAACAGAGTCTACTTCTTGGATGTACATTGCTAGACGTTCGATACCGTAAGTGATTTCACCAGTTACTGGCTTGCACTCAAGACCGCCAACTTGCTGGAAGTAAGTAAACTGGGTCACTTCCATGCCGTTTAGCCAAACTTCCCAGCCCAGACCCCATGCGCCTAGTGTTGGGTTTTCCCAGTTGTCTTCTACGAAACGGATGTCGTGTACAAGAGGGTCAATACCAAGAACTTCAAGGGAGCCAAGGTACAACTCTTGAATATTGTCAGGCGATGGTTTTAGCGCTACTTGGAATTGGTAGTAGTGCTGAAGACGGTTAGGGTTTTCACCGTAACGGCCATCAGTAGGACGACGTGAAGGTTGTACGTAAGCTGTCGACATTGGCTCTGGGCCAAGCGCTCGTAGACAGGTCATTGGGTGAGAGGTACCCGCACCCACTTCCATATCTAGCGGTTGAACAATGGTACAACCATTTTGAGCCCAATAATCCTGCAGCGCGAGGATCATTCCCTGGAAGGTTTTGATATCGTATTTTTGCATAAGTCAGGTTCGCGCGATTCTCTTGTTACTCGTTAATTCGTCATCTATGCCGAGTTTTTCAACTCTAACAACGGCGATAAAGAGTAATTACGGTTGAATAAATTAACAATCTAGTATAACCAGATATTGAGCATGGGAGTAGAGCTAATCTTGATTAATTCGTGGGCGATTTTCTCCTTTAATGAATTTTTACCGCGTTATCTGCTGTATTTTTCCTAAAAGGGAGTTTTTGCCTGCTTTGGCTCTTGAGAAGCGCAACAAAGGTGGCTAGAATTGCGCCTGTCTTTGGGGAGTAGCTTACCTGATGAAGTTTCTGTTTCATCTGGTTCGTCCGTCAACACCATTGGTGCAAAATCACCATGGCGTTCGAGACTTGAAGCCTTTCAAGTTTAGCAAGACCTTAGACAAATCATCACGAACCGGGGTAGGGGCGTGAGGTTTGTCTTCGGTTAAAAATAATAATCCCTGCCCCAATGAGCATGTCGTGAGCGTTTTAGCTATTTCAATTACTACTGTAGCGTTAGCAGAAATTGGCGATAAGACCCAATTGCTATCTCTATTACTCGCAAGTCGTTACCGAAAACCAATCCCAATTATTGCAGCAATCTTTTTGGCAACTATTGCCAACCACGCTTTGGCTGCATGGTTAGGTGTGGTTGTCGCAGACTATCTATCACCTGAGATTTTAAAGTGGGTGCTGGTGGTCAGTTTTGTCGCGATGGCGGCTTGGGTTCTGATCCCGGACAAACTGGATGATGACGAACAGATTTCTAATCGAGGCCCATTTATTGCCAGCTTTATCGCGTTCTTCGTTGCGGAGATAGGCGATAAAACTCAGATCGCCACTTCCATCTTAGGGGCGCAATACGCGGATGCGTTAAGTTTGGTGATTATCGGTACCACAATCGGTATGCTGCTGGCGAATGTTCCTGTGGTCCTGATTGGTAAATTGTCGGCCGACAAGATGCCTTTAGGGCTGATCCGTAAAATCACCGCATTTTTGTTTATTGCTCTGGCAATAGGGGCTGCACTGTTCTGATTTTTTGCACGTGAAATGATTTGAGTTATCAATCATTAGTGGCGTGCTGCGCGAGTTCAAACTCTGACTCTAAATCGTTCCGTTGCGTGACGGATGACATATAAGTGTCATACTTGTCATGGTAGTTTAATGGTGTGAATGATAGCGAGAGGGCAAGTTTATGCTTACACGTTACATGGGGATGTCCCCGAAGAGTCAGAGTTATTTATTCACTTTTGGTTTAGCGCTGTGTTTACTAGCGATGGTGCTAACTGATATGTGGTTACCGATTGTAGCAGGATCGTTCGTTCTTACTGGATTGACAGTAGAAGCGTGGATTCGTGTCGCTCACATCATTCCTATGCATGAAGAGATGCGGGCAATGAAGAAACAACTTAACAAGCTCCAATCAGAAGTTCGCACACTCGAATACGATGAATAAACAAACGGCAGCCAATATTGGCTGCCGTTTTTAGTTCGACCAGATTATTCCAATCCTTTCTTGATCAGGTACTGATACGGAACTTGCTCCGTTTGTGCCGCAACTAATTGGTGGTCCATAAAGCGGCAGAAACTCGGAATGTCTCGAGTTGTGGATGGATCGTCTGCTTTGACCAGCAAAATCTCACCATCTTGCATGTTGCGAATTGTCTTCCTGACCATCATCACTGGCTCTGGGCAGCGCAGTCCTTCCGCCTCTAATGTCTTGTTTGCCAGTTCAGGATTAAAGCTCATAGTGTGATTCTCGTAACTAACTGAGCGTTGAATTTTACTTTCGTTGAAAAAATATTCAATAACCACTTGGCAAACCGAATTTTTTGTTTTACCTTAAATTAACAATTTGGTAACAACTGGCAAGGGAGAGGCAATGTTAACAGCGTTAGACAGACTTACGATTTACTCAGTGCTGTGTTTTATCTCGTTTTGTGCATTGGTACTCAGGACGCCAGCTGACACCTCTTTGACGCCTCTAGTAGGCATGGTTGCAACGATTATTGGGATTTGGATCGAGATGCGCAGATGGTCTGGCGCATCTGAGCAAGAAAATTAGCGCTTCTTGCTTGGATCAGAATGCTTTTAATAACGCTCACCTATTTTTTACCGACACTTCATTCCGACACTATCCCCATTTTTCTTGGGCTTCCCCGCTGAAAGGCGGGATTTTTTTTGCCTAAAGAGTACAATTTACCCAAACACATACAAAATAAGTGGCTAATTCGTGGAACTGGAAGACATCTATCGCCGAGATTTAAATTTACTGGTTGCGTTGCGAGTACTGATAGAAGAAAACAGTGTCAGTAAGGCGGCAACACGTCTGAACTTGAGTCAATCGGCAATGAGTCGTGTGCTTGGTCGTCTACGTGACTTGTTGGGAGACCCGCTGTTTACTCGTCAGGGACAGCATTTGATCCCAACTCAGAAAGCGTTAGAGATCGATCGCTCATTGGGCGAGCCATTAGAGTCTTTACGTCAGTTGTTATCTCCGGTTGAGTTTGACCCATTGCAATGCGTACAGACTTTCAACATCGTGACCACCGACTATGCCATGCAAACGATCTTACCGTTCGCTTTGCCGAGAATTTACCAAGAAGCGCCAAACGTGTCTTTCAACTTCTTACCACTGCAACACGACCGTTTATCAGATCAGCTCACTTATGAAGGTGCAGACTTAGCGATTTGTCGTCCGACTGGCCCGGTGGAGCCTCTACGCAGTGAAGTGTTGGGGCGAGTGGGGGTGCTGTGTATGCTTTCAAAACAGCATCCATTAGCGGATAAAGAAATGAGCTTGGATGATTATCTGAGTCATCCACATGCCATGATCGCCATCAGTGATGGTGTTAAGGCACTGATCGAACAAGCTTTGATGGAGAAACCTAAGCGTAAAATGGTTCTGCGGGCGTACCATTTAGAAGCCGCATTGGCGATCATGGATACCTTGCCAATTATCATCACAGTGCCAGCGGACTTGGCGTATCTGGTTGCCGAGCGTTATGACTTGGTGGTGAAACCGTTACCATTCCAATTCACGCCGTTTGAATACTCGATGATTTGGCATGCGCGTTGCGAGCATTCTCCCGCTCAAGAATGGTTAAGAACGATTGTGCGTGAAGAGTGTAGCCGTCTGATAGCTAAACGTATCGAAGATATGGGACTGAACTGCTAACAAAAAAGAGCCAGCAATGCCGGCTCTTCGTCTGTTTACACTGAGTCAGTGTTTATAGCTTGATAACCACACGACCCGTTACTTGACCGTTGGTGATGTCTTCTGCATATTTCGGTGCTTCAGCAAGAGCAACTTCAGTACACGCTTGCTCGAAGTAGCTGTCTGGTAGTAGCTCGACCAGCTTTTCCCATGCTGCGATACGTTTCTCTGTTGGGCACATTACTGAGTCCACACCTTGTAGGCGAACATTACGTAGGATGAACGGCATCACTGTGGTTGGTAGATCAAAACCACCTGCAAGACCACAAGCTGCAACTGCACTGTTGTAATCCATTTGCGCCAATACTTTAGCCAGTACTTTGCTGCCTACAGTATCAACCGCACCTGCCCATACTTGCTTTTCAAGTGGACGTGCTGGTTCTTCAAATTCAGTACGGTCGATGATGCGGCTAGCACCTAGTTTTTCAAGTAGCGGGCCATTTTTTTCTACACGACCTGTCACTGCAGCAACTTTGTAGCCAAGCTGTGCTAGAAGCGTTACTGCGACTGAGCCTACACCGCCACTTGCGCCAGTTACAAGGATTTCACCATTTTCAGGTTTGATGCCTGCATCAAGCAGTGCTTGAACACATAGCATGCCTGTGAAACCAGCAGTACCAACCATCATTGCTTTCTTGCTGTCTAGACCTTTTGGTAGTGGTACTAGCCAATCTGCTTTTAGACGAGCACGCTGAGACATACCACCCCAGTGGTTTTCACCCACGCCCCAACCAGTAAGGACAACTTTGTCACCAGCTTGGTAGCGGTCGTCTTCTGAGCTTACTACCGTACCTGCTAGGTCAATACCTGGCACCATCGGGAAGTTACGGATGATTTTACCTTTACCTGTGATCGCAAGACCGTCTTTGTAGTTTAACGATGAGTAATCAACGTCAATCAGAACGTCGCCTTCAGGCAGTTGTGTTTCATCGATTTGCTCGATGTTAGCGATAGTACGTTTGTCTTCTTGATTTAGAACTAGAGCATTAAACATAAGGTTCTCCGATTGTGCGGTAGCATGACTCTGGGTCACATGCAGCAAGATATCAACTGGTCTAAGTGTATGTCTTCTTTGTCTATGAATAAAATGAAACTTGAGCATTTAATGTATGCTCTTCATGCATGTTTGATGTAAAACAAAGGGCGACATCAATTGTCGCCCTTAAGTGTAATACTAAAAATTTTAGTACTAGTTTATTTGCTTATGATTGTTGGCTCGATAACTACAACAACGTTTTGAACTGTTATGGTCGTTCAAATACTGTCGCAATGCCCTGACCCAAACCGATACACATGGTGGCCAGACCGTATTTCGCGTCTTTCGCTTCCATTAGGTTGATCAACGTTGTTGAGATACGTGAACCAGAACAGCCTAGTGGATGACCCAATGCTATCGCACCACCGTTAAGGTTGACCTTCTCATCCATAACATCAAGTAGGCCTAAGTCTTTAGCACACGGCAGAGACTGCGCGGCAAATGCTTCGTTTAGCTCAACCACATCCATGTCTTCAATTGAAAGACCGGCACGCTTGAGCGCTTTTTTCGTCGCAGGTACAGGACCGTAACCCATAATAGAAGGATCGCAGCCCGCAATGGCCATGCCTTTAATACGTGCACGAATCTTCAAACCAAGCTCATTGGCTTTCTCTTCACTCATGATCAACATCGCTGATGCACCATCGGACAGCGCCGATGAAGTACCGGCTGTTACTGTACCGTTTGCAGGGTCGAACACTGGGCGAAGTTGAGATAGACCTTCAACGGATGTTTCAGGGCGAATCACTTCGTCGTAATCCAGAGTGAACAGTGTGCCGTCTGCTGCGTGGCCTTCAATTGGTAGAATTTCGTTTTTAAAACGACCCTCTACGGTTGCTGCGTGCGCACGAGCGTGAGAGCGAGCGGCAAACTCGTCTTGTTGCTCACGGCTAATACCATGTAATTTACCAAGCATTTCAGCCGTTAAGCCCATCATGCCCGCAGCTTTTGCTACGTTCTTTGACATACCTGGGTGAAAGTCTACACCGTGGTTCATTGGCACATGACCCATGTGCTCAACACCACCAATTAGGCAGATTTCAGCATCGCCAGTCATGATGGCACGTGTACCATCGTGAAGCGCTTGCATTGATGAGCCACACAAGCGGTTCACCGTCACGGCGCCAATTTCAATCGGCAGACCAGCAAGCAGCGCCGCATTACGTGCAACGTTAAAGCCTTGCTCTAGTGTTTGCTGTACACAGCCCCAGTAGATGTCTTCAATCTCGCTTGGGTTCACTTGTGGGTTACGCGCAAGAATGCCTGTCATTAGGCGCGCAGATAGATCTTCTGCTCGTGTATGACGGAAAGCACCACCTTTAGAGCGACCCATTGGAGTACGTAGACAATCGACTACGACAACATTTCTTGTTTGATTAGTCATTTTAGAATCCCTCCTTAGATAGAACCTTGCTGTTGTGCACCGTAAAAGCTTTCACCTTTCGCCGCCATATCAATCAGCATTTGCGGTACTTGGTACATCGCACCTAGCTCGGCGTGTTGTTTTGCCATTTCAACGTATTCAGCAATACCCACGCTGTCTAGATAGCGGAATACGCCACCGCGGAATGGAGGGAAACCAAGACCATAAACCAATGCCATATCTGCTTCCTGCGGAGTGGCGATGATGCCTTCTTGTAGGCACAGCACCACTTCGTTGATCATTGGAATCATCATACGTTGAATGATGGTCTGATCGTCAAAGTCCTGCTTATCGGCACAAACGTCAGCAAGTACCGGTAAGATCGCTTCGGAGAAGGCTTTCTTCGGCTTACCTTTTTTATCTATGGTGTAGCTGTAGAAGCCATTACCATTTTTCTGACCATATTTGTCTGCTTCGAACAGTGCATCAATCGCATCACGACCTTGTTTACCCATACGCTCAGGGAAACCGTCAGCCATCACAGCTTGTGCGTGGTGCGCGGTATCAATGCCGACTACGTCAAGCAAGTACGCCGGTCCCATCGGCCAGCCAAACTTACGCTCCATTACTTTGTCGATTTTCGTAAAGTCAGCACCATCACGAAGTAGCATGCTGAAGCCGCCAAAGTATGGGAACAATACGCGGTTAACGAAGAACCCTGGGCAGTCATTAACGACAATTGGTGATTTGCCCATTTTCGCAGCATACGCCACAACACGATTGATGGTTTCATCAGAGGTGTGCTCACCACGGATGATCTCAACAAGAGGCATACGATGCACTGGGTTGAAGAAGTGCATACCACAGAAGTTTTCTGGGCGTTTTAGTGATTTTGCCAATAGGTTGATAGGAATCGTCGAGGTGTTTGAGGTGATAACGGTGTCGTCACCGACATGGGACTCAACTTCACTCAAAACTGCTGCTTTTACTTTCGGGTTTTCAACGACAGCTTCAACAATCACATCAGAGTTTTCAATACCTGCGTAATGTAGGCTCGGTGTGATTGACGCTAAAATACCCGCCATCTTAAAGCCATCAATACGACCGCGAGATAAGCGTTTATTCAGCAGCTTAGATGCTTCAGTCATGCCTAGGTCGAGCGACGCTTGCGCGATGTCTTTCATTAAGACTGGCACACCTTTTAGCGCTGATTGGTAAGCAATGCCGCCACCCATGATACCTGCACCTAATACGGCTGCACGTTGCGTGTCTTTACTTGCTGACTTCGCTGCTTTTTTCGCAATGCCTTTGATGTATTGATCATTAAGGAATAGGCCAACGAGTGATTTTGCTTCTTCCGATTTAGCCAGTTTCACGAAGTGCTTACGTTCAATGTCTAACGCTTCATTACGTGCAAAGCGAGCACCTTCTTCAATCGTGATAACGGCTGTCATTGGGGCAGGGTAGTGAGGACCTGCTTTTTGTGCCACCAGCCCCTTCGCCATGGTGAAGCTCATCATTGATTCAAGCTTACTCAGCGTTAGCGGAGATGTTTTCTGTGCTCGGCGTGCTTGCCAGTCAAGTTTCTCGTTAATTGCAGAGTTAAGAGTTTGTAGTGCTGATTCGTATAAAGCATCAGTCTCTACAACAGCATCGAGTAAGCCAATTTTCAATGCTTCATCAGCTCGGCATGCTTTACCTTGGGTGATGATTTCCATTGCGCTGTCTGTGCCAATAACGCGAGGTAAGCGTACACAACCACCAAAGCCCGGCATGATTCCCAGTTTCGTTTCTGGTAGGCCGATGCTGGTGGTTTTGTCACCAATACGCATGTCTGTTGCTAGCACACATTCACAACCGCCACCAAGAGCGTGGCCTTTGATCACTGAGATGGTCGGAACGGGTAAGTCTTCTAATTTGTTAAAGATGCTATTAGCAAATTGCAGCCATTGGTCGAGCTCGGCATCCGTTTTAGCAAACAGACCTAAAAACTCGGTAATGTCTGCGCCTACAATGAATGCGTCTTTATCTGAAGTGAGCAACAACCCCTTGAGGCCTTGATGGGCAATGAGCGCATCAAGAGCTTTATCTAGCGATTCTAATGTCGCTAGGTCGAGTTTGTTGACGGATTTTGGAGAGCAGAAGCTTAGCTCTGCAATACCATCTTGTATTTCCTTTACCTGTAGGGTTTCGGCTTGGTAAATCATTGTCTATCTCCATGACATACAATCGTGGATTGTCTGTATACCTATTTCAACGACGCCGTGTACCTCGGCAAATAGGTATCGAGGAAGTCGTTTTATTTTTGTTCTGGTTTGACCAGTAAAGTTAGTTTGGATCGTGGATTGTTTAATTTCAATACATTTTTTAAACAAGTGTTTAACATTGTGCGCTGTGGCAGATCTTATGCGACGGGTAAATCACACTCGTGATAGACTTCAGGCAAATAGACATGAATCCATAATCCTATGAATGACAAGCCTTATCTGATTCCAGCAGAGCCCGCTCAATTTGAAGAAGAAATTAAAAAGAGCGTCTTCATTACTTATTTGGCACACACGCCAAGTATCGAAGCAGCAAAAGCATTTGTTGATCAAATCAAAGCTAAACACGCTGATGCCAGACATAACTGTTGGGGCTTTGTTGCTGGTCGCCCGGAAGATTCAATGAAATGGGGCTTTAGTGATGATGGGGAGCCGTCCGGAACAGCAGGCAAACCAATCCTGGCGCAGCTGTCTGGATCTGGGGTGGGGGAGATCACGGCTGTGGTCACGCGATACTCTGGTGGAATCAAGTTAGGTACAGGCGGCTTGGTTAAAGCGTATGGGGGTGGGGTTCAACAAGCGCTCAAGCTGCTTCAAACTATTGAGAAAAAAATAACCACAAAGCTCAGACTAACGTTAGACTATGGGTTTATGCCTATCGCACAATCAATCATGCCGCAATTTGGCGCGATAGAAGTCGAGGCTGAATACAGCGATCAGGTCGTATTAGTGGTGGAAATTGAGCTTCGAGAAGTGAGCGCGTTTACCCAAGCAATCATCAATAAAAGCGGGGCAAAGGCAATTGTCACTCCGCTAGACGGACAATAATGAAAAACAGGAAGCAACAGGGACAGCTTCGCTAGTCAATTTATCCATGCAATTTCGTTCAATTATTCGAATCGTCGGGCTACTGCTCGCACTCTTTAGTGTCACTATGCTTGCGCCAGCACTCGTTGCGCTGATCTATCGAGATGGTGCTGGTGTGCCTTTTGTCACGACATTTTTTGTTCTGCTGTTTTGTGGGGCCGTTTGTTGGTACCCAAACCGCAGGTATAAGCACGAGCTTAAAGCTCGAGATGGCTTTCTTATTGTCGTCTTATTCTGGACAGTACTTGGCAGTGCAGGCTCGATCCCCTTTCTCATTGCTGACAACCCGAACGTCTCAGTGACAGATGCGTTTTTTGAATCGTTTTCTGCTCTCACTACGACCGGGGCGACCGTTATTGTTGGTTTGGATGAGTTACCTAAAGCGATTCTATTCTATCGACAGTTACTGCAGTGGTTCGGCGGTATGGGAATCATCGTATTAGCGGTGGCGATTTTGCCAGTACTTGGCATCGGTGGTATGCAGCTTTACCGCGCCGAGATCCCTGGTCCAGTCAAGGACACTAAAGTGACGCCGCGCATAGCAGAAACTGCTAAGGCGCTTTGGTACATCTATTTGAGCCTGACTATCGCCTGTGCTTCGGCTTTTTGGTTAGCTGGTATGACGCCATTTGACGCCATCAGTCACAGCTTTTCCACCATTGCTATCGGTGGCTTCTCTACCCACGATGCCAGCATCGGATACTTTGATAGTTACGCGATTAACCTGATTACGGTGGTTTTTCTGCTTATATCTGCATGTAATTACACACTGCACTTTGCTGCATTTGCATCAGGTGGCGTACATCCCAAGTATTACTGGAAAGATCCTGAGTTTCGTGCCTTCTTGTTTATTCAAGTGCTGCTATTTATCATTTGCTTTCTATTATTACTGAAACATCACTCTTACACATCGACATACGATGCTTTCGATCAGGCTCTGTTCCAAACCGTATCAATATCCACAACAGCGGGCTTTACGACAACAGGTTTTGCGGATTGGCCGCTCTTCTTACCTGTGCTGTTATTGTTCTCTTCCTTTATAGGTGGTTGTGCTGGTTCAACAGGCGGCGGCATGAAAGTGATCCGTATCCTGCTTCTTACCTTACAAGGTGCGCGTGAACTAAAACGTTTAGTCCATCCACGCGCGGTTTACACCATCAAAGTAGGTGGCAGTGCCCTACCGCAACGTGTTGTCGATGCGGTTTGGGGCTTCTTCTCCGCATACGCATTGGTATTTGTGGTTTGTATGTTGGGGTTGATTGCAACAGGAATGGATGAGCTCAGTGCGTTCTCGGCGGTGGCTGCGACTCTGAACAACCTCGGTCCTGGCTTGGGAGAAGTAGCGCTGCACTTTGGTGATGTTAACGACAAAGCAAAATGGGTATTGATAGTTTCTATGCTGTTTGGTCGTTTGGAAATCTTTACCTTACTTATTCTACTTACGCCGACGTTTTGGCGTAGCTAAGGGGAAATCGTGGCAAAAGCATTATTTCTATACTCTTCCCGCGAAGGGCAGACTAAAAAAATTCTCCACTATATAGATGAACAACTTCCAGATTTCGATTGTGAGCTGGTGGATTTACATAATGTTGAGACGATTGACTTCAGCCAATACGACAGAGTATTGATAGGCGCCTCTATTCGCTATGGCCATCTTAATAAAAAGCTATACCAGTTTATTGAGCGAAACCTCAATCAATTGGAGCAAAATAAAGTGGCATTTTTCTGCGTAAACTTAACCGCTCGTAAAGAGGACCAAGGAAAGGATACACCTGAAGGTAGTGCCTACATTCGCAAGTTCCTAATTAAGTCCCCTTGGAAACCAACGCTAATCGGTGTTTTTGCTGGTGCACTTTATTACCCACGTTATAGCTGGTTCGACAGAACTATGATTAGGTTCATTATGTCGATGACGGGTGGCGAAACCGATACGACCAAAGAGGTGGAGTACACCAATTGGGAAAAAGTGGCTCTTTTCGCAGATAAATTTAGAGAACTGTAGAAATAACGTGCTCTTTTGACCGCTTTTGATGCAAATTTATCCGAACGATAAAAAAATCAAAAAAAACGAGAAAAAGGGCTTGCCAATGTGATCGCAATCTCTATAATGCCACCTCGCTGA
>NZ_JAWOTL010000017.1:0-69494 GCF_033338835.1 Vibrio sp. Vb0888
ACTCAGAAGTGAAACGAAATAGCGCCGATGGTAGTGTGGGGCTTCCCCATGTGAGAGTAGGACATCGCCAGGCTTTAAATTTAAGAAGCCCGCTCGAAAGAGCGGGCTTTTTTGCATCTATAGAGTTTTAAAATTAGCCCACTTTATACCTAAAAAGTGTTCATCTAAGGTGCGATATACTTGCTCTCTGCAACCTTCCAAAAGGCTTTAACAAGCGGATTCTCCAGCTGAGTTTTGTTGCAGCAAACACCAAGTTTAAAAGGTTTAATTGGTAAGACTTTTAAACGATTTATCTTTTCTCTTACCGGACTGTTGTTGATTACAACATCAGGTGCGATACCTACTCCACACCCCAATGCAACCATACTTACGATGGCTTCATGTCCGGAGGTTTGTGCGTAGATCTTTGGCTTTATTTTCATTTGTTTGAGCCAAGTATTGGCCCTGTCCCTTGCCGTTCCTGCTTCTGGGAGTATGAATGGAATGACCGACCAGTCTGGTTTTTCTTTTTGTAGCTCTTCAGCAAACGCACTAACCCCAACAGGTACGATGACAGAAAGTGGGATTTCACTGATCGTTTCAAATGCGATTTTATTTGGCATCTGTTCTGACTTGGCTGATATGGCAATATCGGCTTCATCTGCTAGTATTTTGTCGATCGCTTGAGCTGGATCGCCGGTTGATAGTTTGAACTCAATGAAAGGGTTCTGAATACGAAAGTCAGAGATTAGCTCCGGAAGATGGCTGTAGCTTGCAGTAACAGAACAAAAGAGACGGATTTCTCCTTTCAATTCATCCTCGGTTCCCTTCAGGTGACTCTGATACTGCTGCCATTCGCCAAGAATCTTTAAGGCAACTGGGACTAGCTTTTTACCTTGGATAGTTAAATCAACGCTACGGTTGTCGCGTAAAAACAATTGTTGGCTGGTTTCCTCCTCTAATTTTTGTATCTGTCGGCTTAAGGCTGAAGGGCTAATATGCATTGCCGCTGCGGTCTTGGCGAAACTTTTACTCTCACAGAGATGAATGAAAAGTTGCAGGCTTTTGATATTCATTAAATTTTCATTTCCATGTTGCATAAATTGCAATAACTAATTGTGAATATATCACTTTAAGCAATCTCATGTCTGTTTTAGTATGAAGTTATTCGGTAAGGCAATTACTGACCTCAATGGAAGAATCTCAAAGGAGCACCCAGATGGCTAATTATTTCAATACCCTAAACTTGCGCGAGCAGTTGGACCAATTAGGTCGTTGTCGTTTTATGGACCGCAGTGAGTTCGCTTCAGAAGCGGATTATCTGAAAGGTAAGAAAGTAGTCATTGTAGGTTGTGGTGCTCAAGGTCTTAACCAAGGTCTGAACATGCGCGACTCTGGTCTAGACGTTGCTTATGCGCTTCGCCAAGCCGCGATTGATGAGCAACGCCAGTCATTCAAAAACGCAAAAGACAACGGTTTTGAGGTAGGTAGCTACGAAACGCTAATTCCACAAGCTGATCTAGTAGTAAACCTTACTCCAGATAAGCAGCACACAAACGTTGTTGAGACGGTAATGCCGTTAATGAAAGAAGGCGCAGCACTAGGTTACTCTCACGGTTTCAACGTTGTTGAAGAAGGCATGCAAATCCGTAAAGACCTAACGGTAGTAATGGTTGCACCTAAATGTCCAGGTACGGAAGTTCGTGAAGAATACAAGCGCGGTTTCGGTGTACCGACTCTTATCGCTGTTCACCCAGAGAACGACCCAAAAGGTGAAGGTTGGGATATCGCGAAAGCTTGGGCTGCAGCAACAGGTGGTCACCGTGCAGGCTGTCTAGAGTCTTCTTTTGTTGCTGAGGTGAAATCTGACCTAATGGGTGAGCAAACTATCCTTTGTGGCATGCTACAGGCTGGCTCTATCGTATGTTACGAGAAGATGATTGCTGATGGTATCGATCCTGGCTACGCTGGTAAGCTTCTTCAATACGGTTGGGAAACCATCACTGAAGCACTGAAGTTTGGTGGTATCACTCACATGATGGATCGCCTAACTAACCCTGCAAAAGTGAAAGCATTTGAGCTTTCTGAAGAGCTAAAAGAACTGATGCGTCCGCTATACAACAAGCACATGGATGACATCATCACCGGTCACTTCTCTAGCACTATGATGGCTGACTGGGCAAACGACGATGCAAATCTACTAGGTTGGCGTGCAGAAACAGGTGAAACTGCTTTCGAAAACTACCCAGAAACTGACGTAGAAATCTCTGAGCAAGAGTACTTCGATAACGGTATCTTGATGGTTGCTATGGTTCGTGCGGGTGTTGAGCTAGCATTCGAAGCGATGACGGCATCTGGCATCATCGATGAGTCTGCTTACTACGAGTCTCTACACGAGCTGCCACTTATCGCAAACACTATCGCACGTAAGCGTTTATACGAGATGAACGTGGTTATCTCAGACACTGCGGAATACGGTAACTACCTGTTCGCTAACGTAGCAACGCCGCTTCTACGTGAGAAGTTTATGCCAGCCGTAAATACTGACGTAATTGGTAAAGGTTTAGGTGAAACGTCTAACCAAGTGGATAACGCGACTCTTATCGCTGTGAATGAAACAATCCGTAACCACCCTGTAGAGTACATCGGTGAAGAGCTACGTGGTTACATGACTGATATGAAGCGTATCGCGGTGGGCGGCTAAATGACTCCATTTCGGTGTCGAAGGTGCTCGTTTACTATCGTAAAGTCCGCGCCTTCTCCTAGAAATGAAACCTTAATACAGCGTAATTTACTTAGTCTCAAGTAACGCAGTAGATAAACTCCAGGCAGACTGGAGTGATAAATACAAAATAAAACACAACATCTAATCAAAAGGCTTGGTCGCCGTTGACCAAGCCTTTTTGTTTTTAGCCGATTTATCTGCGCGCCGATAAGAAAAACGCTCCTTTGTGAGGAGCGCTTTGATACTTATTTTTCAGCAAGCTTTTCTTCAAGTTGCGCCAACTTCTGTTCCATTTCTGTTAGCTTTTGACGTGTACGTAGTAAAACTTGAGTTTGAACATCAAACTCTTCGCGACTTACAACATCTAGCTTGTTTAGCTGGCCTTGGATTACTTGACGAACTTTCTGATCGACATCAGAGCCCAATTCTTTTACAGGTTGAGGCATTGAGTCGTGAATCTGTTTAGCAATTTGCTCTAATTTCTTTGGGTCAAACATAGTGGCTAAAACTCCTTTTGATTTGTCCTCATTTTAAGTAAATGATACGTGAAAGTCGCCACTTAGATGGCAAAAAAGAGAGCGGCAATAAAAAAGGCCACCGAAGTGACCTTTTTGAATGCCTTAATAGCTTATCTGTTATCCGCTAATTCACGATGAGCTGCTTTCGCTTCGTCAACTCGCGCTAACTTCTCCAAGTCTTTGTCTTCAACAAATACTGGCAGAGGTTTGTGTTTTTCAGCTAGGTAGCTGTAAATCACAGGTAGTACGAATAGTGTGAACAGTGTACCGATTGCAAGGCCAGCAACGATGACGATACCGATACTGAAACGTTGCGCGGCACCTGCACCTGTTGCGTACATCAGCGGGATCAGACCTGCGATCATCGCTGCAGTGGTCATTAGGATAGGGCGAAGACGCACTTTCGCAGCTTCCATCACCGCATCAATACGAGACAGTTTATTATGTAACTGCTCTTCTTTGGCGACTTCACAGATCAAGATACCGTGCTTGGTTATTAGGCCGACCAGCGTTATCAAACCAACCTGCGAGTAGATGTTCATCGAGGCCGTACCCCAGGCCAATGCGATCAAGGCACCACATATTGCCAGAGGTACAGATACCATGATGACAATAGGATCGCGGAGTGATTCAAATTGAATCGCCAGAACGAGGAAGATGATCGCAAGTGCAAGACCGAAGGTTGCATACAAGGCACTACCTTCCGTTACAAACTGACGAGATTCGCCCATGTAATCGTGGTTATATCCTGCAGGCAGTTTGGTTTGTGCAATATTTTCAAACCAGTCGATTGCGTCACCCATAGCAACACTAGGTGATGGTACTGCACCCACAGTCGCTGAGTTTAGCTGGTTGAAGTGTGGCAAAGAGCGAGGCTCAGCCACCACATCGATAGTAATCAGACTGCCTAATGGAACCGCTTTACCATCCACAGAGCGAACATAGTAGTTCTTCATCGATTCTGGGTTTAGACGCCATTTACGCTCAACTTGAGGTATCACCTCATACGAGCGACCATTCAGGTCGATTCGGTTTACATAACCATCTGCCATCATGGTGCTGAGAGTGATGCCAATGTCTTGCATAGTCACACCGTAGGCACCCGCTTTGTCTTTATCGATCTTGATCTTCATCGTTGCTGAATCGTAGTTCAAATCCAGGTCGGAATAGACAAACATTGGGCTACTTGCAACATCGGTTAGAATATCGCTAGCGATAGTAAACAAGCTCTCGAAGCTATTTGGTGTTGTAATTACAAACTGAACAGGTAGACCTGAGCCTGCACCTGGAAGCTCTGGCATTTGGAATGCAGTGACAGACATACCAGGCACACTTGATACTAGGCCACCCACACGTTTCGTGATTTCAGATTGGCTTGCCTCTCGTTCACTCCAAGGCTTCAATGTTGCTAGGCCAAACGCTTGGTTTGAGTTTGGTACACCATTAAAGACCTGTGCGTATTCCACCTCCGGTTGATCTGAGAGTATTTGGTTTACGTCATCCATGGTATTTTGGATATAGTCCAAGTTCGCGTTTGATGGGGCAGTACCCATCAGCATGACCACACCTTTATCTTCAGATGGTGCTAGTTCGCTAGGAATAAACTTGAACAAGACCGGTAAGCTTGCAAATACAATGATTGCAAACGCAATAACAACCGGACGATGAGCCATTACCGCTTTCAACATGCCTTCGTAACGAGTGGTCATGCCATCAAGGATATGGTGAACTTTTTGCTCAAACTTGCTTGGCTTCTCGTTCGCCTTCAGCATCTTCGAACACATCATTGGTGATAGTGTCAAAGCGATGATGCCGGATACGAATACTGAACCTGCCAGTGTCAAAGCGAACTCTTTGAACAATGAACCGGTGATACCACCCATCAATGCGATCGGCGCGTACACTGCACCTAGCGTCAATGTCATCGCGATAACTGGAACCGCAATTTCACGCGTACCAATAATTGCAGCTCGGAATGGCGATTCCCCTTCTTTGATGTGACGGTCAACGTTTTCTAGTACAACGATCGCGTCATCCACCACCAGACCGATGGCAAGCACCATCGCCAGTAGCGTCATCAAGTTCCAAGAGAACCCCATTGCCTGCATCACCATTGCCACACCAATCAATGAAAGTGGAATGGTCACGATAGGAATGATTACCGCGCGGAATGAGCCCAGGAACAGTGTGATAACCACAAGTACGATTACTGCTGCTTCAAGAATCGTTTTCACTACTTCGTGAATCGATTCGTTGATGGCGATAGTTGAGTCGTACATTACGTTCATTTTGATGTTACTTGGTAGGTTGCGCTCAAGCTGAGGCAACAGTTCAAGTACGTCTGCTGCAATGTTGATTGGGTTAGCACTTGGCGCTGCGTTGATCGCTGCAACCACAGCTTCTTGACCGTTTGCACTTGCGCGATAAACGTCGTGACTCTTCTCTAGCGTTACTTTAGCGATATCACCTAGGCGGATGACATCCCCTTCACCAGTTTTCACGACCAATGCTTCAAGTTCAGCAACGTTTGATACCTGAGTATCTGCGCTACCGTTATAAAGCACGAACTCACCCGTCGCTTGACCGGTTGCAGATTGGTAGTTGTTGGCGTTAAGAACGCTCATCACATCGGTTGCGGTCAACTTCAAAGCGCCCATTTTGGCAGGATCTAGCCATACGCGCAGTGCGTACTTCATACCACCATACAGGTCAACTTTGGACACACCGTTTACGGTGAACAACTGCGGGTTGATTACACGCTCAAGGTAGTCAGTGATCTGGCTTGAAGATAACTCGTCACTCGTAAAGCCGATGTACAGTACCGCCGTTGTCGAACCTGTCGACATGGTTACGGTTGGGTCTTCGGCTTCTTTTGGTAGCTGTGAACGTACCGAGTTGGTTTTCGCCAGAATGTCAGACAACGCCGCATTTGGGTCAGTATTCAACTTCATGTTGACAGTAATGGTCGATTTACCCAGTACCGATTGCGAAGTCATGTAATCAATATTATCGGCTTGCGCTACCGCTTGCTCCAATGGCTGAGTAATAAAGCCTTGGATCAAGTTGGCACTTGCACCGTAGTAACTGGTGGTCACGGTGACCACCGTATTCGTCATTTCAGGGTATTCACGAACCTGCATTTTGAACACCGCTTGCAAACCAAGCAATGCAATCAAAAAGCTGATCGATACCGCTAAAACTGGACGTTTTATAAAAACATCTGTAAAGCGCATGATGCCTCCAACTTAAAGCATTGGTGTTTCAGCAGGTGGGGTAGTTGCATCGCTTTCGACAATGCTTACTTTCGCATGGTTACTCAAACGGACTTGACCCGATGTCACCACTACATCACCTGGCTTCACGCCTTCTAGAATGTGTGCGATATCTTTAGAGCGTTCGCCAACTTTTACCACATGCTGCTTAACGCGTTTTTCGCCATCTTCTTCTGTTACGATGTAAACATTGTCGCCATACAGCGTAAATGTGATCGCGGTTTGAGGTAGAGTGACCTGATTTTCTAATTTAGGCAGAATGATGTTTGCACGCGCGAACATACCACTACGCAGTTTGCCGTCACTGTTAGGGATATCCGCTTGAACTTGAATCAAACCACTTTGTACGTTTACAGCTGGTTCAATCGCAGAAATAGACCCTTTGAAAGGTTGGTCTGGATAAGCGTCAACAAAGATATCCACTTCTTGATCGATATTGATACGTGAAATATCGGTTTGTGGCACGGTGAAGCGCAAGCGCATCACGCTGGTATCTTCAAGGCGAACAATGTCGGTGCCCGCCTGTAGGTACTGACCGAGGTACACGTTACGAATACCTACCACACCATCAAATGGCGCTTTGATTTCGCGTCGGTCGATGGTCGCTTTCAGGCTTTCAATATCCGCTTTTAAGGAGAAGTAGTTTGCTTCTGCTTCGTCATACGCTTCTTTAGAAATAGAGCCTTTTTTGAATAGCCCTTGGTAGCGTTTGTATTTCGCTTCTGCCGCTGGCAACTTAGCTTGCGAGCTCTTCAAATTTGCTTTTTCGACTTCAGAATCAAGCAACACTAATGGCTGACCCGATTTAACTTGAGTACCGGAATCAAACGCGATTTTATCGATAACACCGCTGGTCTCATTTGCTACCGTCACGCCTTGGTTTGGCTCGATAAAACCAATTGCTTCGATGACTGGTACCCAATCCACCGCTTGCACTTCTGTCACGGTTACTGGGAACTCAGGTTCAGGACGGTTTGCCATGTATTCAGCGATCTTTTGTTGCTTAAATAAATTGAAACCTATCACGCTGCCGAACAAGAGAACGGCGATAAGTAACATAAAGAAAGTCCACTTTTTCATTCTATTAAGAACTCCAAGTTAGTGTTTAATAATTGCATCCCAACTGGCTTCAATAGCGGCCTCTAATGCCGTCTTATCCAGTTGATAAAATCCCAAAGCGTGTTTCCGAGCAAGTGCAACACTTGCCTCAAAACTTAATCCAGAAAGTACTTCGTTATCGAGAAGCTTGAATACTCCCTCGTCTTTACCCTGATTAAAAAGAAGATCTACTTGGGCAAACATTTGTCTCTCAAGTTCCCGAGCTTTGCTACTATTTGAACAGGGTAAAGATTCATATTGGACCCGGTTGCTGATCGCACTTAAGTTCGAGCTCGCTAGATTCCAAATATTGAGCCACATGGTTCGATAACGCTGTTTTAAAGGCATCTCTTCACTAACACCTAGTTGCACCGCAGTAGCAACACGCTTAGCAACGTTAAGGCGTAGTTCCTCTAAAAGATGTTCTTTATCTGAGAAATAACGGTAAATCGTCCCTGCTGCGACACCTGCCTCATTGGCGAGCTTTTGCATGGAAAGCCCTTGAAAGCCAGATTCAGCAATGAGTTGTTCAGCAGCGACTAAGATTTGTTCTCGTTTATCTACAGCAGGGTTATCCTTCATAATGTCACCCTTTAGTGAATGAACGTTCATTCATTATAGCTTAAATACCCGCCATTTATGCAACAGAATATTGCACTTAATTGGTGTGAAAATTACAAGAAATCAGCATAGCTTTCACGAGGCCACCCCTTTATCATAGGCGCCACATTCATCACCCGCAGAGAATTTCTATGAAGCTGAACCCTAGTCAAGATGAAGCCGTGAAATACGTGTCTGGTCCATGCCTAGTGCTAGCTGGTGCTGGCTCGGGCAAAACTCGTGTTATTACCAATAAAATCGCTTATCTGGTTCAGCAATGTGGTTACAAAGCGCGTAACATTGCTGCGGTGACGTTTACCAACAAAGCAGCACGTGAAATGAAGGAGCGTGTAGGTCAAACGTTAGGGAAAGGTGAGTCTAAAGGTTTGATGGTATCAACATTCCACACTTTAGGATTGAACATCATCAAGCGTGAGTACAAGCATTTAGGGTTGAAAGCGGGCTTCTCACTGTTTGATGACCAAGACCAGCTAGCGCTGCTCAAAGAACTTACCGAAAAGCAGCTTGATGGTGATAAAGATCTGCTACGTCAGCTTCTGAGTTGTATTTCCAACTGGAAAAACGACATGTTGACGCCAGAGCAAGCCAAAGCGCGTGCGCAAGGTGAACAGCAACAATTGTTTGCGTTCTGTTTTGATATGTACCAAAAGCAAATGAAAGCCTATAACGCGCTCGATTTTGATGACCTAATTTTGATGCCCGTTTTACTCTTACGTAATCATGAAGATGTTCGTCAGCGTTGGCAGAATCGTATCCGTTACCTACTGGTTGACGAGTATCAAGATACCAACACGAGTCAGTATGAGCTGGTCAAATTAATTGTCGGAGAACGTGGGCGATTGACGGTTGTAGGGGATGACGATCAGTCTATTTATTCATGGCGTGGTGCGAAACCTCAGAACCTCGTGTTGCTGGGTGAAGATTATCCAAATTTGCGTTTGATTAAGCTAGAGCAAAACTACCGTTCAACGAGTCGAATCCTGCGTGCGGCCAACATTTTGATAGCTAACAACCCTCACGTCTATGAGAAGTCCTTGTTCTCTGAAATTCCTGACGGTGAAAAACTCAAAGTGTTGTTGGCTAAAAATGAAGAGCATGAAGCAGAGCGCGTAACGGGTGAACTAATTGCGCATAAGTTCCTAAACCGTACCGAATATAAAGATTATGCGATTCTATACCGTGGTAACCACCAATCACGTTTGATTGAAAAGTCTCTGATGCAAAACCGTGTACCGTATAAAATTTCTGGCGGCACCTCGTTTTTTGCGCGCGCAGAGATTAAAGACATCATGGCGTATTTGCGCGTTTTGGTTAATCCGGATGACGACAATGCATTTTTGCGCATTGTGAATACTCCACGACGTGAAATTGGCCCAGTAACGTTAGAGAAGTTAGGCAGTTATGCCAATATGCGAGGGAAGAGCCTGTTTGAGTCGAGCTTTGAAATGGGGCTCGAACAGCACCTAACGGGACGTGGCCTAGAAAACCTGCGTCGTTTCACCCAATGGCTAGTGGCGATTGCTGATCAAGCTGAGCGTGGTGATACCGTCGAAGCGGTTCGTTCGCTAGTTCGTGATATCCATTATGAAGATTGGCTATACGAAACTTCAGCAAGTCCGAAAGCCGCTGAAATGCGAATGAAGAACGTTTCTGATCTTTATTCATGGATAGTGGCGGACCTAGAGGGTGACAACTACGATCAAGAAGAGAAAACGTTAAAAGAAGTCGTTCAACGTTTGACCTTGCGTGACATGATGGAGCGCGGTGAAGAAGATGAAGACAGTGATGCAGTACAACTGATGACCTTGCACGCATCAAAAGGCCTTGAGTTCCCATATGTATACTTAATTGGGTCCGAAGAAGGTATTTTACCGCACCAAACCAGTATTGATGAAGATAACGTGGAAGAAGAGCGTCGCCTGATGTACGTTGGTATTACTCGCGCGCAACGTGAACTGACTTTCACTATGTGCAAAGAGCGTCGGCAGTTCGGCGAGTTGATCAAACCGACTCAAAGCCGCTTTTTGGATGAGTTGCCATTTGATGACGTTGAATGGGAAGTAAACAAAAAGCCAGTATCAGCAGAAGAGCGTATGGCGAAAGGTCAAGCACACATTGCCAATATTCGAGCAATGTTTAAGAAGTAAAGTAACCCTGTTCTCACTGACTAAAAACAAAAAGGCTTGCCAACTGGCAAGCCTTTTTCGTTGATGTCTTTACTTATAGACCTTCAATCATGTGGTCAATTGCTGCGATGATTTCATCGTCAGAACAGTCCATACAGGTTCCTTTGGCTGGCATCGCATTGAAGCCTTCTAATGCGTGCTTCACTAACGTATCTTTGCCTTGTGCAATACGTGGTGCCCAATCATCGGCATTACCTGTTTTAGGTGCGCCGTTTACACCAGATGCGTGACAAGCAATACAAAAAGTACCATAAACTGTGGCGCCATCACGTGGACCGGTTGGCTCTTCTTTCACTGGCTCAGAACCCGCTAGATAAACATCACCGACAGGTTGGATGCGTTCTGCGATCGCATCGTATTCAGTTTGGCTGATGTCAGAAGCTAAAGCTGCCGTAGAAAACGTTAAGGCAGCGAACAAAACGCTAATCATTTGTCGAGACATATCCATTAAACCCACTTCACATTCCCGAGGTAAGTGACTTACCTATTTATATAGTTAGAGTATTAATGCCGAGCAGAGAAATCATTAAATTCCACTGAATGGCATAGAATGATTAGACAACTTGGTTGCAGCTGTTAAATCAATGTAAATAATGGGTGATTATATCCCGATAACTTGTTGCAATAAACAACAAGTTATCCATGACAGGGCGTGAATCACATCAAAAATCCACTTTAACGGAAGATAACTGTCGAAAAAGAGACCAAACGATAAAAAAAGTAAAAAAAGTACTAGACGGCATAGTGTGATATCCGTATTATTCCACTCCGCCGATAGGGCATGCGCCCGTAGCTCAGTTGGATAGAGCGTTGGCCTCCGGAGCCAAAGGTCGAAGGTTCGAATCCTTTCGGGCGTACCATTGCCTCGGAGGATACATCGGTAAAAATCAGTGGTGGCTATAGCTCAGTTGGTAGAGCCCCGGATTGTGATTCCGGTTGTCGCGAGTTCAAGTCTCGTTAGCCACCCCATTCTTTCTTTTTTAGATTGAATGCGGTAGCATTGCTCCCAATCTTGATTCAATCAAGATAAAACATCGTCGGTGAATAGCGCAGCTTGGTAGCGCATCTGGTTTGGGACCAGAGGGTCGGGGGTTCGAATCCCTCTTCACCGACCACTATTTAGTTTATGGCTCTAATAGAGCGGTAAACAGCAAAAATTGATGGTGGCTATAGCTCAGTTGGTAGAGCCCTGGATTGTGATTCCGGTGGTCGCGAGTTCGAATCTCGTTAGCCACCCCATTAATTAAGGTGACTTCTTAGTTGAAGTGTCCTGTCTGATTTGAGAAAATCAGCAAATACAGTTCGGTGAATAGCGCAGCTTGGTAGCGCATCTGGTTTGGGACCAGAGGGTCGGGGGTTCGAATCCCTCTTCACCGACCACTATTTAAAGCCTCAGTCGAAAGACTGGGGCTTTTTTGCATCTCTCCTGAAAAGAATCGGCATTCCATTTCAATTTTTCCCAAAAGTGTACAGCTCTAGGGGCTTTTGACCACCTATGATCCAAATGCTTTTCGAGCTGACAAAATAAACCCCAGAGCAGTGTCTGGGGTTTTGTAGTTTTCTAATCCGCTGCTTTTATTGGGCGAGTGTTTTAAGGATTTCTTTCAGTTCTACCGTTTCTTGGATTTCAAAACTTGGCGTTATATCCGTTGAGTTGCTTGCGCCTGTCGCATTCACCCATACACTCAAAATGCCCATATTGTTAGCGCCAGCAATGTCAGCAGGTAAAGAGTCGCCCACGTGTAGAGCCTCTTCTGGTTTTACTTCGACCAAGTCGAGCGCTTTTTGGAAAATACTTGTAGCAGGTTTCTCTTCTGGCTCTTCTCCTCCCACAATAATATGGTCCACCCAGTTGCTCATTTGTGTCGCGTTTAATTTAGGGTGTTGAGAAAAAATCGGGCCGTTAGTGATCACGACGAGTTTGTAATGTTGACGAAGGTCGCTGAGCATTTCTTTTACACCAGGGAAGAAAGTGAACGCGCCCATACGTGCAGAGTCAAAGTAGTCTTGAGCTTGTTGAGCCTCTTTTGCAGTGATGCTGACGCCTTGCTCCGCCAAGATGTTTTGGATCAGGCCACAACGGAAGGCATTTTCATCGGGTAGCAGAGCAACAAGGTGAGGGAACTCAGCATTCAGCTTTTTGTATACACCCTGTAAGTAGCGCTGCAAAAAAGCTTTTGGCTCAGTCACTTGTGGGTAGGTTTTATGAATCCAAGTTGTAAACGCTTGTCCTGCAACTTTATCGGCTTGTGACGTTGCACATAAAGTCTCGTCCATATCAAAAAAAATCGCTTTAAGCACAGGGGCTCCTTTTATTTACGGCTTGGCTTTGACACTGTTCATCTATTATCCCACTCTCAATTGTGTCGTAAAGGGTTAAAACCGGCGAGTTTTCTTATGACGTACGAATGAAGATAGCGGTACTTTCCTTTGCTTAGTCAATAAACCGCTTAAGTGGCGCATAATCTGCATTGGAGCAGGATTTGTGTGGTTTTGCTGTTTTGTTCACGTTTTGACCTATCCTTTCTCTTCCTAAGTTTGGCTTTTTGTATTTGCCGACTATTTTATTAATAGTTTTTTATGTTGAAAAAACACTTTTTGCATATGATATTGTTTGTTAAATGTTAATAAATGCACATGAATAATATGGTTAATGATCTTGTTTAGCTCATGTTTACTTTTAGAGCATTTTTCTAGTTTTATTGGTGCATGACGCACAAAAATAGTGTGATATGAAAATGGTTAAATACTTGTTAATGCATTTTTATTCGCTAATTGTGCGTTTATTTAATGTTTTTTCGGCGGAATATACTTTAATTGTTGCTTTTTTGTGTGATTTTTGCCAAATTATTTCCGCATTAAGATTTCAGAGTATTATTCTGAATTTGAACGGATTCATTCAGGTGATGAATGGTGCCTTTGGCATGATTCGATACCACAGACAAGGCAGTAGAGGTCTGAAATGTCACTATTAGAAGTGAAAAACCTTCGTATTGAATACCCATCCCGACACGGCGTTCACGCTGCCGTGAAGTCACTTTCTTTTCATATTGAACGTGGTGAAATCGTGGGTGTTGTTGGCGAATCAGGTGCGGGTAAATCCACCGTTGGTAACGCCGTTATTGATTTGCTTAGCCCTCCAGGTCGCGTTGCTAGCGGCGATGTTTTCTTGGATGGAGAAAAAATTTCTGGCCTATCACCAGAAGCGATGCGTAAGGTTCGCGGCTCGAAAATAGGTTTTATTTTCCAAGATCCGATGACCTCGCTCAATCCACTTTTTACTGTTGAGCAACAGCTGAAAGAGACGATCCACGCTAACATGAAGGTCTCTGATGAAGAGGCGTATCAGCGCGCGCTTTCTCTTATGCAGCAGGTTGGTATTCCGCAACCAGAAAACCGCTTAAAACAGTACCCGCACCAATTCTCTGGTGGTATGCGTCAGCGTGTTGTCATTGCTATTGCTTTGGCTGGTGAGCCTGATCTCATCATCGCGGACGAACCAACTACGGCGTTAGACGTTTCTATCCAAGACCAAATCCTCAACTTGATCCGCGAGCTGTGTATCAAGAACAATGTCGGCTGTATGTTAGTTACTCACGATATGGGTGTCGTCTCCAACGTCACCGATCGCGTGGCGGTAATGTATCGTGGTGACTTGGTGGAGTTTGGACCAACAGCCAAAGTATTGGGCGATCCTGATCACTCTTACACTCGCAGTCTAATTTCAGCGGTACCACGTTCAGACAGAAAGTTAGATCGTTTCCCGTTAGTAAGCTATATCGAAGAAGCGGCGGAAATGGAGCCACTCGATATCAAGAACCACTGGTTAGGACAAAGCCAAGATGAGCGTGAGTACACTGGCCCGCTTTTGGACGTGAAGAACGTTAATCTTCGCTTTGTGACCAAAGACTCTTTGTTCGAGAGCCGCCGAGAATACGTGCAAGCATCTAATAATGTGAGCTTTGAAGTGCACGAAGGCGAAACCTTTGGTTTGGTGGGCGAGTCTGGTTCAGGTAAATCGACCATTGCACGTGTGATTGCTGGTTTATACCAACCTAACTCTGGTCAGGTGAAATTCGAGGGCATTGACCTGACCGCTTTAACCTCTGAGAAAGAGCGCCGCCCGATGCGTCGTCAAATGCAGATGGTGTTCCAAAACCCATATACTTCAATGAACCCTCGTATGAAGGTATTCGATATTATTGCTGAGCCAATCCGTTTCCATAAATTGACGAAAAACGAGTCGGAAACTCGCCAAATCGTGAATGACCTATTGGATCATGTTGGTTTGGGTCGAATGGCTGGGCTTAAGTACCCTCATGAATTCTCCGGTGGTCAGCGTCAGCGTATTTCTATTGCGCGTGCGTTGGCGACTCGTCCTCGACTTTTGATTTGTGATGAACCGACCTCAGCACTGGACGTATCGGTACAGGCACAAATTCTAAACTTGCTGAAAGATCTGCAAAGTGAGCTGAACTTGACTATGTTGTTTATCAGCCACGATTTACCTGTTATTCGTCAGATGTGTGACCGAGTAGGTGTGATGCAAATGGGTACACTTTTAGAAGTGGCACCAACAGAACAGTTATTCACGGCACCTCAACACGAATACAGCAAAAAATTGATTTCTCTGATGCCGGAGTTTACTGGCTTGCGAGAAGAGATCGAAACGGCATAAACCAAGCAATTCGCTTGGCTAACCTTTAGTCATAACAAAGACGCAAACACAACAACAAGGGATCCGTATCCCCGCATGAAGGAGTTATGCAAATGAAAACCATGAAAAGCAAATTAGCAGTGGCGCTAATGGCTGCGGGCCTAAGCTTTAACGCAATGGCAGCAGATATCAAAGTTGGCTATGCAGCTGACCCAGTATCGCTTGACCCACATGAGCAGCTATCAGGTGGCACACTGCAAATGTCACACATGGTATTTGATCCGTTGGTTCGCTTTACTCAAAAAATGGATTTCGAGCCTCGCCTAGCAGAAAGCTGGGAACGTATTAACGATACGACTGTTCGTTTCAAACTGCGTGAAGGTGTGAAATTCCATTCTGGCAATACTCTAACGGCTGACGACGTCGTGTGGACGTTCCAGCGTTTACAAAGCTCTCCTGACTTTAAAAACATCTTCGACCCGTACGAAAAAATCGTCAAAGTTGACGACAACACGTTCGATCTTGTAACTAAAGGTCCTTACCCACTAGTGTTGCAAACCGCAACGTACATTTTCCCAATGGACAGCAAGTTCTACACGGGCAAAACTGCGGACGGCAAAGACAAGTCTGAGTTAGTGAAGCACGGTAACTCATTTGCATCGACTAACGTATCTGGCACGGGTCCATTCATTGTGACTTCACGTGAACAGGGCGTAAAAGTGGAATTTGAACGCTTTAAAGATTACTGGGACAAAGAGTCGAAAGGTAATGTTGATAAGCTAACGCTTGTGCCAATTAAAGAAGACGCAACTCGTGTAGCAGCGCTGCTTTCTGGCGGTGTTGACATGATTCACCCTGTAGCGCCAAACGACCACAAACGCGTTGAAGATGCTGACGGCATCGACCTAGTTACGCTACCTGGTACTCGTATCATCACGTTCCAACTAAACCAAAACAGCAACGAAGCATTGAAAGACGTTCGCGTTCGCCAAGCGATTGTTCACGCAATCAATAACGAAGGTATCGTGAAGAAAATCATGAAAGGCTTCGCAACGGCCGCTGGTCAGCAAAGCCCGGCAGGTTACGTGGGTCACGATGACAAACTGGTTCCTCGCTACGATCTGAAGAAAGCGAAAGAGCTGATGAAAGAAGCGGGTTACGAAAATGGCCTGACGCTAACGATGATCGCACCAAACAACCGTTACGTGAATGATGCGAAAGTAGCACAAGCGGCGGCGGCAATGTTGTCTAAGATCGGTATCAAGGTTGATCTGAAGACCATGCCAAAAGCGCAGTACTGGCCTGAGTTCGACAAGTGTGCGGCAGACATGCTGATGATCGGTTGGCACTCAGATACAGAAGACTCAGCGAACTTCAACGAGTTCCTAACGATGACTCGTAACGAAGAAACCGGTCGTGGTCAGTACAACTGTGGTTACTACTCAAACCCAGAAATGGACAAAGTGGTTGAAGCTGCGAACGTAGAAACGGATCCTGCGAAACGTGCAGAAATGCTGAAAGGTGTAGAAGCAACACTATACAACGACGCAGCATTCGTACCGCTACACTGGCAAAGTGAAGCGTGGGGTGCGAAGTCTAACGTGAAAGCGGCAGACATCGTTAACCCAATGGTAATGCCTTACTTCGGTGACCTAGTGGTTGAATAATCACGGTTAGTCGACTTTGAGGAGGGATGGATTTCCCTCCTCAACTTAAAGCACTCGACTCAGTTTTGTTTCAGTCGGATTGAGTGGGTTATTTAGACTGAATTTTCTCTCTAATTTAGAGATCTATGGATAGTTAAGGGGCAAGGAATGTTTTCGTTTCTGGTCAAGCGCCTGTTTCAGGCACTGATAGTGATGTTTGTGATCAGTTTGGTGGCGTTTGCCATTCAGGACAACCTGGGTGATCCGCTGCGTGAGCTTGTAGGTCAGTCGGTTTCGGAATCGGAGCGTCAAGCGCTACGCGACGACTTAGGCCTGAACGATCCCTTTATCACAAAGTACACGCGCTTTGTGGGTAATGCACTGCAAGGTGATTTGGGTACCTCATATTTTTTCAAGCGACCTGCGGTTGAGGTGATTCTCGACAAGCTGGTAGCTACATTAGAGCTCGTGTTTGGCGCGACGCTTATCATCATTGTTTTCTCTATTCCGCTTGGGGTGTACTCTGCGATTCATCCTAAGAGTGTTTTTACCAAATTTGTCATGGCGATGAGCAGTGTCGGTATCTCGATTCCGGTGTTCTTAACCGCAATCATGCTGATGTATGTCTTTTCAATAGAACTCGGTTGGTTGCCTTCCTATGGGCGAGGTGAAACCGCTAACGTGCTCGGTTGGGAATCTGGCTTCTTTACCATCGATGGCATTAAGCACCTTATCCTGCCGTGTATTGCGCTAGCGTCTATCATGCTGCCGTTGTTCATCCGTCTGGTACGTTCAGAAATGCTGGAAGTACTGAGCTCGGAATACATTAAGTTTGCCAAAGCAAAAGGTTTGAACTTACAAAAGATTTATTACCAACATGCACTTAAGAACACCATGCTACCAGTATTGACGGTAGGTGGCGTGCAGATTGGTACCATGGTGGCCTACACCATTCTTACTGAAACCGTGTTCCAATGGCCGGGCACTGGCTTCCTTTTCCTAGAGGCAATCAACCGTGTAGATACACCGCTGATCACTGCCTACGTTATCTTTGTTGGTCTGATCTTCGTGGTAACCAATACCATCGTTGACTTGCTGTACGGCATCATCAACCCAACTGTGAACCTAACTGGAAAAGGAGCTTAATCATGAGCCAATCAAATTTAACACCAGCTCCTGCTCCATCAGCGTGGCAGCGTTTCAAAGAGTCAGATTTTCTGTATTACTTCAAACGCGACAAAGTGGCGATGGCGAGTTTTACCGTCTTTATGATGTTCTTAGTATTGGCATTGGCTGCACCGATTCTTGCGCCAACAGACCCGTACGATCTGACGTCTATCGACATCATGGATTCTGAGTTGCCACCTTCGTGGATGGAAGATGGCGATGAGCGCTTTGTGTTGGGTACTGACGAGCAAGGTCGCGATATTTTATCGACCATTCTTTACGGCTCTCGTCTGTCTCTAACCATCGGCTTCCTGGCTGTTGGCCTTCAGTTGGTACTGGGTATCATCATTGGTTTGTCGGCGGGTTATTTCGGTGGCCGTATCGATAGCTTCTTGATGCGTTTTGCAGACGTACAGTTGTCGTTCTCGACCATGATGGTCGCGATCATCGTGTCAGCTATCTTCAAAGCCAGCTTTGGCAGTGATTTTTACAGCCAATATGCGGTGGTCATGCTGGTGGTGATCATCGGTGTGGCAGAATGGCCGCAATACGCACGGACCATTCGCGCCTCGGTATTGGCAGAGAAGAAGAAAGAATACGTAGAAGCGGCACGAGTGATGGGCTTTAAAGCGCCACGCATCATGTTCCGTCACATCCTGCCGAACTGTCTATCACCAATCTTGGTTATCTCGACGGTACAGGTAGCGAATGCGATCATGTCGGAAGCGGCACTGTCATTCCTAGGTTTGGGTCTTCCTGTTGATCAGCCGTCACTAGGTGCGCTGATCAGCATCGGCTTTAACTACATCTTCTCAGGTGCGTGGTGGATTACTGCCTTCCCAGGCATCGTGTTGGTTACACTGGTTCTGGTTATCAACTTATTGGGTGACTGGTTACGAGATGTATTCAACCCGAAACTGTACAAAGGTTAAGAATTTTCCCGCCAAGCGTTGTAAATTCGCTTAATTCCTTCCTAAACTGAGAGCCGGATGCAAATTCCGGCTCTTTTTTTGCTAGTTATTCTTTGTTCACATTTTTTTGGCGCTTTGCCGCCATAATGACCTTACCCACTAATTTAGAGTGAAGTGTATGGAAATGAAGAAGGCACAACACCCATCTCGTATCTTCCAAGCAAGCCTAGCTTTCGGCTTGTTGCTGGTATGCGCCCAGTTTTCTAGCCCAGTATCGGCGGAGGAGTTCCTTTGCCAAGCCACTCAAGCCAGCGAGAAAGAATTACCGATGCTTGAGAAAACGTGCCCAATTGGTAACGGAGTATGGGGAAAGAAAGTGCCGCAGGGGGGCAACTACCTTTACTGGATTCAATGCGGATTGCTACCCAAGCCTATGTCTCTCGCGAAAGCTAAGCCTCTCTATAGTAAAATCACGACTGACGTATGGATGAAGCCTGAATCCAAAGGCTATCGCTGTTTGATTGGACCTTACAAGGCATTGTCTGATGCGAGGGATGACTTACGAGGAGTCAAAACCTTGTCGAACTACAAAGAGGCGTTCATCCGAGTGGTTGGGAAAGGGACGAAACAACCAGTAACACCACCTACACCTAAATCTACTGTATCGTCGAAATCAGCCGCATCTTCGGTTAAGCCAACACCGACGGTGACCCCGAAACCCGCGCCAGTTCCTGCTGTGCGAGCTGATACCGACGCCTTTAAAGCGCGGGCAGAGAAGCCAGATACCAAGGCAAAAAGTTCACGTGATAGCTCTTCGTCTACGCCTGTTGCTAAGACCAAAGCGAAGCCAATTGTCACTGGAAATGATGACATTGAAGTTCGGTTGAGAACTTCAGTACAGGGCAAAACGTACGTGGTCCCATATTTACTCGATCACCATAATCAGTTTTACATGGAACATGGTAAGCCGTGGAACCGCCTCAACTACGAAAACTCGCACAAAGTATGTCAGCAACTGGGTATGAACTTAGCTAACCCTGCAGAGTTTAAAGCGCTGAGGGCGTCTGGGGTGATGGAAAAAAATCAATGGCCACTGCAACTGCCGTATTGGGGCAAAGATAAGAAAGGTTTGTTCGCCGATCGTGAGCCCAATCAGCTCACCGGAACCTCATTATTGAACGTGGTGTGCGTGAAATAACGACTCAGATATTGCGGTCAAAATATAGAAGAAAGCCCCGAGTTCGGGGCTTTTTGCGGTCTCAAATATTATCGCTATTTGAGTGGCGTTTCTTTGTGACAGTTAGAGCAGATATACACTTCTTTGATGCCGACCAATCGTTCCCAAAATGTTCTGCGTCTTCTACGCAAATGCACGCTATCACAGCAAGGGTTAACGATGGTTGCTTTAGTCATCATCACCAGGCTCCAAAATCGGTAGTGAACTCGCGATGCTTGTCATGGCTTCTTTGCTGTTAGAGTACAGACCATATTCCGGTGCGGATTCATGACCGTTTTGTTCTTTACTCCAACGAATACCAATATAAAAGTCACCAAAATCGCGGTTGATGTAACGATGACGAGTTTTGTAATCTGACTCTGAGCCTGTTTCTTCTAGAATCAGCAGTTCACGGTCTTCATCATTCTGGATTTCCCAATTACCTGGAGTTTGGAATCCTGTTGGCATGAACGAAGTGTAGTTGTAAGTATCAGTGTCGTATTCGTACGCACCTGACGAGTATTTCAGGACTGTGTCGTCGCCTGTGCCATTACTTTCTACCATCAAGTCATGCTCTACCGTGCCTTGTTTGATGTGTTCTGCAACCGAAAGTGATTCTGCGAATGGGGTATTGCTTGAGTCCATCCAGAACAGCTCATCATCTGAGATTTTAACGATCATTTGAGTGCCGTTATGCTCGGTTTTGTGCTGGTACAACATTTCATACTCGTCGCCGTAGCTGTTGTATAGCTTGCCGTCTTTCAACTCAACGTCGTTACAGTCTTTATTGTTGTATTCTGTGTAACCAGTTTGTTGGTCCAGATCGGCAAGAATGGCGTAAGCATCGTGTTCCCATGTGTCTTTTAGGAAGTCACTGATGTTCGCTTTGTACTCTTGACTCATCTCATCGTGGTTTGAACCCCAGCAGAATAGTAGGCCTTCAGAATCTTGCATCAACATGGCGTAGCCGATTTCACCATCTTTCTGTGCAAAGCTACCCATTTTCCATTCTTGACCGTTGAAGTGCTCGTGAGTGAAGCCCAAAGTCGGTACTACTGGTGGTGGCGTGACGCCTTCGATAACCGTTGGCATGCTGAGCGCAATTTGTACCGCGGTATGGCCATCTGTTGCGCTAATCGCAAGTGTTGCTCCAGCTTCACCTGCTTTTGTTGGTGTGCCTTTAATGGTGATAATTGCATTACCATCCTCAGATACTGTTAGACCTTCAATGTCCACATAGTCCGCTGAGTAGTCGGTGATATGACCGTCTTTATCTTGGAACAAGCTAGAAATATCGAGCGTTTGTTCAAATACTTCACCTTGTTGTAGGTACCAACCATCAACGATGGACTGCAGATGCGCTTGTTCTGTTTCTACAACCATTGGTGGTAAGTTTGCCGATTCGATTTCGAACTGAAATACGGTGCTTACCGTACCCAAAACCTTACCTGACGAATCAATGTCTTGCGCCGTTAGAACAATCTCAAAATCACCAGCTTTCTCTACGATTGCAGTTGGTTGTAGAACAATCAGGTTGCCAGTTTGCACAACTTCAATGCCTGTGCCTGCAAAGTTGTGCGTCAGTTTGGTTGTCACAAGGTTTTGGTCTTTGTCTGCAAATAGACCTTCAATGTCTAGCTCTAAGCCATCAAAGTCCACGCCTTGTACGATTTTTGGTAGATTTTCTAGCTTATCTTTAGCTGCCTTTTCGACGATTTTGTTTACGGTTAGCTTGTTATTAACTGCCGTTTCAGGTGCTAAGGTGTCGCTGTCTGGGGTCGCGTCAGTGATGATTGGACGTAGATTTGGGTCATTGATGTTTTCGCCAGATGCAACAAGACGTTCCACTTCTTGGTTTGCCGCTTGAGCAAACTCCGTGGCTTTTTTCTCGTAGTTCGTTGGGTTTTGTGCTTTCGAGTCGGTCAGAATCTGAGCGGTTTTATGTAGTTCGGCGTTTTTTGTCGCACCTTCAACAAAATCACTGTACAGATCAATTGGTGCTTCTTCTGAGCCTCCTAGCGCTTGGTTTACTTTCGCTTTCGCGTCTTCTTCACTAATGGCTGGATCTTTTGCCATTTCAATCGCAACAAGGTCCGTGATAGGTGAAATCACGTTTGACGATGTTGGTGCACGGAACACGATTTCGTGGGCCATGGCTTGGCCTGGATGATCCATATCAACCGTGTATTTGCCAGCGTACTCTTTAGCATCCAAAGCGATAAGCTGTTTCTGCTTTGCACCGTTTGGTGTAATGGTCTGCAGCGCTAGAGTGCTTTCTGGTTTTGCATCCAATTTAAGCTGACCTTTCTCATCGGTCAGACCAAGGAATGTTTCTTGAGTGTCCCATTGGCCGTTGTTGTTCGTATCTTCAAAAACAACGGCATGCTTGAAGTAGCCGTCAAAACCTGTGATCACAACGCCGTCGTTAGCACTGTTTGAACCACCATCTGAACCGCCACAGCCTGTAAGAGCGATAGCCACTGACGCTGCTAGTAAACTCACCTTATTCATTATTTATTTGTCCTTGTTTCGTTTCCGAATGAGAAAGTCGCTTTTTTTATTATTTTTTTCCTTATATCTCACTAGTGAGATATAAGAGAGTGGTGTCTTTTTAATGACTATTGAGCTTAGGTTCAAGACACGAAAATCCGCACAAAACCCGTAAAATTTATTTCTATTTTTTGTCTATGATGGAAAATTGATAATTTGATCACGCTTCCAGTTTTATTTTGGTGATGATTGTTTTGTCAAAATAACCACCTGTAAATAGAGGTTTATTGGGTGTCGCTAAGGACAGGGGCGTGATAAATCATGTTGATCTTAAATTCCTCAACGTGATCAGCGAGCTCAGGTTTCGGACGTAAAATGTAGCTATACACCTCGCCATCAAGTAGTTCATCGTAAGGGGAATAGTTAAGATCAAACGATAACGATTGTTGTCCAGTAGCAGGGGCGCTGATGAACTCGTGGCAATCAATTTGGTAAGTCGGATCGTCTGGGTTAGGGTCTGATATGATGTCTATTTGATAGTCTCCTTGACCAGCAATGACATGGCTGTGATACCAAATGGCGACATCGCTACAATACAGGTTAGGACCATAAGTTCGTAAATTGAGATCGGATTCGAGACTTTCACCATGCGGACCCACGACTTTAGTACCATAGTGATAAATATAATTGCCAGCTTCAGCAACCAGATACCCCCCGCTTGGGAGAGGTAACAAATAGTCAAAAAAGGATATCTGGCGTAAATATCGCCCTGTCGGTGCGTTGATGCGCTTTTCCATCGATTGCTTGTTTTTTTGCATGGTGTAGCTTTCGAATTGTTTACCATCAAACACGGTGGTGAAGTAGTTCCGAGTATCTTCATGAACCTGAGATGGGTATTCTTTTTTGATGGTCCAAATTTGGCGTACACCTTGGACATAAACGATCAACGAGTCATCACTGATTTTGTACTTGCCCACTTTTTTCAAGTCTCCCTTTTCAGGACACTGGCGTTTGTTGTGTGAGGCGGCATAACTTACTTCGCCCCCCTCAAACTGAAAGGCCTCGCAATACACCACTTCATACGCGTACGCGATACCTGCAAGATTTTGTGTCGTCTCTAGGCGATAAACTACATCGCCAACTAACGAGTGTTCTGTGTCATTTTGATCGGGTGTGATAACGGGTAACTCAAAGCGCGTTGTGACCCATGCATGATCGCTATTACCGTGATAATCATCGCGCGCTGCTACCGCCAAATATGTGGTGGTTTTTATTTCCTCAGGCGCTCCTTGCACCATCATTTGTCCTTGGTTGAGGACTCTTAACCCATTGGCGTTTTCAAGCCAAATCTGAGTGGTGAGGAGATCGCCATCTGGGTCTTCAAAAAGCTGGTTAAGGTTGAGCGAATAACTCACCGGAGAGTTTTGTTTCAGCTCCCAAGCATAAATAATGGTTTGTAGCTGCTGTTCCACAGTGAGGTTGATGATGGGTTTATTATTCTCTGATGGGTCCTCTTGTGGTCGGCTGTTCTTATCACCCAATGCTGACTCGTAAAACGTGTTGTCTTCTGTGGTATGAAATGGATTCGTAACAGGGCCTGGTTGTCCTAAAAGGGCGGAGTTAAATGCGTCATCTCCCGCTTTTTTATGAGTGCGATCCAACGCAGAACCTGTCAACGCTTGCTTTACTTCAACTAAAGATGTGCGCTCATATTGACGATGTGCTTGCTGGGTTGACTTGTCGGCGTTGTCTGACGAGTCTTCCACAGATGCCAAATTGTGTTTGTTTGAAATGAAGTAAATACCGAACAAACCGACGCATACTGCGCCGATTATCCAAAGCTTTTTGTTCATGATTACGTGTGCGCCATTCGTGATTGTAGCCAACTGCGAGAGAATTTGAGGTCTTTCTCTATCAGGCTTGCGCTGCATTCGAGTAGCTCACTGATTTCTTGGTTTTTCATGCCCATTAAATACTTGAGTTTGAGTGCGCTCGATTGGCGTGGATAGCGGCTACTGAAACTATCCAGAGCTTTATCCATGATAATCAATTGCTCGAAACGATCTTCTTCATCTCTCATCAATGTAATGTGTTGACGCTTTTGTGCTTGGTGCGAGCGTGCGTTGTCGATCAAAATTTGACGCATCACTTTGGCGGCCATCAAAAAGAAATCGCGCTTTGTTTCAATTTCACTCATGTCGCAGTTGGACATTTTCAGGTAAGCATCATGAATTAATGCCGTGGTGCTGTTGACGCTGTCTGCCAGTACTTTGTTGTCGGTGCCGTACTTTTCTGCATTTCGTTCACGCTCATGTTGGGCGATCTTACGCAACTGTAAATAAGCAAACTGATAGAGCTCGCTCTCAGCTCGTTTATCACCAGATTGCCATTGTTGAATGATTTGTGTCAGTGCTACTGCTGTTGCCATGGTTATACATCCTCGCTCACTTTGACAAATTCAGAAATGGTGTGGGTTTCAATGCGATCGGAACCGTCTTGGTTGCGCAGAACATTTTGTTGATAGCGATATAAAATGCCTTGCTCCCAAGTTGCACCAGCTGGCAAGTATTCCCAGGTGGTGTAATTGATTTCGGATGGGGTTGTTGACCAACGCACCATGACGTTCATTTGCGCGAGTTCGGCTTTGGGGGCGCTATTGTTGACCCACCACATGTCGGCAAATTCGCGGGTAACATCTTGGGTGTACAGGCTTGTATCGGTTGGGCAGGTGTCCGTATTTTTCGGCAGTCGCATGACTTGTTGATGGCGCATCAATAGGCATGATTGTGTCATGGACTGTTGGTGGTATTCGGTTTGCTGCCACACACCGAGGTAGTCAATGTCGTGTTCGCTAGTATTGGGATACGTAAACCAGAGCATTTCTGTACGGTTATTGTGTTGGATGTTTTTTTTACGCCCGAGACCTTGTACTTTTTCCATCAATAACTCGGTGCTCGGATCAAAATTGAGGGCAACGGAGCGGTACTTCCAGTCGCCTTCATCATCGAAGTCTTCGAGAGAGAAGCCATTCAAGTCGTTGCGGGTGCACCCTGTGATTGAACAACCAACGATATTAAACCAATCCGCAAACTTGCTTATCGGTTCGACGACATCTTCCGTGATGGGGCGTTTCATCGAGAGGAAGCAGCCTTGAAAATGATCGCCAATGCTTGGGTGTTCAATCAATGAGTCTTTGGTGATGGTGAATCGAGTTTCACCAATAGGAGGACGATATTTGGGATGATGCTGATAGCGTAGATCGTAAGCACAAGCGCGGCCTTGCCAATCCTTCTTTTTGATGACGATGTTTTTGAACGTCATGTCGCGAGGTTCAAAAATGATCTCATCAGAGGAAAAATTTTTTTCAATGTACTGCTGGCTTTCGTTTAGGTGCTCAATCGCCTCATTGACAGATACCCAATCGAGATTGAGGTAGCGTTTAGCGTCATCCAGGTAATTGAGATCAAGGCCTTTGAGCTGGCTTTGAAAGTGAGGATCAGACAGCACACGGTTTGCTAGGACAATTTCCTCACGATTCTCAGGCCTGCTGTCGAGAGAAAGCAGCAGACGCGTCATATTGATGCTGCGGCTAGGTTTGGTTGTCGCCATCGTCGGCGTCAGCACTTCTTGGCTTGATAAGGTCGTCAGCAGATAACCTTTATCATCGTTACCAAGGAAGAAGCTAATTACATCACCGGGTTGGTAATGAAATGCTCCTTGCTGAGTGACGCCAGTGATATTGGAACTGGTTTTGTAATACAGGCCAGTCACTGGGGCGTCGATAAAGTAGCCTTGCTTCAAGGTTGAAGCTGGTGGGTGTGAAGTGGCAGCTGAAACGTCTGCTGCCAACGTGGACGTAGCCGTCAATGCAGACAGCCAAAATACCACTGAACGTGTATACATCTTGTTTTAAGCCTTATTGGTTGGTGCTGTCCTTAGACGCACAATTTGGCTGACAACTCATTGGTGTAGTTAGGTGCTTCTCTGGCACCGGTGTCATCATCGCCAACAACATTTTTTGTTTTATATGTTTGGGGATATCTGGGTTAGAGAGTATCCGCCTTCGTGTTAACTCCATCATGGAGTTCACTGAGAGATGTTCGACATTTTGCCCCTTCGCGTGGAATATGAGGCGAGTCATTTCGTACATCATATCTTCTGCAATCTTTTTCTCTTGTTGCAGCTGGATATTCTTTTGCATCATGGCGCTGCCAAATAACACACCAGAGAGCACAATGATGCCTGACAATACCGAAGCAAGGGGACGTCGCTGTACCAAGCGAAAGGCGCTATACAATGGCCAGTTTTTTTTCTGCTCGATTGGACGGCGTTCGATAATTCGTTCGATATCAATGCGCAATGTTCTAACATCGGTATATCGCATTTGAGTGGCAGGACGCGTTGCGCGTCTTATCACCCAGTAAACATCAGACCAAATTGTTGGTGATGGAAACATCAAAGCGAGAATTTTGCCCAAGGAGTACACGTCGCTTTGCTCTGTTAGAACCAGTCCTGCTTGCTGCTCTGGGCTGGCAAAATTTTGGCTAAACGCAATCAGCGCTGAGGGTGAATCTTCTCGGTTGGAGTGCGCTTTTTGAGTCAAGTTGAAGTCAAGCAGCTTGGGACGCTTGCTACGATCAATCAGTATATTTTCTGGTTTTAGATCGGCATGCAAAACCTGGTGCTGGTGGGCGTGCTCCATCGCCTGGCAGATCTGCTTAAACAACAGCAGCTTCTCCGTTTTTTCTAGCTTATTTTCAGATAGATACTCATCCAAAGTTTGACCAAACACCCGCTCCATCACGATGTAAACCGAATCTTGATGGAGACCGCCGTCAAACACTTTCGCGATGTAAGGATGGTTTAGACGCGCGAGAAGTTGAGCTTCATCGAAGAGTGCGCGTTGCCCTAACACATTGCTCAAATTGCTTTGAATAAACTTGATAGCCAGATCTTGCTCGAACGTTTCATCTGCACGTAGAGCTGCGTATACGACACCCATGCCACCACGCCCCAACTCATGAGTTAGGCGGTACTTACTGATGATTTCTCCGCTTAGATCGACGTCTTGGTTCGTTGCCTGATGAGCACCAAAATAAAGTAACTGCGTTAGTTGTTCTTCCGGTGTCTCGTTGGCTAAAAGAGGAACGAGTTGTCGATACAGCTCAGGTTGACTTCGTTGCAATGCTTGGAGGTATTGCTGCTTTTGGGAGTCGTCCAGATCAAGCAGGTGGTAGTAAATCTGGGTTTCGCTAGAGCCTAACTGCACTGTGACTAATGTCTTATTCTTTTAGGTACGGCATTTTATAAGAACTTTGATATAAATGTCATTTATTTATTCGGTTTTGATTCACAATCCATGAAACGCAATTTGATGGCTAATGGAGTAATAACGTCATGATTTTGCGAATTATTTTCACTGAGCTTGTCGGCAGAGAGTCTATTCGTCATAATGTTACTTGTAACATTACTGATAAATCACATATTTATGGCTCAACAGAATAAGAAAACTCGTACGACATTGCAGGATGTCGCAGACCAGGTTGGCGTCACGAAGATGACCGTTTCACGCTATATGCGTAACCCTGAATCGGTGGCAGAAAAGACTCGGGCCAAGATTGCGACTGCGATTGAAGAGATGGGTTACATCGAAAACCGTGCACCGGCGATGTTGTCAAAGTCCTCCAGTAAAGCCATTGGTATTTTACTGCCGTCTTTGTCCAACCAAATTTTTGCTTCCTTTGTTCAGGGCATAGAGATGGTGACCAAAGCCAATGGCTATGAGACGCTTTTAGCGCATTTTAGCTACGATGAGCTTGAAGAAGAGCGCAAGATCGCGTCATTACTCTCTTATCAAGTCGATGGGCTTATTCTAACTGAAAGCCATCACACGCCGCGTACATTACAGATGATCAAAAATGCGGGCATTCCGGTGGTCGAAACCATGGAACTGCCATCGGAGCCGATTGATATGGCGGTTGGACTCGATCATGAAGATGCGTCGTACACCGTGGTTAAGCAGATGCTAGATACGGGGAAGCGTACAATCGTCTATTTTGGCGCGCGTCTGGATACGCGAACCAAATTGCGGATGCAAGGTTACGATCGCGCGATGACAGAAGCAGGGCTAGAACCTAAACATGTATTAACTGGTGATCATTCGAGTTTTTCTTTAGCGCATGATTTGCTCGAACGTGCACTGGAAACGCACCCAACGCTCGATGGGGTGTTCTGTACCAACGATGACATCGCAATTGGCACCATGCTGAGTGCGCAGCAACGTGGCATTCAAGTTCCACAGCAATTGGCAGTGGCGGGCTATAACGCGCTGGATATCGGTCAAACCATCAGTCCGAAACTGACCAGCGTTGATACGCCGCGTTTCCAAATTGGTGTAAAGAGCGCAGAGCTATTAATTGCGCGCCTGAAAGGCGAAACGCAAGAAGAAAAAGTCTTCGATATGGGTTATCAGATCACGTCGGGAGAGAGTGTTTAACTAATTGTTAACTGCTCTTTGTATTCGCTCATCAATGGTATTGGTAGGTTAGGGTATGGCACATCAGCTGGATGCATTGGATCTCAACTTAATGCGTTTATTAAAAGCCGTGGTGGAAAACCGCAGCATCAAGCTGGCCGCAATGCAGCTTGGCATTTCTCAACCGAGCGCCAGCCGCGGCGTGATGAAGTTGAAGCAAGTGTTTGATGACCCGCTTTTTGTGCGTAAAGCACATGGAGTAGAGCCATCACCCATGGCGATTCGTCTCGCCGCCGAGTTCGACAATATGGTTGCACCACTGGAAAAAGTGGTGCAAGAATTTGAAGTGTTCGACCCACTGCAATACCAAGGGCAGATTGCGATTGTAACTGACCCTTATTTGATGGATGAACAAGGGCAGCGACTGCTCACTGGTTGTCATCGAGCCTTTCCCAAAGCGCACTTTGCCTTTTCCAGCTGGAATACTTACTCGCACGATGAAATGTTAGAAGGCGAGCACGATTACTGCATTCTTGACCAAGAGACCGAGCTGTCGAAAGACATTTACATGCGCCCGTTATTCGTTGAAAAACGAGTGATTTTGGCGCGCAAAAACCACCCAACGTTGTCGAAAGTCAGCAATGATTGGGACACGGTGTCCAAACTACCACTCGTCTCTTTGCCTGCGCCTGCGTCATATAAACCGCTTTGTACCGTGGAGTCCGAGTATCGACGCATGGGTTATGAGCCAGTAGTGTTACTGAAGTCCTATAATTTGCGTTTGGCTTGCCAAATGTTGCAAGAAACCGACGCGATTATGTATGCCAGTCAAAGCTCGGCATTGTTGATGCCAGAACTCGCCTCTTACGCAATGCCACCCGTTAATCGTGAGTTCAGTCAGTTTGTGGTCTCTGGCGGTTTCCTTCAAACCAACCGCAACCATCCTTTGCACAGACACCTACATAAAGTGGTGCGACAAACCCTCAATACGCCGCTGATTTTTACGCAATGACGTCACCTGATGGCATCGGCTGAATGAGAGAGTAGATGCTTTAACCTTATCAATATTATGTGATTACATAGACAACTTACTTCTTAAGATATTCAAAAATGAATATCTCAATTACCTGTCTCTTTTTCCTACCCAGCGCTAACCTTATCTCAAATAGTCAGGAGAAGTGGCTCATTTTTATCTTTTTAACTTTTTGAATGTCGATACAGGTACGCGACATTCACCATTCTCCGTTATGCATTTTTTTTATTTCTGATGGAGGATTAATCATGCTAGTTGCACGTCTATTTTTATTGCTCGCCATCGTTGCCGAAGTGGCTGGTACAAGCACTATGTCTCTTATCGGACAAGGGCACGGGTGGTGGGGCTACATCGTAATGTATGTGCTGATCGCAATCTCTTACTACTTTCTCGCGTTTGCCGCGAAGAAAATATCTATCGGTGTGGCATACGCTGTTTGGGAAGGGTTGGGTATCTCGTTGATCACCGTGGTGTCGATCATCGCCTTTGATGCACACTTAAACCATCAAGAGTTGTTTGGTTTGATGTTAGCCGTTGTTGGCATTGTGTGTGTGACCTTAGGGGAATCACATGGTCAACCTAACGCCAAGAAAAATGCCGATAAACCGGCAAAAGAACGTTCATTTTCTACTAGTACAAGGTGCGAATCATGAGTCAATTTTTTACGATGTCATTTGGATTTGTCGTGATGGCTGCCTTGGTCGATATCATGGCCAATATGGCGCTGACACGCTCAAAAGGTTTTAAATATAAAGGCTGGGGCATTGCGGCGATTGTGTTGGTACTGACAGCATTCACGCTGTTGGCACAAGCGGTGAAAGAGATCGACTTAGCCATTGCTTATGCCTCTTGGGGTGCGATCGGTATCTTGGGTACCGCAGTGGGTGGAGCCTTGCTGTTTAAGCAGAAACTCAAACCAATCGGCTGGTTTGGTATCTTTGTGGTGATTGCTGCGGTCGTAATGATGAAGACCGCTTGATGTAATTTACTGAATGCTAGATATCGTCATTCTGAGCAGCAAGAGACGAGCGTGATTCAGAATCTACCAACAAAAAGTGCTGTGGAAGAGGGGTTTTCTCTGGCTTCACAGCACCTTGATATTAGATTCCTGATCTCGCCTAGGCTCGTCGGAATGACGGATTCATTTTTTTAGAAAGAGCAGTGACCAATCCTAAAGCTCGTCATTCTGAACAGCGAGGGACGAGTGTGATTCAGAATCTACCAACAAAAAGTGCTGTGGTAGAGGGGTTTTCTCTGGCTTCACAGCACGCTGATATTAAATTCCTGATCTCGCCTAGGCTCGTCGGAATGACGGATTCATTCGTTTTTTGGAAAGAACTGAGGCTAATCCCAAAGCTCGTCATTCTGAACAGCGAGGGACGAGCGTGATTCAGAATCTACCAACAAAAAGTGCAGTGGCAGAGGAGATTTTCTCTGGCTTCACAGCACGTTGATAGTGGATTCCTGAGCTCGCCTAGGCTCGTCGGAATGACGGACTCATTCATTTTTAAAAAGAACCGAGGCCAACTCCAAAGCTTGCCATTCTGAATAGCGAGGAACGAGTGTGATTCAGAATCTACCAACAAAAAGTGCAGTGGCAGAGGTGTTTTCTCTGGATTCACAGCACGTTGATAGTGGATTCCTGATCTCGCCTAGGCTCGTCGGAATGACGGATTCATTCGTTTTTAGAAAGAGCAGTGACCAATCCTAAAGCTTGTCATTCTGGACAGCGAGGGACGAGCGTGATTCAGAATCTACCAACAAAAAGCGCTGTGGCAGAGGTGTTTTCTCTGGATTCACAGCACGTTGATAGTGGATTCCTGCTCTCGCTTAGGCTCGTCGGAACGACGGATTCATTCGTTTTTAGAAAGAACTGAGGCCAATCCCAACGCTCGTCATTCTGAACAGCGAGGGACGAGCGTGATTCAGAATCTACCAACAAAAAGTGCAGTGGCAGAGGGGGTTTCTCTGGCTTCACAGCACGTTGATATTAGATTCCTGATCTCGCCTAGGCTCGTCGGAACGACGGATTCATTTTTTTAGAAAGAGCAGTGACCAATCCTAAAGCTTGTCATTCTGGACAGCGAGGGACGAGCGTGATTCAGAATCTACCAACAAAAAGTGCTGTAGCAGAGGGGATTTTCTCTGGCTTCACAGCACGTTGATATTAGATTCCTGATCTCGCCTAGGCTCGTCGGAATGACGGATTCATTCGTTTTAGAAAGAGCGGTGGCCAATCTCAAAAACTCGTCATTCTGAACAGCGAGGGACGAGTGTGATTCAGGATCTACCAACAAAAAGTGCTGTGGCAGAGGTGTTTTCTCTGACTTCACAGCACGTTGATAGTAGATTCCTGATCTTGCTTAGTCTCGTCGGAATGACGAGGTCTTTCTTCTAGCCTTAAACAATAAAGCTTGCGCCTTCTTCTGCACTCGATACGTTTTGGCGGATCACGCTAAACAAGCCTCGTCCCCATGTTTGTTGGGTCGATTCGGTATCGAAATGAATCAACTCGCGTCCAGTGGTATCGCTTAAGTTGTTCAGTTCGCCCGTTTGGCAATCCAGACGAATCAAATCACCGTTGCGCACCAAACCAATCGCGCCACCACGAATGGCTTCTGGAGAAACATGAATCGCAGACGGAATTTTACCGGATGCACCAGATAAACGACCGTCAGTAACCAGCGCCACTTTAAAGCCCGCTTTTTGCACGTTACCTAAAATTGGCATCAGTTTGTGCAGTTCAGGCATGCCGTTTGCCGCTGGGCCGTTGTGTGTGACCACAACGATGCAATCTTTGTCCAGCTCGCCACGTTTGTACGCGGCTTCCACTTCGTGTTGGCATTGGAATACGATCGCAGGTGCCACTATTACGCGTTGCTCTTCTTTTACCGCAGACACTTTCACCACGGCTTTGCCCAAGTTGCCAGTCAATACGCGAGTGCCGCCAGTATTTTGGAAAGTGGCATCCGGTTTGGCGATCACGTCACCGTCTTGGCTGCCTTGGCACGGTGTCCAAGTCAGTTGTCCATCGACAAGGCTCGGCAGCGTCATTTGGTCTTCAAATTCACCAAACACGGGTTTCACATCGCGATGCAAAAGCTCGGATTCGTTCAAGCGGTGCAATAACGCTGGCACGCCCCCCGCGTCTTGGAACGCGTTCATATCGGCTGGGCCGTTCGGGTAAACGCGAGCTAACAAAGGAACCACATCCGACAGATCGCTGATGTCTTGCCACGTGAGCAAGATACCAGCAGCACGCGCCACGGCGATCATATGAATGGTGTGATTGGTACTGCCGCCAGATGCGAGTAGAGCGATGATGCCGTTGACCAAGCTCTTTTCTGTGACCACTTCTGCCAACGGACGGAAGTGTGCAGAACCCGCCGTCATTGAGGCGATTTTCAGAGCCGCGTGATCGGTTAACGCTTTACGCAGTTGGGTATGGGGATGGATGAATGCCGAACCTGGCAGCATTAAGCCCATGGCTTCGAACACCAACTGGTTGGTGTTGGCTGTGCCGTAAAACGTACACGTCCCCGCAGAGTGGTAAGCGCGACACTCCATATCCAGCAGAGCGTCTTTGCCGACTTCACCCGCTGCGTATTTTTGGCGCACGTCGACTTTCTCTTCATTGCTGATGCCTGTTGCCATCAGACCCGCTGGTACAAACGCAGTCGGTAGATGCGCGTAAGACAGCGCGCCCATCAGTTGCCCCGGGGCGATTTTGTCACAGATACCAAGCAGTAATGTGGCATCAAAGACATTGTGACTCAAAGACAACGCCGTTGATTGCGCAATTAAGTCACGCGAAAACAGCGACATATCCATGCCTGCTTGACCTTGAGTCACCCCATCGCACATCGCTGGCACACAACCTGCGACTTGCGCCGTATGGCCGTAGTCCGCCAGCACTTTTTTGATTTGTGCTGGGTAGTCTTGGTACGGCTGGTGGGCGCTCAACATGTCGTTGTAGGCGCTGATCAGCGCGACATTGGCATGAGTAAAATCGAGAATATTTTTCTTTTCAGAAGAGCAAGAAGCGGCGACTGCATGGGCTAAGTTACCACAAGATAAACCAACACGGCCTTTGCCAGCTTCGGCTTGCACTTCGGTGCGAGCAAGAAAGGCAGCGCGCGCTTCACGGCTGCGCTCGGTCAAGCGTTGTGTGACCTCAAGAACAACAGAGTGAGTCATTACGCCACCTCGATCGCTTGCATTTTGATTAGCTCAGCGGCAGAGCGTTCCACCACGTCGCTGATGTCTCCGTCGATACTGACGATCAGAGTTTGAGGCTCGTTGTCTGGGCGCTCTAGCGTCTCGAATTGGCTCTTCACCATGTTTTCTTTCATGAAGTGGCCTTTGCGCATACGCATGCGATTAAGGATCAACTCCCTATCGCCATCAAGGAACAGGAAGGTCACGTTGTTGTTGCCTTCGCGGATCTGATCGCGGTAAATCTTTTTCAGTGCTGAACAGACAATGATGCCGTGTTCGTTTTTGCTTTCTAGGCTGTACGCCGCATCACGAATGCGTTCTAGCCATGGCTTGCGATCATCATCGTTCAGAGGCTGGCCCGATGCCATTTTCTGAATGTTCGCTCGTGGATGAAGATCATCACCATCAATGAATTTACGCCCTAGCTTTTTCGCTAGATGCTCACCAATTGTGCTTTTACCACTAGCACAAACGCCCATAACGATGACACTACTACCAGCCATAACTTATCCTCATAACCAAATTTGCGCGTGATCTCAATTTTTGAATTCACTTTAAAATATGGGTTTATCTTATTCATGTTATCGGTAACATGTTACCGGTAACTGAAATAAATGTGAACCATAACACAAACAATAATTCTTAAAGGTGAACCTATGGAGCAATTAACCCAAGCCCCAGATCCTACGTTCCTACTGACGATTGCAGGCCTTGCCATTGCAGCGTTACTCGTTCTGATCATTAAACTGAAAGTCCATGCTTTTGCTTCCCTTACTCTGGTGAGTTTAGGTACGGCAATCGCCACTGGCGTTCCTTCTGAGAAAGTCGTATCGACCATGATGGGCGGCTTCGGCGGCACACTGGCTTCCGTGGCATTGCTGGTTGGTCTTGGTGCGATGATCGGTAAAATTCTTGAAGTGACTGGCGGTGCGAAAGTGCTGGCAGACACTTTGATTGGTCGCTTTGGTAAAGAGCGCGCACCATTTGCTTTGGGCGTCGCTTCATTACTGTTTGGCTTCCCAATCTTCTTCGATGCTGGCCTTGTAGTGATGATGCCAATCATCCTCAGTGTGGCGGCTCGTTTTGGTGGCTCACCAATTAAATACGCGTTGCCAGCAGCCGGTGCTTTTGCGGTTATGCACGCGTTTGTTCCACCACATCCAGGTCCGGTTGCAGCGGCAGAATTCCTTGGCGCAAACATCGGTCTGTTATTGGTGGTGGGTATTCTGGTGGCTATTCCAACTTGGTACCTTGGCGCTTACCTATTTGGTTTGTACGCGGGCAAAAAATTCGATATCCCACTATCTAAAGCCTTCTTTAATGGCGAAGCGATGGTGGATGAGCGCAACGCACCAAAATTTGGCACGGTTATGACCATCCTTGTGCTGCCAGTACTGCTAATCTGTTTGGATACGGTATTGAACACACTGGCGGTTGCGGGTGTGATTGATGGTAAAACGGCACTGGTTGAGTTCCTACGTATGCTAGGTAAAACCCCAGTTGCGTTGCTGATCACTTTGATTGTCTGTCTGGCTGTGTTTGCCAAAGACTACGGCATGGCAAAACTAGAAAAATTATGTGGTGAGTCATTGGCTCCTATCTGTGGTGTTATCCTAGTAACGGGTGCAGGTGGCATGTTTGGCGGCGTACTGCGCTCAAGCGGTATTGGTGATGCACTGGCTGACGTTCTTACAGACACAGGTATGCCTGTGATTGTGGCGGCGTTTGTGATTTCAACTTGTCTGCGTGTTGCTCAAGGCTCGGCAACCGTAGCGCTAACCACTACGGCGGCTCTTATCGCTCCAGTTGTGGCAGCATCAACAGGTTTGAGTGAACTCGACCTTTGCTTTATCGTAATCGCGATTGCGGGTGGTGCAACGGTACTGTCTCACTTCAATGACTCTGGTTTCTGGTTGGTATCTCGTCTGCTTGAGATGGATGAGAAAACCACATTAAAAACTTGGACGGTAATGGAAACGTTACTTGGCAGTATCGCGTTTATTATCGTCGCAACATTAAGCTTTATTCTTTAGAGGTTCCCCATGACAACACTTGAACAACGATTAAGAGAAATCAAAATCGTCCCAGTTATCGCAATCAACGACGTAGCACACGCTCTGCCACTGGCAAAAGTGTTGGTAGAAAACGGTTTACCATGTGCGGAAGTGACATTCCGCACCGAAGCTGCGGCGGAGTCGATTCGCATCATGCGTGAAGCGTACCCAGAATTGTTGATTGGCGCGGGCACCGTTCTGACCACAGAACAAGTGGACATCGCGATCGAAGCGGGCGTGGACTTTATCGTTAGCCCAGGCTTCAACCCAACCACAGTGAAATACTGTCAGCAACGTGGCGTGACTATCGTACCGGGTGTAAACAACCCAAGCTTGGTTGAGCAAGCGATGGAAATGGGTCTGCGTACGTTGAAGTTCTTCCCTGCTGAGCCATCAGGCGGCGTAAGCATGCTGAAAGCACTCACGGCGGTTTACCCAGTTGAATTCATGCCAACAGGTGGCGTAAGCCCATCCAACGTGGAAGATTACCTAGCGCTGAAATCGGTTGTAGCTTGTGGCGGTACGTGGATGGTGCCAACCGCAATGATGGACAACGGCGATTGGGAAGGCATTGCTGAATTGGTTCGCGCAGTTAAGTAAAACGCACAAACGGCTCCGAAATGCCCCCGAACGTTGGGAAACGTGATACGAAAAAGGGTCATCAAGTAACTTGATGACCCTTTTTCTTTTTGGGATGAAACGGCTTTAGAAGTGATGCTTCATAAAGCGCTTAATAAAGCGAATGAAATCGGCTTCGGCTAGCTTCGCGCACTTCAATGTTTGGGCGTGAGACAATTCTACATCTCCCAAGCCTTCTGCCATGTTGGTGATCGCACATACTGCCAATACGGGTAAGCCGCAATGCGCCGCAGAAATCACTTCTGGCACGACCGACATGCCCACGACATCACCACCGATGATTTGCATCATGCGGATTTCGGCTGCGGTCTCAAAGTTGGGGCCTGTGTAAGAGACAAACACACCTTCATTCAGGTGAATACCATTGGCTTTGCCGACTTCAAACGCTTCTGCACGTAGGTCTTTGTCGTACGCATTGGCGAGGCTGAAGAACCTCGGGCCGTACTCTTCATCATTCGGACCGATCATTGGCGATTCAGGCATGGTATTGATGTGGTCATGAAATACCACCAGAGAACCGACGTCGATGCGTTCAGGGCGAAGTGAGCCTGCCGCGTTGGTGACGAGCAGAAACTCACAGCCCAGCTTTTTAAAGGTGCGCACGGGCGTGGTCATGACCTTCATTGAGCCGTGTTCGTAGTAGTGACCGCGACCTTTCATGCACACTACGTCTACGCCGCCCATGGTACCAAGCACCAACTCACCAGAGTGGCCTTGCACGGTACTAACCGGAAAGCCTTCGAGCTCTTCGTATGGAATGACCACTTTGTCTTGTAGTTCGTCTGCCAATACGCCTAAGCCAGAGCCTAAAATAAACGCCGCTTTAGGTTGGAAGTTTGGTTTGCGTTCGCGAATGGTTTGTAGCGCGCCGATTACTGGATCGTGATTCATGTTAGTCACCTTCTGGTTGTGTGTTGATTCCATTGTGTGACTTTCTGCGCTGGTTATCTTTGCTTTATTCGCTACTATCATCCTTAAAAAGAGGATGATGAAATTCGCTAGGACTCAATGCATGAAGTCAGAACCATTTGAGCGCGTGACGCTGAAGATGCTGCGTTACTTTTACGAGGTCGCACAAACCAAGCATTTCACTAAGGCGGCTGAGAATCTCAATATCACCAATTCGCCGTTGAGCAATCGCATCAAAGAGTTGGAAGAGGTGCTTAACGTCAAACTGTTTGAGCGCGATTCAAGAAATGTCATGCTGACGGAGGCCGGGCGATTGTTGGAGTCCAAATGCCAACTGATTTTTCAGACCTTGGATGTCTCGCTCAATCAAGTGCAGCAAGTGGGGTTGAACCAGAGAAATATCCTGCGAGTTGGTGTGGTAAGTAGCGCATTTTGGGGCGGATTTGATCGTCTGTTACAGCGCTTCCATGCTGAGCATGACACTTATCACGCCGACATTTTTGACCTTAACCCAGAGACGCAAAAGAAGCATCTGAGCGAGAAGAAAATCGATGTGGGCATTGTGCGTTTTGCTGATGCACTCAACATTTATCCGTATCAGTCGGTATCTTTGGGCAAAGATGTGTTTGTGGTGGCGGTGTCGGAGCAACATGAGTTAGCCAGCAAATCTTTGCTGCGGCTCCAAGATTTAAAGACGTGTGAGTTTGCGTTTATGAGTTTGGCGAATTCTGCCTCGGCAAACTTCATCATCAATGCCTGTCTGCAAGAAGGCTTTTCACCCCATATTGGCAAACAAGTGGTGGAGCCAAGCACCTTGATGGCATATGTAGCAAACAGCAATACCGTGACGTTGGTTCCGTCGACGTTTTCTCAGCATCATTGGCATGGGATTCGTTTTATCAAGCTGAAAGAGTCACTGCGTGCAGACTTGTGTCTGATTCATGATGGTAAGCAAGAGAGTGCTATTAAAGCCGAGTTTATTCGCACATTATTAGAGAATGCGAGTTAAGCATGGGATAACAAAAAAAGGTCATCCTAAGATGACCTTTTCAAATGATTCACTGAAATCAGCAATGCGATTAGAGCGTAATTAACGCATCGTTACGAACTCTTCAGAGCCCGTTGGGTGGATAGCCACAACAGAGTCGAAGTCTGCTTTGGTTGCGCCCATCTTCATTGCTACGCCGAAGCCTTGGATCATTTCATCTACCGTGAAACCGATGCCGTGTAGGCCAACAACCGTTTCTTCTTCGCCCGCACATACAAGCTTCATCTTACATGGTTGACGGTGCTTAGTAACAGCGGTGTACATCGCAGTAAAGCCAGATGTGTAGACTTTGATGTTGTCTTTGCCGTACTTCTCTTCTGCTTCTTGCGTTGTAAGACCGATAGTGCCGATTGGTGGGTGGCTAAATACCACAGTTGGTACCAAATCGTAGTCCATCTTCGCGTTTGGTTTGTTGTTGAACAAACGCTCAGAAAGTTGACGACCCGCTTTCACTGCTACTGGCGTTAGCTCGATACCGCCTTCCATGATGTCACCCACACAGTAGATGCCTTTCACGTTGGTTTCTTGGTATTCGTCTACCTTGATGTAGCCTTTTTCGTTCGTTGCCACACCGGTTGACGCTAGGTTGATTGCGTCTGTCGCAGGGTGACGACCGATTGCCCAAATCAGTTGGTCAACGTTTTGGCTTTCACCGTTTTCTAGGTGCAGAGTTAGGCTGCCATCGGCTTCTTTTACCACTTCTTTTGGTACAGAGTGGGTGTGCAGTTTTGGACCTTCTGCGTCCATCACTTCAACCAACGTATCGATGATCATTGGATCGAAGCTACGCAGTGGTGACTCTTTACGTACGAACAGGTGCGTTTCTGTACCTAGCGCGTGCAGTACGCCAGCAATTTCAACTGCGATGTAGCCAGCGCCCACAACCGCAACGCGTTTTGGTTGCTCTGCTAGGTCGAAGAAGCCGTTTGAATCGATGCCGTATTCAGCGCCTGGAATGTTTGGAATAGTAGGACGACCACCAACCGCGATCAGGATGTGATCTGCTGTGTAGTGTTCACCGTTTACTTCGACAGTTTTTTCGTCAACAAACTTAGCAAAGCCTTTAATCACGTTTACTTTATTGTTGCCAAGAACGCGATCGTAAGATTGGTGAATACGACCAATGTACGCCTGACGGCTCTCAACCAGTTTGCTCCAGTCGAAACCTTTCACGTCGACATCAAAACCGTAATCTTCTGCGTACAGGTTCATTGCTTCTGCGATTTGCGCGCCATGCCACATCACTTTTTTCGGTACACAACCTACGTTTACACAGGTACCGCCAAGGTCTTGAGCTTCGATTAGCGCAACTTTCGCGCCGTACATCGCCGCGCGGTTTGCAGATGCGATGCCGCCACTGCCGCCACCGATACAGATATAGTCAAAATGAGTCGCCATTACTTTCTCCAAGAGCTTATAAATTTTATCTGGTACATAGATAGATTGGGATGACCTTGCCCGAACTCAATGCCACCGTTATCCCACTATCATAAATCGAATTCGACTAATTCCTAAATGGGAAAAAGCGACAATACTTATGACAAATAGCGATGAGAGGCACAAAAAGAAGAATAAGCACGACTGGAGGGAGAAGGTGAGAGCATAAAAAAGCGCAACGAGAATATCGTTGCGCTTGAAGATAGCAGTACTGAAGTGCTTACTCTGGCACAATCCAGTCCACTTTCCAGTGGCCAGTTGCTGGTGCGATCGCGTCTTGCAGGAATGGCAGAATCTCTTTCATCTGGCTTTCCAGTTTCCATGGCGGGTTAATCACAATCATGCCGGATGCCGTCATGCCGCGCTCGTTGGTATCTGGTGCAACACCTAACTCGATTTGCAGAATTTTACGAATACCCAGTGCTTCCAAGCCTTCGATCATATCTTCGATGTCGTGGCGGTTTACCACTGGGTACCAAATTGCGTAGATACCGGTTGCCCAACGTTTATGGCTCTGATGAATCGCTCGTACCACATCGCGATACTCTTTCGCGAGTTCGTATGGTGGGTCAATCAGCACCAAACCACGACGTTCTTGTGGCGGTAAGCTTGCTTTGAGGCGTTGGAACCCGTCCTCTTTGAAGATGCTCACTTGGCGATCACGATGGAATTCTTGCTCTAACAATGGGTGATCGGCCGGGTGCAACTCGGTCAGCACCATGCGATCTTGTGGGCGGATTTGCGCGCGCGCTACACGTGGTGAGCCTGGGTAGTAACGCAGCTTCTCGCCGTTGTTGAGCACTTTAATGGCATCGATGTAGCTTTTGATGTCTTCGGGAATGCTTGGGTTATCCCAAATACGTGCGATGCCTTGTTTGTATTCGCCCGTTTTTTCAGACCATTCGTGAGTCAGATCGTAACGGCCCACACCCGAGTGGGTATCGTGATAAACGAATGGCTTATCTTTTTGTTTCAGCGCATCAAGAATGAGGCTTTGAACGATGTGTTTGACCACGTCGGCATGGTTGCCAGCGTGGAAGCTGTGGCGGTAACTTAACAAATTAAACTCTCGAAACACTCTTTGGTTGAGTGTGGTCTGTGATTTTCACTCTATGGCGGTATTATACTCAAGTAACTTAAAGATGTAGAACTTCCAATCAAATCTGTTCCTCTGATAAGGGGACGCTATTGAAATTTCTTTAAGTCACCCACACTTACTATTGGTAATCGAATTGAACTAGGTGAGTTTCTCGCACTCAAAAGGGTGTGAAATTTCATTTAGGTATAACAAGACTCAAGGACAGAGTAGCGCTGGTTGACTATATGATGGTCATCGCGGCATAGAGAAAGGGAACGGAGCTCCCCCAATCCATGTTGCTGGCTCGTCTGTACATTGAGTTGGCCTATCTACACAAAATAGACAGGCAATCACAGAGTCAAAACACAAAAGGAATTATTCATGTCTAATCCTCTTCTGACGTTTACGGACCTACCTCCGTTTTCTCAAATTAAACCAGAACACATCAAGCCTGCCGTTGAGCAAGCGATTGCTGACTGCCGAGCAAAAATCGATGAAGTTCTACAAGACAACGCTCACCCAACTTGGGACAGTGTGATTGCGCCAATTGAAGAAGCGGATGATCGCTTAAGCCGCATCTGGTCGCCAGTGGGTCACATGAACTCGGTAGTGAACAGCGAAGAGCTACGTGAAGCTTACGAAAGTTGCCTACCAATTTTGTCAGAGTACGGCACTTGGGTTGGTCAGCACAAAGGGTTGTACGAAGCGTACAAAACCATCAAAGCGAGCGAAGAATTTGCAACGTTAACTCGTGCCCAGCAGAAAACCATCACTGATGCACTGCGTGATTTCGAGTTATCAGGCATTGGTTTGCCATCCGATGAGCAGCACCGTTACGGCGAGATCAGCAAACGTATGTCTGAGCTGAGCTCTAAATTCTCTAACAATGTGCTGGATGCCACCATGGGTTGGACCAAGCACATCACAGACGAGAAAGACCTAGCAGGTATGCCAGAATCGGCGCTGGCAGCAGCGAAAGCTGCCGCAGAAGCAAAAGAGTTAGATGGTTACCTCATTACGCTAGATATCCCATCTTACCTACCTGTCATGACGTACTGCGATAACCAAGAGTTGCGTAAAGAAGTGTACGAAGCGTACGTGACGCGCGCTTCTGATCGAGGTCCAAACGCAGGCAAATGGGATAACTCAGAAATCATTACTGAGCAGCTAAAACTGCGCCATGAAATTTCACGTATGCTAGGTTTCAATACTTACAGTGAAAAGTCGTTAGCAACAAAGATGGCTGAAACGCCGGATCAAGTGCTGGGCTTCCTGAATGACCTAGCGACACGAGCGAAACCGCAAGGTGAACGTGAAGTCGAAGAGTTACGTCAGTTTGCGAAAAGTGAGTTTGGTGTTGAAGAGCTGAACGTTTGGGATATCGCTTACTACAGCGAGAAACAAAAGCAGCACCTGTTCCAAATTTCGGATGAAGAACTGCGCCCATACTTCCCAGAGTCAAAAGTCGTGAGCGGTCTGTTTGAAGTGCTAAACCGCGTGTTTGGCATGACCGTTACTGAGCGCGAAGGCGTAGACACTTGGCATGAGTCCGTGCGCTTTTTCGATATCTTTGATGCTGAAGGCACACTCCGTGGCAGTTTCTACCTAGATCTCTACGCTCGTGAACACAAACGTGGCGGCGCGTGGATGGATGATTGTCGTGGTCGTCGCGTTACGCTATCTGGCGAGCTGCAAACGCCGGTTGCGTATCTAACGTGTAACTTCAACCGTCCAGTGGGCGACAAACCAGCACTGTTCACGCACGATGAAGTCGTGACGCTATTCCATGAGTTTGGTCATGGAATCCACCACATGTTGACGCAAGTTGATACAGGTGCTGTTTCAGGTATTAATGGCGTGCCTTGGGATGCGGTTGAGCTACCAAGTCAGTTCCTAGAAAACTGGTGTTGGGAAGAGGATGCGCTGGCGTTCATTTCTGGTCACTATGAGACAGGTGAGCCGCTACCTAAAGCGATGCTAGACAAAATGCTCGCAGCGAAAAACTTCCAATCTGCGATGGGTATTTTGCGTCAGCTAGAATTCGGCTTGTTCGACTTCACGCTTCACACCGAATATGACCCTGAAGTGGGTGCGCGTGTACTGGAAACTCTGGCGAAAGTGAAAGAGAAAGTCGCGGTAGTTCCTGCGGTTGAGTGGGCGCGTTTCTCACACAGCTTCGGCCATATTTTTGCTGGTGGCTACAGTGCGGGTTACTACAGCTACCTGTGGGCTGAAGTGCTGTCGTCAGACGCGTATTCTCGCTTTGAAGAAGAAGGCATCTTCAACAAAGAGACGGGTCTAAGCTTCCTGAACAACATCCTAGAAATGGGGGGCAGTGAAGAGCCAATGGAGCTGTTTAAGCGCTTCCGTGGCCGCGAGCCACAAATCGATGCACTGTTGCGCCATTCGGGTATTGCGGCGTAAATTGAGCAAAAAACATCAAGGCCAACCGTTCGGTTGGCCTTTTTTGTACAGTTTTTATAAAAAATTTTACGGATTTACGTTTCGGTTGATCGGGTTCTGCAACGATATCAATGTCTCCGTGGACTGAACCTCATCAATGGTTTGCAGCTTGTCGATCAGTACAAATTGCAGCTCTTCAATCGATTTGCACATCAATTTGACGAATATGTTATACGCGCCCGTGGTGTAGTAAGCTTCAACGACTTCGTCGAGCGCGTTGAGTTTTTCTAACGCGGAGTGGTAATCACGAGCTGCATTGAGGTTAATACCAATAAAGCAGCACACATCGTAGCCAAGCTTTTTGGTATTGATGATCACCTCCGTTCCCTCGATGATGTCAGCCGACTTCATCTTCTCGATACGCACATGGATAGTGGCAGGGCTGACATCGAACTGCTTTGCCATTTCTGCGTAGGGCGTTCTGGCGTCAGCCATCAGTGTTTTTAATATTGCGCGGTCAAGGTCGTCGAGTTTCGGCAGGCTCGCATTCATACTATGATTTCCGTTAGGGATAGAGTTTTACCTCCCTTTTATACTCATAGCGGATAGGATTCACAAGGTTTGGCAGGAGTAACTGCGGGTTAACTCCGAGCTATGGAGATAATGTGCAGCGTTTTCTGGTTATTGCCGCGCTATGTTGGAGCGCGTTTGCTACGGCCTCAGATCCGAAGGTGTTGGTCGTGCACTCCTATCATCAGGGTTTTTTCTGGACGGACTCCATACAGCGAGGCATCGAGCAACAGCTGGGCGATCGAGCGTTGGACATGCGTGTGCTTTATCTAGACTCGAAACGTAACCAGAGTGAGCAGTTTTTTGCACAACTAAAATCCTTATATCTTACGAAATTACGCAAAGAGCGATTCGATGCCATTTTAGTGAGCGATAACAATGCGCTTGAACTCATGCAGCGTTTAGCCCCAATCATCAAAGACACCCCAGTTATATTTAACGGCATTAATAACTACCATCCTTCTTTACATCGTTCTCTGAATGCAACCGGAGTCATGGAAGATGTCGATTTGGAAGCGAATCTCGCTCTTATTGAGCGCTTACATCCGAACTACACACTAGTTCTCATCGTCAGTGACCACTCGGTGACCGGTGAGGTGTTGCGTTATCAAATCGACAATTTTGTCCTCAAGTTCCCGCAATATCGAGACAAAATCGTACAACTTGTCCCAGACAGCATCATCGATCTAAAACAACAAGTCGCAAAACTGAGTTCCGATAAAGTCGTCTTGTTCTGGACCTATTACCGAGATAAACAAGGTATGGTTGGCAGCGAGCGTGACTGGGTTGGTGTCAACAAAGTCTCAAACGCGCCGCTGTTTATGGTGCATGACATTGGTTTGGGTCATGGCGCAGTTGGAGGGGTTATTCAAAGTGGTTATCGGCATGGTATTGAGAGTGCAGAGATGCTTGAATTCGTTTTGGATAACCCTGATCAGCCTCTGCCTGCCGTGAAAAAAAGTGATTCTGAAATAAAGCTCGATTACCAAGCGGTAGCGCGTTGGGGATTGGGGGCTGAACAAGAGGTTTCTGCGGTATTTTTTAATAAGCCAATGAAGCTTTCTGAACGTTTTGCCAAGGAAATTCGCCTGTTTGGTAGTCTGTTTGTGGTGATGTCGGTGGTCATTTTGCTGATGGGTTATTATTTACAGCGGATGCGTCGCAGTGAGAGCGCTGCGCGAGAAAGCCAGGCTATTCTAGAATCGATTTTCGATCAGAGCATGCAGTATATGGGCATTTTGGATGCCAACGGTGTGCTTAAATCGGGCAACGATCACCTTCAATCCTTACTTTATCACCAAGGACTGCGTTTAGACCGACCACTTTGGTTTCATCCCAACTGGAGTGAGAAAGCCCAAGCGCTGCTAGAGGAGTATTTCCATGCGCCTCACCATCAAGTGTCGACGTTTGAAGCTGAAATTTGGAGTAAAGAACACGGCGCCTTGGTATTAGAAGTTTCGCTCAAGCCTTTTTCTCAGCAAGTAGGGAATCATAAGCAATACTTGTTTGAAGCGCGCGATATTACCAGTCGTAAATTGATGGAGGACAAGCTCTACCAACGTGAGTCAACCCTACGCAACTATTATGAGCAGCAGCCCGTGATGATGGTGACGCTTGATAGTAATAACCGAATTCAAGAAGTGAATCGATTTGCTCAACTACTTCTTGGCTACAAACCGATGGACATGCTCGGACATCGCCTGAGGGAGTTTTATTTTGATGACAAAGTGCTGTTCCCTCGCCAAGTGTTATTGCAACCCAACCAGCAAGTGCATGGTGTTTGGCGACGTGAAGTCGAGTATCGTCATGCAAATGGTCATCGTGTTTGGGTGCGCGAGAATATTCGTCCGCTGAGTGAATCTGAGCAACTGCTGATTGTGGGCGAAGATATTACCGAAACCAAACTGCTCTCCGAGAAATTGGAATACCAAGCTCGCTATGACTTACTGACGGGGACTTACAACAGAAACCATTTTGAACTAGAGCTTAAGACCGCACTGTGCGAAGTGGACAGCCATCGTCGAGTCCACGCCATGTTGTACCTCGACTTAGATCAACTAAAAGTCCTCAATGATACGGTTGGGCATGATGCAGGTGATGCGGCGATTCAATTCTGCGCAAGTATGCTGGAAGGCGTTCTGCCGTACAATTCCATCTTGGCTCGAATGGGAGGCGATGAGTTTGCGGTGTTACTCAAAGACTGTGACGAATATGGCGCCATCAATATTGCCAAACTGATCATCTCGACACTAAGCGAACACCTCTTTATTTGGGAAGACACACGCCTGTTCATCAGTTGCTCAATTGGTATCCGTATCATCGATCATACCGCTGATACGCCACAAATGGTGCACGCTCAAGCAGACTCTGCTTGTCACGCCGCTAAAGAGCAAGGCCGTAACCGCTATAATCTATTCAGCTTAGATAACGAAGAGTTGCAGCGTCGTCAGATGGAAATGCAGAGCGTCAATTTGGTGCATGAGGCATTGTCGAATCAACGTTTAGAACTGTTTGCTCAACCGATAAAAAGCTTACAAAAGCACGAGACTCAAATGTATTTTGAGATTTTGGTGCGTATTCGCAATGGGTACGGTGATTATGTTTCTCCTGCGCTGTTTATCCCTGCTTCCGAGCGCTACAACATTGCCCATTGGATTGATAAGCAGGTTATTACTCAAACGCTAGAGTGGTTTGAACAGCGTCCTGAGGTGGTTGAACAGCTTGGTCGCTGTTCGATAAACCTTTCAGGTCAATCTATGGGGAATCAAGAGTTTATTGACTTCTTATTGGAGCGATTGGAAAGCTCGACTCTGCCGTGTGAAAAAATCTGCTTAGAAATCACCGAGACAGCGGCGATGAGCAATCTGGATCAAGCCATTGAGCTGTTTACCAAGCTAAAGGCTTTGGGCTGTATGATTGCATTGGATGATTTCGGATCTGGATTGTCTTCATTTGGTTACTTAAAGAAACTTCCTGTCGATATCGTGAAAATTGATGGTCTTTTCGTGCAAGATATCAACGTAAATGAAATGGACCGCGTGATGGTTCGTTCAATCAATGACTTGGCGAAGCAACTAGGTAAAGTGACGGTGGCGGAGTTTGTCGAAAATGACCAGGTTATGCAGCATTTGATAGACCTCGGTGTGGACTACGGTCAAGGCTACGGTATTGGTCATCCTAAGCCGCTTTCTGAGCTAGTGGAGCAACTGACGGTTGTATAACCTCTTCGTAGCAAGCTCAACCTAGCATTAATAGGTAACTTAGGTATACACTCAGCGCCAGTTACCTCGATTTTTATTGGAGCCTCCTTTTGCAACTGCAATTGATCTGTGAAAACCCGTCTCAACAATCTCATCTTGATGAACTCGCTGCGCGTTGGCAGCTTTCACACACTGACGATAGCGATTTTGCTTTGGTGCTAACCACCGAGCGTTTGGAGCTACGTAAAGTGGATGAGCCAAAGCTGGGTGCAATCTTTGTGGATTTGATTGGTGGTGCGGTCGGTCATCGTCGCAAGTTCGGTGGTGGTAAAGGCCAGGCAATTGCGAAAGCGGCGGGTTTGAACAAAGGGGCAACGCCAACCGTGTTAGATGGCACGGCAGGTCTTGGTCGTGATGCGTTTGTGCTCGCCTCGCTAGGTTGTAAAGTGCAGATGGTCGAGCGTCATCCAGTCGTAGCGGCTTTGTTAGATGATGGCTTGGATCGAGCGAAACAAGACCCAGAAATCGGCACCTGGGTATCTGAGCGCATGTCGCTAATCCATGCTTCTAGCCATGATGCGCTGGAACAATTGGCGCAAGATAAAGACTTTGTCCAGCCAGATGTGGTGTATCTTGACCCGATGTATCCGCACCCAGAAAATAAAAAGAAGTCGGCGCTCGTAAAAAAAGAAATGCGCGTTTTCCAATCGTTGGTTGGCGCCGATTTGGACGCCGATGGCCTACTAGAACCAGCCATGGCGTTAGCCACAAAGCGTGTAGTAGTTAAACGCCCAGACTATGCTAACTGGCTGAACGAGAAAAAACCGACCATGGCGATTGAAACGAAAAAAAATCGCTTCGATGTCTACGTTAAAGCATCGATGGCATAACTTCCTGACGGCTCAACTTTTCTTGTCACAGTATGGTGTATCGTGCTGTGACTCAGCTTCTCTTTCCTCGTCTCTATTGATAGTTTTCTCTTGCTAATTCCCTTCCCTGACTGTATATCTAACTAAGAATTATTATTATTTCACTTGTTGTGATGCGGTCGATAACTGGGAAGCTGGAGTAGTAGAATGGCTAAACGTTTATGTAAAATGAGTCGCAAACAGATCGCGGCAGAACTTGGTGATATCCATCGTTTAGTTGTCGCACCAAAATTCGTTTGTCGTTCTTGCGCACGCTCTTCATCGGCCAAAGATACCCTTTGTAAGCCAGCCGCAATTCCTCCACAAAAATGCCAAGACAAGCCATTGAGTGAGCAACAAGCATGTGGCTTATTGGTTGAAGCTCTGCCATCACAAGCGATTCCAGTGACCACTAAACAAAGCAACGAAAAAGCCGCGATTGTGAAGCGTGTTGTTGAGCGTGTGAAAGAGAAAAAACAAGCCGAAAAATCTCTGGAGCCAGTAAGAGCCGACGCACCAGTATGGTTTGATTTAGCGGATAAAAAATCGCTCAAGAAAGCGAAAAAAGCACTGAAAAAGCACTATAAGCAGCAAAAGAAGTTACTAAAAGTGGCGAAAAAACAACAAAAGTTACTTAAGCGTCAGCGCAAGCTTGAAGCGCGCAATGCGAAACTAGAAGTGTTGCTGCCAACGTCGCCCAAGGCGTTGATGAGCGCAAGCTCGCAAGTCAAAGTGCATTAATCTAATCCAAAAAAACGCTCTCCAGTTGGAGAGCGTTTTTTATTGTCGGTATGTGTGTTGGGAGCGGTCGCTTTACTTCTTGGCGTAGCTCATTTCGACGCGCTTTTTCACCCAGGTTTCGTTAATCCATAGGGATAGCATGATGATCGCACCGCCAATGGCGAGTCGCATGACATCAACATCGCGGTTCCAAATCACAATGTTTACAATCAAGCCCGCCGGAACCAATGCATTGTTCATTACTGCCAGTGCCCCTGCGTTCACCATGGTCGCGCCTTTGTTCCAAGCAAAGTAACCAAAACCAGAAGCAATCAAACCAAGGTATGTCAGAATGCCCCATTGCGTTGTAGTGGTTGGTAATTTGTCTAGGTTACCCATGAGCGCGAAAGCCACGGTTGCTACACAAAGTGCACCTAAGTAGAAGTAGCCAAACACGGTGTGTTGTGGCAAATCGACGGGTTCACTCTCCATGATATATTTGTAGCCCACCTGACCGATGGCAAAGCAGAGGTTTGCTCCTTGTACGACCAAAAAGCCCAGTAGGAAATCTTCATTAATGCCTGCAAATTTAATCCAGGCGGCACCAAATACGGCTATTGCTGCGGTAACTAAGTACCAAGGTGAAAAGCGACCTTTCAAGAAGTCATAGATGAGCGTGACGTAAATGGGTGTGAATACGGTGAACAGCAATACTTCTGGCACGGAAAGAAGCAAAAAAGATTGGTAGTAGAAGCAATACATCAAACCGAGCTGGAAGCCACCGACGGTCATCAGTTTCGCGATTAGGGATTTGCTAACGCCACGGAATTTCAAAAAGGGAATGAAAACCAGGCTCGCCAGTGCCACGCGCATGAACACCGAGAACCAAGAATCAACCTGACCGGCGAGGTAAACGCCGATCAGGCTAAATGAGAATGCCCAAAGTAGGGTAACTGCGGATAGATAAGCCATGGATGAGAATCTTTATCAACAACAAATGTGCCCGCAGTCTAACCAAGTTTTATCGTTGCGCCAATCAGTCTTTTAGCGGTACGACCAGCATATCGACTGGTGAGCAGTTAATAAGCTGTCGAGTCGAAGATAGAATCTTGCTCCAGAAATCTTGGTGATGACCACAAACCACCAAATCGATACTGTAGTCTTGAATGGTATCGCACAGCTCATTACTCAAATCGCCACTACCGACTAAAGTATGGGCAATTGGGTATTGCGCATATTCTGCGAAGTTTGCCAATTGTGTGCGCGATGCTTCCATTGCTTGATGTTGCGCTTCTGCCATATTGATATCGATAAGCCCGGTGTAGAGTTCTGCGTAGTTCACGTCGATGTGAATAAAAGAGACTTTCGCATCCAGAGGTTTAGCCAGTGATACGGCTTTCTTAATCAACACTTTACTGTCGTCTGAAAGGTCGACTGCCACAAGTATGTGTTTGTAACTCATATTGCTATCTCCTTGTAAGGTCATAGTTTTAGATTAGCACCAACCCCAAAAAAAATTTGCTGAAGTGATCTCATATCGGTGCCGTAGGTACAAAGTCTTGTCTCAGTAATCATGTTATAGTGGCGTTATACCCAAGTGACTTTGATATGCTGAAATAAGCGTAGTGTTACTGACTAGAGTTGAAGTGAAACTTCGCCGTGTCTGCCAGACCAAGCTATTCTCGCAGCGTCATTTATTTCGAGGTTACTTGGGTATATTGCATGCACAATAATAGGAGTTAACATGCTGTCTCAAACTATGGTCGAACAATTGAATGAGCAAATTAACCTAGAATTTTTCTCATCCAATCTATACTTACAAATGAGTGCTTGGTGTGAAGACAAAGGTTTTGAAGGTGCGGCTGAATTTTTACGCGCTCACGCCGTAGAAGAAATGGAGCACATGCAACGCCTATTCACTTACGTGAGTGAAACTGGCTCAATGCCAATCTTAGGCGCTATTGATGCGCCAAAGCATGACTTTGCGAGCCTAGGTGACGTTTTCCGCGAGACATTTGAACATGAGCAAATGATCACGGAAAAAATCAACAAACTGGCGCACGTTGCATTTACAAGCCAAGACTACTCAACATTTAACTTCCTACAGTGGTACGTGTCAGAACAGCACGAAGAAGAGAAGTTGTTTAAAGGGATTTTAGATAAGATCGAACTGGTAGGTGAAGACGGTAAAGCGTTGTTCTTCATTGACAAAGATCTAGCACAAATGGCGAAAGAAGGTTCATCTTCAATCATGGATGCTCCAGCTGCGTAAACGCGTTTTGGGACGTTGTAAGTAGCGGGTAAAGACGAAGTGTTGGTCGTCTTTTTCTCTTGAGCATTGTTGAAGATGTAGGGAGGAAAAGATGATCAGTGGAGACACAATCTTATTTGCGCTAATGGTGGTAACTGGAGTTAATATGGTCCGGTATCTCACCGCTCTTCGTTCTCTAATTTATATCATGCGTGAAGCGCATCCGCTGTTATATCAGCAAGTTGATGGTAATGGTTTTTTTACTACTCATGGAAATGTCACCAAGCAGGTGAGGTTGTATCACTACATTAAAAGTAAAGAATATCATCATCACCACGATGAAATTTTTACTGGTAAGTGTGAAAGAGTGCGTGAATTGTTTGTTCTATCGACCGCGTTGCTCGGCGTGACGCTACTTGCGGCCTTCATTCTCTAAGAGTCAATAATCCAGAAGTTGTTCTGTCTGAGATTTTGCGGACATACAGAGCGCTTAGAGTTTAAGCGCTTTTCCCTTTCGGTATTTGTCGGTAGAATGTCGCGCCTAGAAAGCAAGGATGTGCAATGTGCACATCCTTTTTTATTTTGATTTGATACCAATCAGTCTAAGAGCTACCGATGAGTAAGAAATTTGATGTTGTTGTAATTGGCGCAGGCGCAGCAGGTTTAATGTGTGCTGCAGAAGCAGGCAAGCGAGGCCGCCGTGTTTTGGTGCTCGATCATGCTAAAAAGCCAGGACGTAAAATCCTTATCTCGGGCGGTGGTCGTTGTAACTTCACTAACTACGACGTTTCAGCTAATCACTATTTGTGTCAAAACCCGCACTTTGTTAAGTCGGCGCTCTCCCAATACACTAACTGGGATTTTATCTCGATGGTGTGTAAACATGGCATTGAGTTCGAAGAGCGTGATCACGGCCAGTTGTTTTGTGTCGAAGCATTTACGGCCAAAGATATCGTGAAGATGTTGTTAGCTGAGTGTGACATGCCGAACATCGAGCAGCGTTACCAATGCGATGTTCATTCGATTGAAAAAATTGATGAAGGCTTTCGTTTGCATGCTGGTACTGAGATTGTCGAATGTGAGTCTTTAGTTATCGCAACAGGTGGCTTGTCGATGCCAAAACTGGGAGCGACACCATTTGGTTATAAAGTCGCGGAACAATTTGGTCTTCGAGTTATCCCAACCACGGCAGGGCTTGTACCATTTACTCTGCATAAAGAAGACAAAGAAGACTTTGCTGAGTTATCTGGTATCGCGGTACCTGCGGAAATTACGGCTGAAGATGGCACCATGTTCAAAGAAGCCCTGTTGTTCACACATCGTGGGTTATCTGGTCCAGCAGTGTTACAGATTTCTTCATTCTGGCGGGCCGGACAAAAGGTGTTGATCAATCTTGTGCCAAACGATGATGTTGCTGAGTTATTAGAACGCAGTCGTGAGAAGCATCCAAATCAGTCACTCAAGAATACGCTTGCCAAAGTGCTGCCTAAGCGTCTGGTTGAAGTCTTAATTGAACGTAAAGAGCTAGTCGATAAACCGCTAAAACAGTTCAATCAAAAGGAGCTTGCGGCGATTGTGGAGCGTCTAGAGCATTGGGATATCGCCCCGAATGGCACTGAAGGCTACCGAACTGCGGAAGTGACACTCGGCGGTGTCGATACTGATCACTTATCCTCGAAAACCATGGAATGCAAAGACATTAAAGGGCTTTATTTTATTGGTGAAGTGATGGATGTGACTGGTTGGCTAGGGGGCTACAATTTTCAGTGGTGCTGGTCGAGCGGTTTTGTTGCGGGTCAGTGGGTTTAATCAAACACCAAACGCAGCCTAACTGCATAAAAGATAAGATACAAAAAGAGCACTGAGTTTTATTCAGTGCTTTTTTTGTATTCCCATAGCGAGTTACTCGTCTTGATACTTTTCGAGTTTGTTATAGAGCGTTTTCACGCTAATGCCTAACTCCTGCGCTGATTCCGTTTTATTGCCTTGATTCTCTTCAAGGGTATTGAGAATGGCGGCTTTTTCTAGCTCTTCTAGTGAAACGCCCGCCGGAACAAGGTCTTCGATGCTGGTGCCTGTTTCCAATGGTGGTGTGTCGAAGATCAGGTGTTCATCTCGGATGGTGTCATCAGCCAAAATAAATGCACGCTCGATCGTGTGTTTGAGCTCACGGACATTACCTGGCCAGTCGTGTGCAGCGATTTTTTGGATCGCAGAGTCAAGAATCGTTTTGGTTTTTGCCTCATTGGCGTTGCGGTGTGCAATAAAGTGCTTGGCCAGACCGACGATATCACCGCCTCGTTCTCGCAGTGGCGGTATCGTTAATGGGAAATGCGATAACCGGAAAAACAGATCTTCACGCAGGAACTGCTCCTCAATGGCGATTTTAGGATCACGGTTTGTAGCAGCAATGATGCGAGTATTAGCGATATGAACTGTATTACTGCCAACTGGGCGATACTCTCCGGTTTCTAGCACCCGCAATAGCTTCACTTGATGCTCGATAGGCATCTCGGTGATTTCATCTAAAAATAGCGTGCCGCCCTCTGCCTGCTTAAATACACCTTGGTGAGTTTTATTTGCTCCGGTAAAAGCGCCTTTCTCATGGCCAAACAGTTCACTATCAACCAATTCAGGGCTAATGGCACCACAGTTAATCGCTATAAAGGGCTGTTGTTTACGCTCACTCGCTAAGTGGATGGTCTGCGCCACCAGTTCTTTGCCTGATCCACTTTCACCGACAATAAGGACGTTGGCTTCTGTTTTAGCAACGCGCCTGATCATACGATAGAGCTGATGCATCGGAGAGGAAGAGCCGACCAAAAGACCAAATTGGTCAAGATCGCTGGTGGACACTTTACGCCCTTGCTCTTGTTTGTGTTGATAGTACTGGCTGACTTCGCTCAGGGTGTCCGTCAGAATGGCAATATCAACGGGCTTTCTGTAGTGAAAAATAGCACCCAAGTTCATCAGCTTATCCAAGTTCTCGTTTGGAGCGCCTGAGCTAATGATGATCAAGTCCATATCGTAGATGTCTTCGATATTAGAAAGACGTTGATAATCTGCACTAGTAAAGTGGGCGACTTCAACAATCGCAACTTCCGGTTTGAGTTGTAGGAAATCTTCAATCCATTGGTCTGCGGCATCGATGTCATGCAGACGAAATTTGTTCAGTTCCTGGCAAGAAGCGATGGCATTTTTAAGTGATGGATCTTGTATTCTTAGAAACAGGCTTGGCATCGACATAGAAATGTCCTCTTTACTATGACAGAAACAATGTACGTGGATTATTCTCACTTCACAAGACAAAATATTGTCAGCATAGATTTAAGGATTTGTTCGGTATTTTTATGTTGTTAGCCCCTTTTTGATATATATCGGTGAGAGCCATCAGTAGATATTTCCTTTTGTTCAGATTTTTATTTTTAAAATAATAATTTTGCTATTAATTGATTCTGGAGAAATAGCCTTTCTGTTTTATCAGGTTATTTCGGCACAAGTGACGGAGGCTTTATCACCGATTAAAAATTACATTTTTTACGTGTAAATAATTCATGCTTATACTTTATTGCTCATCTCATTTTTACCTCTTTCCTTTATTAGTTACTTAAAAACAATGAGTTATAAAGTTGGCACATGGTTTGCTCCTAGGGAAGTGCAACGTCAATAAAGGAGAATTACCATGAATAACATCGCAGCTAAAATTGTACTTACGTCAGTTCTTGCTACTTCATCTACAGCAGTCTTAGCGAGTGATAAATGGGAAAAAGAATCCATGGACGCTTGGCTAGATGGTAAAGCTGAAACCACACTACTGCTAAACAGTAACCTCAACTCTTTTGATATCAATACCGATGTTGAGAATCAGGTCGTTACCCTTTCTGGTTCGGTAAACAATGATCTTGAAAAATCACTTGCCGAAGAGCTTGTTACTGGTCTTGATGGTGTGAAAAAAGTAAACAACGAATTGTCAGTAGTGAATGAAGGCAAGAAAGAAACTGATTCAGAAGCTTTAGCTACACTGACCGATTCTAAAATCACGACTATAGTTAAAACGCGCCTACTAATGGATACCAATGTGAGTGGTACGGATATTGATGTAACGACGGAACGCAAAACGGTAACGTTGGCAGGTAAAGTTAATTCAGATGCGGAGCATGATCTTGCAATTTCAATTGCAAATAACACCAATGACGTAAATAAGGTGATTGATAAGCTAGAAGTGGTTCAATAATAGCGAGCCGAGTGATTTAACCCACTTTTATTAGGAGGTAACACTATGGTTCGTTGGATGTTTATTTTTCTGGCACTGGCACTAATTTCTGCACTATTAGGCTTTACCGGTATTGCAGGAGCTGCTGCCTCTATCGCGCAAGTGATATTTTACCTATTCCTATTGTCATTAATTGTATCAATAGTGATTGTTCTGCTGGGAAGAAAAAACGTAAATAGATAGGAGATTTCATGCGACTTACGTCATTTATTTACCGTATCGCCGCAGTATTCGGTTTGGTGTTTGCGTTGGCAGCTTGTAGTGAAGAAGGGCCAATGGAACAGGCCGGCAAAAAGATAGATGAAGCCGCCGAAGAAACCCAAAATGCGATTGAAGATGAATGTGAAAACATTAAAGAAAATCTAAACGCTGAAGACCAAGACTGTTAGCCGAATCAGGTTAGGTTTTTTACGCATAGCTATGTAAGAGAGGGGCGGTCAATCACCGCCCTTCCTTTTGTCCCAATTGTTTACAATCAGATAAGGAGTCAAAGATGAAAAACATATTTGATGTACTGAAAGAGAGTCATGAAAAGCAGCGCCTTTTACTCGATGCTCTGATGGAAACGTCTGGAGATTCCCCTGCTCGTGAAGAGTTTTACCACAACCTTAAAGAGGAACTCGAACAGCACGCAGCGGCAGAAGAGCGATTTTTCTACGCGCCTTTAATAGATAGCGATAAGACCATTGATCTCACTCGCCATGGCATCGCAGAGCATCATGAAATTGATAAAGTGATTGCACAGCTTGATGCAACCGATATGAGCTCGCCAGCGTGGCTCAACCTAATGAAAACCTTGCGTCACAAAGTGTTGCACCATCTTGAGGAAGAAGAGCAGCGTTTCTTCCAGTTAGCCGGTAAGGTAATGACCGATAAGCAGAAAATGAAACTAGCGGATGGTTATGTTGAAGAGATGGCAAGCTAGGTAGAGTGTTGGACCTTTTCGTGCCATTTCGGCACGGGAAGGCACTCAATCAAGGCGTTTACTCAAGTTCATGTATCCAAGCTCAATCCCCCGTGTATTCTAACTTCCACTAAAAAGTGCACTCGCTGAAGGCAAGGAGAGCGAATGTTTATCATCAAATATTATATTCTTGGCGCTCTGATCAGTTTATTGGCCGCTATCTATACGCCTCAAATTATCGTTAGTCTGCTGTTCTTGTGGATATCTCTTTCTTTAGCGTTGGTCAGCGTAGCCTACGTATTCGACATTCCCTCTATTTTTAGAAAAAACCAAGATGGCAAGATTGTCAGATGGATTCGCTGGGCATTCATCCCATTTTTATTGGGGGCTAGAGCGTATAACGCCTGGGAAAGACGGCGTGATACAGTACCTCCAATCCAAAAAGTCAGCGACAATTTATACCTATCTCGCCGTTTGTTTCAGAGTGACTTAGATTTTCTCGAATCCAATGAGATCTCTTGTATTGTCGATGTCACTGCAGAATTTGCAGGCCTTGAAAGTGCGATGACCGACAAGCAGTTTCATTACCTTTCGATTCCGGTACTCGACCACAAAGCCCCAACGCTAGAGCGCCTTCGCCATGCGATTAACTGGATTGATACTCAAATCTCGTGCTCGCGGGCTGTGGTTGTGCATTGTGCGTTAGGGCGTGGTCGTTCAGTGTTTGTTGTGGCGGCGTATTTACTGAGCAAAGACCCGTCACTGACGGTTGAATCTGTGATGAAAAAAATCAATGACGTACGTAGTACCGCGAGATTAAATAAATTACAGATTAGGACGTTACGAGCGATCAGTGAAAAAGGCGTACTGGGGCTGGATCAATCCACTTGGATGGTGGTTAACCCTGTTTCAGGTGGCGGCAAATGGGAGGAAAACGAACAGCACTTGATTCGTGAGCTAACCCAAAAATATCGCTTGAGTATTCATCAAACCACCACAAACCTCAGCGCCGAGCAGCTAACACAACAGGCAAAAGAAAGTGGAGCTAAGCAAATCATCGTAGCTGGTGGCGATGGCACAGTAACAGAGGTGGCTAGCCAATTGGTGGATACCGACCTAAAACTCGGTATTGTTCCGCTCGGAACTGCCAATGCGTTATGTCATGTGCTCTATGGCGTTGGCGCCAAATTCTCACCGGTCGAAAAAGCGTGTGAAGCGTTGCTTGGCGGACACTGCCAACGTATTGATACTGCGGACTGCAATCAGCGGCTTATTTTATTGGTCTTAGGTATTGGGCTAGAACAGAAGATGATCGAGCACGCTCAGCGAGAAGAGAAAAATGTTTTTGGACAACTCGCTTACCTCACTGGCTTTTTTAATGCTGTAGTGGCGGAAGAAACGCAAGCTTTAACCGTTTCGTTAGACGCTCCAACTGAAGATGGAAACCACGACAATAATACACAAACGCTTGAAGTCCATAGTTTTGTCGTTGCGAATATCGCTCCATTTAGTACGTTGCTTGCCCAAGGTGGTGATGCGCCGCAGCCTGATGATGGCAAGCTGCATATCACATATTTAGATAACACCGAGTCTTTAGGCGGACGTCTTATCGCCTTGTCGGATCTGACATTAACGAGCGTAGGCGCACAGGAAGAATCGACACATTTTCAATACGCGACGGCTCAGAGCGTCACTATTTCTGCGAATAAACCGATTGAGTATGTGATTGATGGTGAACTGTATTCTGATGAGCAACTGGCAATCAAGCTGCGTCCAAAGTCATTGAACGTATTTGTTCCAAGCCAGAGACGTAAATCAGCTTCGCTTTAACACTGTAATCCGCGGATAACGCGCCATTTGCTTCGTATTCTACATGGCGCTTTTTCTGTGTTGTTTGATGATTTGGTGTGCGTCGTAAAAAGGCTATTAAGGTCGCTGCGTAGATGCAGCGGCTTTTGTCTATCTACACCTTTTTATTAGGTTGATTGGGGATGAGGGTTAAACAAAGTGAAGAAAGAAGGGCGAGTATAATTACTCACCCTGAGGTAAGTGCTTTTCAATTTCATCGTTTTCAACTTGTAAAGCAGCTAACCAATAAGAAACAAGTGCGGTTAAGTTGGTGTCGTCAATGGCTCTAAGCAGGGCTTTTAAATCATCTAACAGTAATTTATTCATAAAATGCATTTCTTTGTAATTACCTAGCTCGGCAACGCCGTATTCGGTGGCATTTTCTGCAATGAATTGTTCACCATCTTGGTCGAAAAACAGCTTCGCCATCTTTTTGATCATCACTTTTTCTATTTTCACGAATCGATATGCCGCTCTTGCGAGTGTCATATGTGATTGCGGGTTAACGAGAGGCAAACACGTTTGGCGATGGTGTGTCATTTTTACGAGTAGCTCCCTTACTCGATTGTTATCCAATGTCATAGTGACCTCTTTATTTATGACTATTGTCGTGGGACATTTCTCGTGATGGTTATGTTAATGCGCCTGTGGGCTTGTCAGAAATGGCCAAAGCAAGTTGGCCATTTCTTTGATCAATACCGAGCTTTATTGCAAAGGCGACCACCAAGTTTTAGCTAATAAGGCTGATGCTGCTGAGTTTTTCTTTGCAGCTTTTTATATCGCTACGAACTTTCAGCAGAACCGAGTTATCCGCCTGCTCTGGGTGGGAAGTAATCAAATTCTCAATCTCTTTGAGTACCTTGCTTTCGACACCTTCAAGCTGTTCTAAATACATAGACTCTTTGTCAGAGGACACTTCCTTCATCACGTCGCTGTAGACCTCACGCGCCTTGATGGTGTAGGAAACCGGAGTGTCGTCGGCAGATTCTTCATTGTTACTTGCTAGAGAGTAGGGAGTGAGCTCAATGACTGCACGCTCACGTACTCTGAGCAGTTCTACCAACACATTATTCAAAGAAGTGTTGTCAATGTTCTCGATGGCCTTGTTGTAAATTTCATTTCCGCTTTCGATAAGCTCAATGATTGAGGCGATGTTTTCATTTTTCATATGCCACTCCTTATTTACTGGTGATAGGGGTGTTTGAGCGTATGGAATACAAACACGATGTTTCATCTTTAATTGCAGGTTGTATGCCAATGAATTTTAAGTCTTATTAATCAGTGACTTAATGTCTTTTTTTTGCAATAACTTGCTAACAGTCGGTAAGGCGCTAAGAAAAAATTACAAGAATGGCGGGGAAAGCCTGGAAAGAATTACACGTACAGATACGGCTTTTTATCAAAATAAAAATAAAATCAATAAAAAACAATAACTTAAAATTCTGGCATGGATATGGCTTTGTAGGGAGTAAGTGAGGTCAAACATTGTTTCACTTGATTCACTATTCAACTCATTAATGGAGGCTAGTTATGGCTACTACAAAAGAAAGCACAGTAAAACCTCAAGAGCAGTTAGAAGAAGCATATCACTTAGCGGAACAAGCCACGACGGAAGCCGTTGGCGCGATGAAAGACCAAGCCAAAGAGAAGCTGGATGTAGGTGCACAGCAAGTTCAGCAGGCGACTAAGTCGGCAGAAAATGTAATCAAGGAGCGCCCATTGCTGAGCATAGGCTGTGCCTTCCTTGCTGGTTGGGCGGTTTCGAAGCTGATCAAATAATAGTGGTCACCAAGGATTAAGCCACACAACAGAAAGGCGAGGCTTCACATGAATAACTCAGGGCAAGTTACCAATCAGCAATCAGGCTCGGCGGCTTCAGACAGCGGCCGAGCCCCTGATGGGGCAGAAGAACAGGATATCCAACAAACCATTAATGGTTTGAGCAGCATTCTTGCGCAATTGGACCAACTGACGAAATCGCTAAAAGCATGGTCAGGTTCAACGTTGGATTTGTTCCTCTTGGAGATGAAAGTTAACGTGTCCGCAGTGCGTCAGATTTTGCTGTGTACCGTTGTTTTTACCCTATTGTCGGTATTGTTCGTATTCAGTTTGTGCCTTGCCTCTGGGGTGGTGGCTTATCAGTTAACTGCCAACGTGTATGTTGCCGTGGGTGTATTTATCACATCATTAGGCTTGGCATTATTTGCTTTAGCCTGGTGGCAGAAGCGTTTAGTTGGATTTCTTGGATTCAAAAATACGACAGAACAATTACAGGAGGGGTGGGATGCGCTCGCTACAAAAGCTCAATCGAGCCATGCGGATCAAGCGGATGGAAGGTAAAGCGTCTCTAGAGCAATGCTGTTTGTCGATGGAAATGTTCACGTTTACCACCAAGAAGTTTGTGAGAGAAAACCCTTGGACGACATTAGGCATTAGTGCTGTCGTTGCCGTTACCGCAGCAAAAGCAGGTCGATTGTCTCGACTGACTTCTTCTATTTCGTCAATGGGGCTATTGGTTAGCAGCGTGTCTGATATTACCGATTCGCTCACAAAGCCGGTCGCGGCAGCTTCTCTGGATGAGTCAGATGCGGAGCAAAATGGAAATGCAGCAACACAAGTAAGCAACGCTGCGACGACAGAGGGCGAACCACTCTAATAGCGGATTTCACCGCAAAATTTTCTTACCGATTCTGAGCTTATTATGACAGCGAAATTGAACATTCCTGCCAACACTGCGATTGGTGCAACGCTTCTCGTCCTGTTACTCGTCCCAGGGCTGTATTTTGCCAAGCCAATATTGTTACCTATTGTGCTTAGCACCTTTATTTCTCTGCTGTGCAGTCCTTTCATTAATTATCTTGAAGACAAAGGCTTACCACGTGCTATTACCGTCGTGTTGACGCTGTCATTCCTCGTTGGCGCTTCAATTATTGGTCTTGCCGCCATGTCGGAGCCCGCCAAGCAATGGTGGTCTGAGCTGCCCAGTATCGTGAAAAATGTGTCGCAAGAAGTAAGCGAAGTTACTAAAGCTTCGGCTGATCACCTTAATACTCCATTGAATATCGCCAACGATATGAGTATGGATGAGGTCGGGAACAACACCGTATTTTCTTTGGTAAAAACGCTCGCGACCACTACGCCGACGATTTTGACACAAGCGATGATCGTGCTGTTTATGGTTTACTTTATGCTCAATCATGGACGAAGCTTATTTCGAAAGTCAGTGTCTTACTTACATGGGTTCGCCAAACAGCGCCAAGCGATTGAGTTGGTCAAAGCGCTACAGAAAGACCTATCTCGATATATTGGCACCATCACTTTAGTGAATGCTGGGCTGGGGTTGAGTGTCGGGGCCGTGTTTTTTGTTCTAGGCCTTGAAGATCCATTTCTATGGGGCGCATTTGCAGGCGTGATGAATTTTGCGCCGTACCTCGGCCCTGTCATATCCATGATGAGCTTTGGCTTTGTTGCTTATCTTCAGTTGGAGTCGGTCAGTTTTATGCTGACGGTTGTGTCTATCTATTTACTGCTCAATTTGATTGAAAGTCAGTTTGTTACACCAACACTATTGGGGAAAAGGTTTAATTTAAACCCATTAGTGATTTTTGTTTGGCTTGTTTTTTGGGGCTGGCTTTGGGGCGGAATGGGACTATTGATCGGTGTGCCGTTGCTGGTTTGTATCAATATTTTGGTTGATCGCCTAGAGCTGTGCCAATCAGCCCAAAATCAAGCAAAGCAAATCACCTCCGCGGACGTGGCACCGCGAGAGTGACTTGAGGAGCAAGCTGGTTCAATGAAACAGTTTTTCAGCGCTCACTGGCTGACTAAATAAATATCCCTGACCATAAATACAGCCTTTTTCGAATAAATAATCGGCTTGTTCCCGAGTTTCTATCCCTTCCGCGACGACTTTCAACGACAGCGTTTTTCCCATGGCAATAATGGCATTCACAATCGCGTTGCTGTCGCTATTACTTGGGACATCACTGACAAATGAGCGGTCAATTTTCAGTTTGTTGATTGGCAAACCTTTCAAGTAAGACAAAGACGAATAGCCAGTTCCAAAGTCATCCAGAGAAATCTCAATACCCAGCTCTCGTAATTGATTTAACGATGCAATGGCTTGTTGAGGGTCGATCAGTAAAAAGCTCTCTGTGATCTCCAAATCTAACCGTTGGGCAGGGTATCCGGTGTTATCGAGGATAGTACTTAATCGCTGAATGAAATTTGACTGCTGAAGCTGCAACGCAGAAACATTGACGGCGATTTTGCCAAACTCGATGCCTTGGTCCAGCCAAGCATTACCTTGCAAACAAGCTTGTTGTAACACCCACTCACCAATACTTTGAATCAGCCCTGTTTTTTCTGCAATTGGAATAAAGTCTGCTGGTGGTACAAGGCCAAACTCTGGATGCTGCCAGCGTAATAAAGCTTCCACGCCGACAATCGAATTTTGTTCCAAGTTGTATTGCGGTTGGAATTCTAACCGGAGTTGTTGTTTTTCTATTGCTTGATGCAAAGCGGATTGAATGCGTACATGGGATACGGATTTATCGGTCAAATCCGGTGAGTAAAACGCGTAGCCGTTGCGTCCATTTTTCTTCGCTAAGTACATCGCGGTGTCTGCGTTTTTCAGTAAGGTTTCACTGTCTTGACCGTCTCTTGGGTACAAGGCAATACCAATACTGGTCGAGACACGAAGTGAGTCGTGGTTTGCCAAGTCGAATGGTTGCTGGAATACGCTTAGAATATTGCCGACGGTTTCCAGTAAGGCAACATCACTATGGATGTCTGGCAAAATAATCACAAATTCATCGCCGCCAATGCGAGCCACATGCGCATTGAGGTGAAGCACATCTTGCAGACGAATCGCTAACTTAGACAGCAATTGGTCACCACAGAAGTGGCCCATGCTATCGTTGATGTGTTTGAAATGGTCGATATCTAAGAATAGGGTGGCAAACGTCTGCTGGCTTTTGTGTCCGGTTTCGATGTGTTGCTCGAGTAAGCTAAGTAAATGAGTGCGATTAGGTAGATTGGTTAATGGATCGTAAAAAGCCATGCGCTGCAGCTTTTCTTCGTGTGCCTTACGCACAGAGATATCTTCAAACACACAAATGTAGTTAATAAGGTGGTTTTTATCGTCCATTACGGCGCTAATGGTCGCTAATTGCGGATAAATGCTGCCATCTTTCTTTCTGTTGATGAATTCGCCTTTCCATTGGCCTTTGTTTTCGAGTTGATGCCACAACTGTTGATAGAAACCTTGATCATGATGGCCTGAGCGCAGAATTCGTGGGTTTTTTCCTATCACCTCTTCAGAGCGGTAACCTGTAATTTGGGTAAAAGCCGTGTTTACATCAATGATGTTGGCATTGCGGTCTGTAATGACCATGCCTTCTTGCGAATTGTTGAAAATTTGGGACGCTAAGGAGAGCTGCGTTTCTACCATTTTTCGGCGGGTGATGTTACGTGTCATCCCCAGAATGCCGATTAAGTTTCCCGCATGATCACGGACAGGAGACTTAATGGTTTCTAGCCAAGTGGGGTTATTGTTTTCATCAATTTGACGGCATTCTTCAACAATATTTTGCGTGCCCGTGGCTACCACCAATTTATCGGCATCAATGAATTTTTCCGCACGTTCATGGCTAAACAGAGCAAAATCGTCTTTTCCAATGATTTCACTGTTGGTTTTTTGCCACGCATTTTCTACGCTTCGGTTGGTCATCGAATAAAGACCATCCATGCCTTTTATCCATACGTGGTCTTCAAGGCAGTCGATAAACTCTTGTAGTGTTGGTGTTGGCTTTATTTCCGCGCTTTGATGTCGCGTTTGTTCTTGCTGACAGTGCAAGTTGATATCAAAGCTGATCCGCCCCGCTATTGCGCTTAGCCATGCCGAAACAACCGTTGATTGATCATTAGGGTGAGTCAGTGTCAGTACGGCAAGCAATTTGCCATTTGGTAGCCAAATCGGTCCTATGCTCAAGGTTTGCTCTTCAAAGGGGGTATGGCTAACTGTAAAATCTGTCGGCGTAAAGTGATCGACAACTTGCGTTATCACATCGACGATCGCACGATGATTTTGGGTTGAGGTGGACACCTCAGTCGATAGCCACTGCTGAGTATCGCTCAGAGTATAAAGCTGTCCCTGAGCTTGAGTTACATTACAGCATTGTCGCAGAACGTGTTGCCAGTCTGCCATCAAAGGCGAAGGAATAGCGAAGCGAAACATAATTAATAACGAGTCCTAAATCGCCCAAAGGTAATTATATTAGAATCTAGCGTAAGCTATTGGGCTTTGTGAGTATCGTATCCAACGCGTAGCTAAATCCTAGCAGCGTAAAGTGCTTTCTATCATTAAAATGTTATCTATATCTCTTTTTTATCCAACTTATTGCATCGTTTTTTAGGGCTTTTGATAGGTGATTAAGAAGCGTTTACCGCTTTGGTTTTCTTGCCCCATGAGACTTGCTGAATGACTAAGCCACTGATGATCAATACTAGGCCAATCAAGGTTGAAGGATGAATTTCTTCGCCGATGATGGTAGCTAACAACATGAGTGAGATAAATGGAGAAGCAAAGATCAGATTACTGATACGCGCGGTGTTTTGCGTTGATTTGAGTGCGCTCAGCCACAAAACGAAAGTGATCCCCATTTCAAACAGTCCGACATACGTCACCGCTGCCCAGCCTTTAGCTGAGATCATCTGCCAGCCAGCACCTTCATAAAGACTTAAACCAATGGCGAATGGAATAGCGACCAAAAAGCCGAGCAGAACGCCAACCACAGGGTCGGCCTTATTTTTGGTATTTAAAATCCAGTAACCGGCCCACAGCAGCGTTGATAGCAGCGCAAGACCAACACCCAACGGGCTCTCAAATTCCATGCCTAAAAGATTGCCTTGTGTGGCAATCACTATCACGCCGACATAACTAAAACCGCAAGCCAGCCAGTCCTTACCACGGATCTTTTGTCCTAAGAAAACAGCGGCCATTAGCGTTAAGGTGATGGCCCAGCTGTAGTTGATCGCTTGAGCCTGAGATGCGGGCAGCAAGTCATATGCTTTGAACAGAATAACGTAATACGCCAAAGGGTTAATCAACCCAAGCAGTAGGTAATACCAAGGGTTTGAGAAAAATGTAGCGCTTAACTGGCCCAGTTTACCTTGCACACCACAGATTACTGTTAGCGCAATCGCAGAGACGATGCTGGCAATGCATAGCATTTGAATAGGCGTAAATTCTGCCAACGTGAGTTTAAATGCGGTTGCAACGGTAGACCAAAGTAATACTGCTGAGAGCCCAAATCCTAGGGCGCGACGCTCGTTCATGATGCCTCTGCGTGATGATGTGCCGCTCGGTTTGGATAATTTGAGCGGAAGAAAGAATATTATAGGAAGGCCTAGTGTATGCGAGGATTTTTCATCCAACAAACTGGACATTTATCCAGTGTCTAAATACCATTGTTATAGATACAAAACACAGGCTAACTCGCTATTATGCAATGGATTCTTGAGTACCAATCTCTCATTCTCTCTTCTCTTTGTGCTGCCACGCTTAGTGGTGTCGCTGCCGGTTGGTGGGTGAAACAGCGTTTTATCACCCAAACTCAGCTTCTCGAGCAACAACTTTTTTCAGAAAAACAGCTTCATCAACAGCAACTTGAACAGGTCAAGCAAAGCCTTGCCGATGCCCAGCAAGAGTTGGATGAGTTAGATGATGAGCGTGATAAAGCCGCGTTTGAAGTACGCCAAACACATGGAAAGCTGATGGCAGCAATGGAAAAACTGCGTTACTTCGAGGCTGTAAAGCAAGAGCGCCAGCAATACTTTGATGAGCTTGGTCAAATGCGTGAACACAAATCACGTCTAGAAACGCAACTGCGTGAACAGCAAGCTCGCCATGAGCAAATTAACCAAGCTAATGCCGAAAAACTGCAAATTTTAGAACAAGCAGAAGCACGCTTGAAACAACAATTTGAGCACTTGGCAAATCAACTGTTTGAAGAAAAAACAGCGAAGGTCGATTTGCAAAACCGTCAGAGTTTAGAAGGCTTGTTGTCACCGCTTAGAGAACAGTTAGAAGGGTTCAAAAAGCACGTTAATGACAGCTTTAGCCAAGAAGCTAAAGAGCGCCATACCTTAGTGCATGAGCTGAAAAACCTGCAACGTTTGAACGAGCAAATGACGCGCGAAGCGGTTAATTTGACCCAAGCGTTGAAAGGGGACAACAAACAGCAAGGTAACTGGGGCGAAGTGGTGCTCGCTAGGGTACTTGCCGAATCTGGCTTGCGTGAAGGGCACGAATATCAGACTCAGGTGAACTTACAAAATGAAGCAGGCAAGCGTTACCAACCTGATGTCATTGTGCATCTCCCACAAAACAAACAAGTGGTTGTGGATTCTAAAATGGCGCTGGTTGCCTATGAGCGCTACTTCAACGCCGAAACTGATGCTGAGCGCGATCAGGCTTTGAATGCGCACTTAGCTGCTCTACGTGCACATATCAAAGGGTTAAGCATGAAGGACTACCACAAACTCAAAGGTATTCAGAGTTTGGACTATGTTCTGATGTTTATCCCGGTTGAGCCGGCGTTCCAAGTCGCGATTCAAGCCGATCCGAGCTTGATTAAAGACGCGATGGAGCAAAACATCATTTTGGTGAGCCCAACAACGTTGCTGGTGGCATTGCGCACCATTGATAATCTATGGCGCAATGAACGCCAAAATGAAAACGCCAAAATGATTGCGCAGCGTGCGACAAAACTCTACGACAAATTACGATTGTTTGTAGACGACATGGAGGGGCTCGGCGGTGCGCTGGATAAGGCGAATCAAAGCTATCAAGGTGCGATGAACAAGCTTGCCACAGGGCGCGGAAATGTGATTCGCCAAGCCGAAAGCTTTAAACACTTGGGAGTTGAAATTAAACGACCGATTTCTTCCGACCTCGCGCAGTTAGCGCAGAGTGATGCATTTTCAGAAAATGACCCGTTAGTAGAAAGACATCCGGCTGAGGATAAAGTAAACTAATCGCCCGCAGTGCAGTGGGCGATTTTATTTGTCAACAAACGCCCCGTAGAGGAAAGCGCTGCCTAAGAGGAATTAGAATGACGGACACAAGTTTGCAATCCAATACAGCGTTAGAGAATGAAACCACTCACTTTGGTTTCTCTACAGTGGCAAAAGACGAAAAAGTGACTAAGGTTGCCGAAGTATTCCACTCCGTGGCAACAAAATACGACATCATGAATGACCTGATGTCTGGTGGTATTCACCGCCTTTGGAAGCGCTTCACTATCGATTGTAGTGGTGCTCGCCCTGGCCAACGTATTCTTGACCTAGGTGGTGGTACGGGTGATTTGACGGCGAAATTCTCGCGCATTGTTGGCGATGAAGGCCATGTCATCCTTGCCGATATCAATAACTCAATGCTTAACGTTGGTCGCGATAAACTGCGTGACAACGGTATTGTGGGTAACGTGCATTATGTTCAAGCCAACGCAGAAGAACTGCCGTTCCCTGATGATTATTTTGATGTTATCACCATCAGTTTTTGTTTGCGTAATGTGACAGACAAAGACAAAGCGCTTCGTTCAATGTTCCGCGTACTGAAGCCTGGCGGCCGTCTATTGGTGTTGGAATTTTCAAAACCAGTGCTAGAGCCGTTATCTAAAGTATACGACGCATATTCATTCCACTTGTTGCCGAGAATCGGTGAGCTAGTTGCGAATGACTCAGAGAGTTACCGCTACCTAGCGGAGTCAATCCGTATGCATCCAGACCAAGAAACGCTGGAAGGCATGATGCAAGACGCAGGTTTTGAAAACACCAAATACTACAACTTAACTGGTGGTATTGTGGCTTTGCATCGCGGTTATAAATTCTAAGGGTTAACGGCATGCCATTTGAACCACTTATCACCGCTGTGATTGAAACGTCACTGAATACACTGATCAAAGACGACCCTGCATTGGGCCGTCGTTTAGCGCGTCTAAAAGGTCAAGTTATTCAAGTTCACCTGAAAGAGATCAATAAAACACTGACATTCGTTTTTAGTCAGCAAATTGATGTGCTTGGTCATTACGAAGGGCAGCCTAACTGCTATCTATCGCTCAACTTGAGTGTGTTACCAGAGCTGCGCGATCAGGCCAACATCACTCGTCTTATTAAACAAGATAAACTTGAACTCGAAGGCGATATTCAATTGGCGCAGAAATTCTCTCAGTTGATGGTGGATTGCAAACCAGATGTTGAAGAGTGGTTGTCTCGCGTGACTGGCGATGTCGCCGCACATACCTTTGTGCAAGGTTCAAAAAACATCGGCAACTTTCTTGCGTCTCAAGCAGAAAAACACCAGCGTCATCTTGCGCAAGTAGTGACTGAAGAATGGAAACTGGCTCCCGCTCCGTTAGAAGTGGCCTATTTCTGCGACCAAGTTGATGAGGTTCGCAGCCAGGCTTCTCGCATTGAAGCTCGTTTAACGGCTTTGCTGAATAAGCTGGATGCAGATAAGCCTGCATTGGAGAAACCATGACGCCAGCAGAACTAAAGCGCTTATACCACATCGCCAAAGTACAACTGGAATACGGCTTAGATGAGCTGCTTCCCGATCACCAACTGACCAAAGCGCCGCTTTTACTGCGCAAAAGCTTGTTTTGGATTAAGAACAAGCACCCAGAAAAACCACTCGGTGAACGTCTGCGTTTAGCACTGCAAGAGCTGGGGCCGGTTTGGATTAAGTTCGGTCAGATGATGTCGACGCGCCGTGACTTATTTCCTCCGCATATCGCTGATCCCCTAGCTTTACTTCAAGACCAAGTCGCGCCTTTTGATGGCGAGTTGGCAAAAAAGCAGATGGAGCAAGCATTAGGTGGTCCGTTAGAAAAATGGTTTACCGAGTTTGATATCAAACCACTGGCGTCTGCGTCGATTGCTCAGGTACATACTGCGCGCATAAAAGACACTAACCAAGAAGTGGTATTAAAGGTTATCCGCCCAGATATTCGCCCAGTCATTGATTCAGATCTAAAA
>NZ_JAWOTL010000018.1:0-67260 GCF_033338835.1 Vibrio sp. Vb0888
GTTCTTTTAGTTGTTGATTTCATAACACTCTCCAATTTTGGGGGGTGGAAAGTGTCAACCTTATTTAGGACGGCACATCAGAATCAAAAAAGCCTGATGTGTTCATCAGGCTTTTTCGTTTTTTCTGTTAGGTAATCAGTATTGTGGCAAGCCCTAAGAAGACAGATAAACCAATCACATCCGTCACCGTTGTTAATGCCATACCACCAGCTAAAGCAGGATCGATGTTCATTTTTTTCAATAGGATTGGAATCGTTACTCCTGCAATACCTGCGACCAATAAGTTGGTCAGCATGGCGGCGGAAATGATTCCTCCGAGCATCCAGTTACCTTTCCAAGCAACAACAATACCACCAATAATCAGCGCCCACATGATACCGTTGAGTAAGCCGATCGAAGCTTCTTTCATTAACAGTTCGCGTTTGTTTGAGTCACCGATATGACCAAGAGCAAGACCACGAATCACTAGTGCGACGGTTTGGTTACCAGCGACACCACCCATGGACGGAACAATCGTCATCAATACTGCAATGGCCGCCATTTGATCTAATGTGGCCTCAAACATATTAGAAACGGAAGCAGCAGCAAGGGCGGCTAATACGTTAGCGCCAAGCCAGATACTGCGTTTGCGAGCTGATTTTACAACAGGCGCGAAAGTATCTTCGTCATCGTCCATACCCGCCATACTCATCATCGAGTGTTCCGCGTCTTCACGAATAACATCAACCACGTCATCGATGGTGATACGACCGACCAAATGCAAGTTTTCATCAACAACAGGTGCAGATACCCAATTACGGCGTTCGAACAGACTCGCAACATCTGAGTCGCTAGTATCGACGGTGATGGCCTCGTCCGCGTCTTCCATTACATCAATGATTTTTACGTCTGGCTGAGTGGTAATAAGCGTCGTGATCGGCAGTTCACCGATGAGCTTACTCTCTTCATCGATCACATACAGGGCATCCGTAGCTTCTGGAAGCTCGCCTTTCATACGTAGATAACGCAAAACTACGTCCACATCGACGTCACCACGAATTGTGATGACGTCGGTGTTCATCAGTCCACCCGCAGTGTCTTCTGGGTAGGATAGGGCGGTTTCGACCCGTAGACGGTCAGAGGAGTCCATTTGCGACAGGACTTCGCGTGACAGGTTGTCAGGCAAGCTACGCAGTACGTAAGCCACGTCATCGGTATCCATGCCTTCTGTCGCTTCTGCAAGCGCTTCTGGTGCCATTTTGGATACGAGGCTGTCTTTGACGTCTTCGTTCAGCTCGTCAAGGATTTCACCATAATCTTCAGGGTCGGTGAGTTGCCAAAGAACTTCACGGCTCTTCCGTGGGGAGGCTTCTAAAAGGTGAGCGATATCCTCAGGTTCCATGTCCTGTAATTGACGACGAACATGGACGAAGCGACCATTTTCTAGCGCTTCTGTGACTTCTTGGAGGGCTTGGTGAGCTTGGTCGAATTCAATTTGCTCTGCCATTCATTCCTCCCAATTCCTGATATTTACAATGCGTTGAATAATAACTTAATTCTAGGCGCCTTTTAATAACAACTTATGATACTAAGCAAATTTATTTATTAGGTCAGGGAAGAGAAAGATAATGGGAGGTAAGAAAAAAGCGAGTAAACTACTCGCCTTCATCAAATTTATCTTCGATCAAGTGGCAAACGGCATCCAGTGCTTCTTCCGCTTGCCCACCCGTTGCGTGGATCGTGACGTATTGTCCTTGAGCGGACTCTAGCATTAACAGGCCCATTACGCTGTCTGCTGTGGCGGTTTTGTCTTCTTCATTGTCGATGGTGATGACCGCTTCAAAGCTCTGTGCCAGTTCGACCAGTTTGACTGCTGCACGAGCATGTAAGCCAAGGCGGTTTTGAATCAATACTTTACGACTTAACTCCACGGCTACTCCTTAGCGTTTTTCTCTAGTGAGGTATGGCGAATTTGTACTTGGTGTCCTTTGTTGGCGAAGTATTCACCGATTTGCTGAGTTAAGTACACCGAGCGGTGCTTACCACCAGTACAACCGATTGCAACGGTCAGGTAGCTGCGGTTGTTTTTCTCAAGCAGAGGTAACCAATTCTCTATAAAGCTTTCAATTTGATATTTCAAACTTAACACCGATTGGTGTTGCTCTAAAAATGCGGCGATAGGAGCATCCAGACCTGTAAGCGGGCGTAGTGCTGGTTCCCAATGTGGGTTAGGTAAGAAGCGAACGTCAAATACGTAATCGGCATCGGAAGGCAGGCCGTATTTAAAACCAAAAGACTCAAATACCATAACGAGCCCTTTGCGATCTCTGCCTTCAACGCGCATACGCACGGTTTCACTCAATTCATGCAAAGACTGCCCACTACTATTTAGGACCAGATCTGCATGCGCTTTGAGTGGCGTCAAAATTTGTTTCTCACGCTCGATGGCTTGATCGAGCGAGAGGGAGGTGCCACCTAAAGATAACGGGTGAATTCGGCGTGTTTCGCTGTAGCGTTTGAGTAGCGTTTCTTTATTGGCGTCCAAGAAAAGCATGGTCACATCAAGCTCAGTTTTTAACTGTTCTAGTGTACTCGTCAGTTCTTTTAGCTTTTTAGGAATATTACGAATATCAATGCTGACTGCAACATTCTGTTTGCTGTCAGCAACAGAATGAACAAATGCGTCCAGCAAGTTAACTGGCAGGTTATCAACACAGTAGTAACCTAAGTCTTCCAGTACACGAAGCGCAATACTTTTACCGGCACCTGAGTGCCCGCTAACAACGATTAGTCGCATGGAGTTAGTCCTGCTTATTGGTGAATCATGATGTCGTAAAGTTCTTCATCACTCTGAGCATTACGCAGTAGTTTTAATACTTGCTTATCGCTCAGACGTTCTGCCATAGAGGATAGAGTCTTGAGGTGCTCTTTGCACTGTTCTTCTGGTACAAGGAGCGCAAAAAGAAGATCGACAGGTCGATTGTCAATCGCATCAAATTCGATTGCTTCATCACATTGCAGTAAGACAGCAATGGCCTTGTCGCTTGATTGCATTCTCGCGTGAGGGATCGCAATACCGTTTCCGATACCGGTACTGCCCATTTTTTCTCTATTGAGCATGCATTCGAACAGCTCGGTAGAATCTTGGCCCGTTTGATCAGCCACGATACGGCTGATCATTTCAAGGGCGCGTTTTTTACTCGTGCAGTGGACCGCACTTTTGGTGCAGTCCAATGACAGTATTTCGCTCAGTTGCATGATTAATGACTGTTTAGTTTTTCTTTGTGCTTATTAAGTTGGCGAACCAATTTATCTACCAGCGAATCGATCGCGGCATACATATTTTCGTCATCGGCTGATGCGTGGATTTCGCCTTGATTTATGTGAAGCGTAGCTTCCGCGATTTGAGTAATTTTTTCAACTTTTAGTACAACATGCACTTGATTGATATGGTCGAAGAACCTTTCGAGCTTCTGAAACTTAGAATTTACATAGTCTTGCATTGAATCGGTAAGATCAACGTGATGGCCTTGAATATTGATTTGCATAGACTTTCCTTTTCAGTTAGTGCCTTATAATAGGCGTTTACGCTGACTTGAAGGGGCAATTCCCAAGGATTCGCGATATTTGGCTATCGTACGTCTTGCGACCTGAATCCCTTGGTCAGCCAGAAGAGCAGCAATCTTGCTATCACTCAGTGGTTTGGCAGTATTCTCTGCTGCGACCAGTTTTTTAATGAGTGCACGAATTGCTGTTGACGAACATTCTCCGCCGTTGTCAGTACTAACATGGCTAGAGAAGAAGTACTTCAATTCAAAAATACCACGTGGTGTATGCATAAATTTTTGCGTTGTTACACGAGAAATCGTGGATTCATGCATGTCCACAGCCAAAGCGACATCATTGAGTACCATTGGCTTCATGGCTTCCTCACCATACTCGAAGAAATCTTGTTGATGTTCAACAATACATCTTGCAACTTTGAGTAGCGTCTCGTTTCTACTCTCTAAGCTCTTAATTAACCATTTTGCCTCTTGCAAATTGCTGCGGATGTACTGGCTATCCGCGCTATTACCTTTGCCTAATTGAGCATATTGTTGATTTACTTTTAATTTTGGCACGCTATCCGGGTTTATAGAAACGGTCCATTTGCCATTGTCTTTAAAAACGGATACGTCTGGAATTACGTACTCGGTATCATCAGGAGTGATGCGACTACCTGGACGAGGATCTAACTGTTGGATAAGCTTTAAGACTTCACGCAGATCGGCTTCTTTCAGCTTAGTCTCTTTGATGACGAGCTTGTAGTCACGGTTGCCTAGGTGATCAATATGATCCGCAAGTATCATTTTGGCTTCAGCAAGCCATGGCGTGTCTTCTGGGAAGGTCGTCAATTGCAGTAACAAACATTCTTGTAAGTTACGCGATGCAACGCCAAGAGGATCGAATTGTTGAATGCGTTTACGAACGGCTTCTACTTCGTCTAACTCTATCTCTTCATTATCGAAGCTCTCATGAATCTCTTCAGGCGACAAAGTTAAATAGCCGTAGTCGTCAACAGCGTCAATAATCGCTAATGCAATCGTGCGGTCGGTTTCACTGAATGGTGTTAGGTCAAGCTGCCACATGAGGTAATCATGTAATGATTCAGTGGTTTCGCCTTGGTAGACGGGCATATCATCATCAAGAGCTAAGCCAGTGCTACCAGTATTCGCGCTGTAGACGTCATCCCAAGTCGTGTCGATTTCAAGTTCAGAGCTAATTTCTGATTTCTCTATCACATCGGAGCTATCTGGAACGTCAATTTCTGTTGGTTCGCTAGCACTGTTGCTATCAGCAGCCTCGACCGCTGACTTATCTTCACCGTTTGCTAGAGGCTCGTCTTGGCCTTCTTCAACTTCCAATAATGGGTTTGAGTCCAACGCTTCTTGGATTTCTTGTTGAAGATCGAGTGTCGACAATTGCAATAAGCGAATCGCTTGCTGCAACTGTGGCGTCATGGCTAACTGCTGACCTAGCTTGAGTTGTAATGAAGGTTTCATTCAGTGTTACTTACCTTGTAATGCTCAGAATCTTACCGTTCCTAATATAATCATAGACGGAATTGTTCGCCGAGATAAACTTGTTTCACCTGTTCATTATTGAGAACTTCTGCCGGAGTTCCCGATGCAATTAGGTGCCCTTGGCTCACGATATAGGCTTTTTCACATACGTCCAGTGTTTCACGTACATTATGGTCAGTGATTAACACTCCGAGACCACGATCGCGCAGATGCTCAATGATTTTCTTGATGTCATTAACCGAAATTGGGTCAACACCAGCGAAAGGTTCATCCAATAAAATGAACTGAGGGTTGGCCGCTAAAGCTCGAGCGATTTCCACCCTGCGTCGCTCACCCCCTGATAGTGCCATACCAGCACTGGTTCTGATGTGCTGGATGTGGAATTCTTCCAACAAATCTTCCAGTTTATCTTGGCGCTCTTCCCTCGTCATTTCTTGACGAGTTTCAAGTACGGCCATGATGTTATCTTCTACTGAAAGCTTACGGAAAATCGACGCTTCTTGCGGAAGATAGCCAATGCCAAGTCGTGAACGGCTATGCATCGGCAAAATACTGATGTCATTGTCGTCAATGGTAATGGTGCCTTCATCGCGAGGTACTAAGCCGACAATCATGTAAAACGAGGTGGTTTTACCCGCACCGTTTGGACCGAGCAGCCCAACAATCTGACCAGATTCAACTTCTAAGCTAACATCAGTGACGACTTTGCGTTTTTTGTAGCTTTTCGCCAAGTTTTTCGCACTCAGTACTGCCATATTAGTTCTCTATCTGATTGGGTTGCAAAATGGTCGTAACGCGCTCTTCCTTAGAGCTATCTGCGACTAGCTTTTGTTTACCAATTTGGTAACGAATCGAAGAACCTTTGATGGTGTTGTTGTCTTGCGCCAGCTGCGCTTGACCTTTCATGGTCAGTTCGTCTGTAGAAATACGGTAATCCAACTCCGTAGCTTGACCACTAAGTGTTTTACCATCGTCCATCAGCTGAGAAAACTTCGCAGGTTTACCAAATGCTTGAATCTGTTTAATTGCTTCGGTTTTAGGATCGCGAGTTACCACGATTCTATCAGCATCGATATTGATGCTCCCTTGCTTAAGAGATACATCGCCTTCAAAAACAACCTGGTTACTCTTCATATCCACCTGTTGGGTGTCAGAGTTTATGTAAACCGGCTGTTGAGTATCCGACTTGAGTGCCAGCGCTTGAGGCGCCGCCAATACCAGTGCCAGTAGGCTAAGGTGTAACGGTTTCATATCGACCTTGAACTTCATCTGTCAGAGTCGCAGTATGCTGTTTTAGGTTACCTTGCATTGCGCCTCCAGTAGTTTCAAATTGTGGTCCAACCAACATTACTTGTTGGTCAGCTTTAAAATCACGATTGGTTAGATTAATGACCAATTTGTCTGTTGCCATGGTATCAAAACTCGCACCAGGCAGAAGATTTTGCATTAAGACTTTGTCATATAAAGTCAAAACTTGGTCTTCATCTAACACTGCTCTTGTGGCAGTCACCTTCCATTCAATGACGCTACCTTCACGGTAAACCATCAAAGTCGGGTTATTAAAAATAGTATCTCCACTCTTAGCATAATGGTCTAAGTTAGTGGAGCGAATGATGTAACTGCGGACACCATCTTCACCGTAGGTGATGTTTTCTAATCCAGAACCACTGAACATAGGCAGTTCAGAATCTGGTGCTACTTGAATTGCGTCGTTGCCTTTAGGGGTTAGTAGGTAATAACCGCACCACGCTACAACGAAGATCAAGAGCAAATAAATAAGGCGAGTAAAACTCATATAATGAAGGCCTATCGTTTAGCTCAGTACTTCCCTGACCATTGCCTTTATTCGTCTAATAAATGATTTAAATGTTTGTGCTGATATTACATCACGCCAGCTTTTAGTAAATCGTGCATGTTCAGTGCACCCACAATTTTTTCGTCTTTACATAAAATCAGAGCGTTAATGTTTTTATTCTGCATCAAGTTCAAACCTTCAACCGCCAGCATATCAGGGTGTGCTGTGGTTGGGTTTGTCGTCATGACCTCGCCAATTGCCGTCGTATGAATATCGATACGCTTGTCTAAGGTACGACGTAAATCACCATCGGTGAATATACCAAGCATAGCATCGTGCTCATCGACGATGGCTGTCATGCCTAACCCCTTTTCTGAAATTTCAAGCAGGGCATCGCGAATTAATGCGTCAGGAGAAACTTTAGGTAACGCTTCTCCAAAGTGCATAATATCAGACAACTTAAGTAGCAGTTTTCTCCCCAGTGCACCACCTGGGTGAGATAGGGCAAAATCTTCGGCAGAAAAACCACGAGCTTGAAGCAGAGCTACGGCTAATGCATCTCCCATCACTAATGTGGCAGTCGTACTGCTAGTTGGCGCCAGGCCTAACGGACAAGCTTCTTGAGGTACCGTAATTTGCAGGTGTAAGTCAGACAGCTTGGCCATATTTGATTCTGGCTTACCTGTCATGCTGATGATCTTAATATTCAGGCGCTTTAATACTGGAAATAGAGACAGAATTTCGTTTGATTCACCAGAGTTAGAAATTGCCAGCACAATGTCACCAGGGCTAATCATACCCAAGTCACCATGTGCGGCTTCGCCTGGATGAACGAAAAACGCCGAAGTCCCAGTGCTTGCCAGAGTGGCGGCAATCTTGTTACCAATATGGCCTGACTTGCCAATACCCATAACGACAACTTTGCCGTTGTTGGAAAGGATAAGTTCACACGCTTTTTCAAATTGATCATCAAAGTAGGTATCTAGCTCTTGCAGAGCAGCAACTTCGATATCAAGAACTTGTTTAGCAGCAGCGCGAAAATCAAATTGATTGGACATATCAGATCTCTACTTATTGATCGTGGTAATTAAGCGGTCATGTTTGCGAATAAGTACACTTGGTAACCTAAGAAGCACACAAACAAGATGGCACCTTCAATACGGTTAATACTGCGTGATTTACCCAAACACATCGCGACAAGTAACAATGAAACGCCTAACATGACCCAGAAGTCACGTCCCATCGCGTACTCACTGAGCACCGATGGATTAATGATGCCAGGAATCCCCATTACCGCCAGAATGTTAAACACATTCGAACCGATAATGTTACCGACAGCCATGTCGTCTTCACCCTTTAAAACTCCCGCAAGTGATGCGGCCAGTTCAGGCAGGCTAGTGCCAATGGCGATAATAGTTAGACCGATAACAAGGTCGCTCATACCAAAGTGTTTAGCAATAATTACCGCGTTATCAACCAGCATGCTGGCTGCCAAAGGAAGCAGTATCAAGCCAATAACCACCCACATGATTGCTTTAGGGTTACTGACGCCTTCTGGGATCTCTGACTCTTGGTCATCAAGAAAAACATCACCTGATTTTTGCTCTTTGCGGCTGATTTGCAACATAGCAAATAAAAATGCCCCAAAGAGTACAAACAATAAGACACCCTCATAAAAACCGAGATGGCTATTCCAAAGCAGAATACCAGCGAGTACGGTTACGGCTATCATGAGTGGAAGTTCTCGGCGGATGACGGCGGAGCTAATCGACAAAGGCTTGATCAGCGCTGTAATACCTAGGATTAACGCAATGTTCGCTATGTTGGAGCCTAATACGTTACCCACCGCTGTATCTGTTTTGCCATCCCAAGCAGCGGTTGCAGATACCATCATCTCAGGGGCGGATGAGCCCATCGCAAGGATTGTCATGCCGATGACAAGCGGGGAAATACCGACGTTGCGGGCTATCGCTGCAGAGCCAAAAACAAGTTTATCTGCACTCCAAACAAGCAAAACAAGACCGACTATAAGCAACGCAACGGCTTCGAGCATGAGAATTCCTAAGTATTAAATAAGTAAAATGAATAACCGCTAATTTTGACCTTTTGCGGCCTAAAATGGAAGATAAACGAAGAATAAATTAAAGGTTAGTAACGAAAATGTATGTAAATCTCACTCATTTAAATGAGCAATTCTGGTCTAGGATTTAAACACTTCGTGCTAATTAGGTCATAAACCATGAGAAATTGCAGGGATATAGTCGACTTTATTTAATTGAACAGTGCTTTAAATTCAACGCCAATGTGCTTATGATTGCAGCCTAATAAATGTACCGACGTTACTTTATTAAACGTAGAATTCAACTCCGATTAGTATCTGCTTGATGATTCCGTGAGTTGCAACGCTCCTACAGTAGAAGAGATGATATGTCGAACAACGATTTAGTCACCGTGAACAACCTCACTTTTTCACGGGGAGAACGCATGATCTTTGATGATATTGATCTGCATGTTCCTGAGGGCAAAGTGACGGCCATTATGGGACCATCGGGAATTGGTAAAACAACACTGCTGCGTTTGATTGGTGGTCAGTTGTATCCCGAGCAAGGAGAGATCTGGTTTGATGGCGACAATATTCCCTCTCTCTCGCGTAAAAAACTCTACCATGCTCGAAAGAAAATGAGCATGTTGTTCCAGTCAGGGGCTTTATTCACTGATTTGAATGTTTTTGATAATGTCGCCTTTCCATTGAGAGAGCATACCGATTTATCGGAAGATTTGATTCGCACCATGGTGTTACTCAAGCTCGAAGCTGTCGGTCTACGCGGCGCGGCGCAATTAATGCCGAGTGAGCTTTCAGGTGGTATGGCAAGACGCGCTGCTTTGGCTCGTGCAATCGCACTTGATCCTGACCTGATCATGTACGATGAGCCGTTTGTGGGGCAAGACCCAATCACTATGGGCGTTTTGGTTGAGCTAATTAGCAATCTAAACCAAGCGTTAGGTTTGACCTCTATTGTGGTTTCTCACGACGTACCTGAAGTCATGAGTATTGCTGACTGGGTATACCTGATGGCCGATGGAAAAATCATCGCCTATGGTACGCCAGAAGAGCTGACTCAAAACTCTGATCCTCGTGTCCAGCAGTTCTTACAAGGTGATGCCGACGGTCCTGTACCGTTTCGTTTCCCTTCTCAAAGTATCGAAAAGGACTTATTTGATGGTCGATAACTTCATTCACTTTGTCGCCTCGCTGGGTCGACGCACGCTTTCTATTTGCGGAGCATTTGGTCGTGCGACTTTCATGTTGATTGGGGCGCTATTTTCTAAGCCACAACCGATCAGAAGCTTTCCTCTGCTTGTTAAGCAACTTTATTCTGTTGGTGTTCAGTCGCTGGCGATCATCGTCGTATCTGGTCTGTTCATTGGAATGGTTTTGAGTCTACAAGGCTATGTTGTGTTGGTGGATTACGGCGCAGAAGGCAGTTTGGGGCAAATGGTAGCGCTTTCGTTACTCCGTGAATTAGGACCCGTTGTTACTGCACTTTTGTTTGCTGGTCGTGCCGGTTCTGCGTTAACCGCAGAGATAGGTCTAATGAAAGCAACGGAACAACTGTCTAGCCTTGAAATGATGGCGGTAGACCCATTGAAACGAGTGATTGCACCACGGTTTTGGGCTGGGGTTATCTCAATGCCTTTACTGGCTATGATTTTCATGGCTGTGGGAATTTGGGGCGCTCAGCTTGTTGGTGTTGACTGGAAAGGCGTTGATCACGGTAGTTTTTGGTCAGCGATGCAGTCCTCTGTTGAGCTAGGACAAGACATTGGTAACAGTATGATCAAATGTTTTGCGTTTGCAATTACGGTTACTTGGGTCGCTCTATTTAACGGTTATGATGCTATTCCAACATCGGAAGGGATCAGCCGAGCAACTACGCGCACTGTTGTGCATTCTTCTTTAGCAGTACTAGGATTAGACTTTGTACTGACCGCATTGATGTTTGGGAATTAATCATGCAACAAACACGTAAAACTGAATTATGGGTTGGCAGCTTTGTATTAGCGGGAATTTGCGCGATTCTTGTGATGATTTTTCAAGTTGCTGACGTAAAAAGCATTGGCTCTGGTGATACTTATACCCTCAAAGCCGAGTTCGATAATATTGGCAGTTTAAAAGTTCGTTCTCCCGTAAAAGTGGGGGGCGTTGTGATTGGTCGAGTAAGTAGTATTTCGCTTAACCCAGACAACTTATTGCCAGTTGTAACACTATCTATCAATAGCAAATACAATCAGTTCCCAGAAACGTCGAGCGTACAAATTTTGACATCTGGCCTGATTGGTGAGCAATACATTGGTTTAGTACCTGGCTTCGTTTTTGATGATGAAGTCATGCTGGTGGATGGTGATACCATCGAAGACACCAAATCGGCGCTTGTGCTTGAAGACTTAATTGGTCAAGTACTATACAGCGTAGGTGGTTCAGACGACTCAAGTAAGGAATAACTATGTTAGCGAGATTACTACTTTCAGTTTGTGCTGTGTTTAGCGTTTTTGGAGCAACAGCAGCAGAGGTGGATAAAACTGAACCTTATAAGATGATGAAGCAGGTAGCTGAAGTCACGTTCGAAAGATTGAAAGCCGAACAGCCGAAAATCAAACAAGATCCAAATTTACTTAAAGTGATCGTTGAAGAAGAGCTAATGCCTTACGTCAACTACCGCTATGCAGGGTTAAAACTTCTTGGTCCAAACTTAAAAGGTGCTAAGCGTGAAGATGTACTTGAGTTTATCGATGCATTTCGTGCTTACCTGATTGCGTCTTATGCACAAGTGTTGACGCAATACTCTGACCAAAAAATTGAGTTTGGTCCTGAGCCTAGCATTGATGACTCTAAGCGTATTACAAGCATTAAAGTTGATATCATCGATACTCCGCGTCCAAACATCAAACTTGAGTTTAAACTGCGTAAAGACAACCAGTCTGGTGAGTGGGAAGCATTCGATATGATTGCAGAGGGCATTAGTTTGCTTTCTAGTAAACAATCCGAATGGAACAGTAAAATTCGTCAAGAAGGCATTCTATCTGTTGCTAAAGACTTAGAAAAATTGGCCGCAGAACCGATCCGCTTCGAGGCGAAGAAATAATGGCCCAGACTCCCGCTCAGTGGCAATTGGATCAAAACATTCTTAAGCTAACAGGGGCACTTGATAGAGATACAGTGCCTTCATTGTGGGCGTATGCACAGCAATGGCAACCTGCTCAATCGGAGCTGGAATGCTCGCTAAAAGAGATAGAGCGCGTCGACTCTGCAGGAATGGTGATGTTAATCCACTTATTAGAGCATGCAAAAAAGCAAAACTGTCATATAATGCTCAGTTTCGTGCCGGCGCAACTGCGCACTTTGTTTCAACTGAGCAATGTTGAATCTTTAGTGGCCAAACACATACAGAATTATCAGGGGTAAATTGTGGATAGCGCAAAAGTACAACAGTTATTAGAAGAAGCACTAAACCTTCAAGAAGTGCATGTGAAAGGTGAAGGTAGCCACTATGAAGTGGTTGCTGTTGATGCTTGTTTCGATGGAATGAGCCGCGTTAAGAAGCAGCAGCTAATTTATGCTCCTCTGATGGAATACATCCAGCGTAACGACATTCACGCATTATCAATCAAAGCGTTCACACCAGAAGAGTGGGCTCGTGATAAGAAATTGATGTCGCTTTAAGGTTTATTGATGGAAAAGTTTCGAGTTATTGGGTCAGATAAACCACTAGTTGGTGAAGTGACCATTTCAGGTGCAAAAAACGCAGCACTGCCGATTTTATTTGCGTCTATCTTGGCGGAAGAGCCAGTAGAAGTGGCAAACGTACCACACCTTCGTGATATCGACACAACGATGGAATTGCTTAAGCGTTTAGGCGCGAAAGTAAGCCGCAATGGCTCTGTTCATGTTGATCCAAGCAGTATTACAGAATACTGTGCGCCTTATGACTTGGTGAAAACCATGCGTGCTTCTATTTGGGCTTTGGGTCCTTTGGTGGCGCGCTTTGGTCAAGGTCAGGTTTCTTTACCAGGCGGTTGTGCTATTGGCGCTCGTCCTGTGGATCTACATATTTCTGGTTTAGAGCAGCTTGGCGCAACCATTACATTAGAAGATGGTTATGTGAAAGCAGAAGTGGATGGCCGTCTAAAAGGCGCGCACATCGTGATGGATAAAGTCAGCGTAGGCGCGACGATCACCATCATGTGTGCCGCAGCGCTGGCGGAAGGCACAACAACACTAGATAACGCTGCGCGTGAGCCTGAAATCGTCGATACCGCTGATTTCCTAAATAAGCTTGGCGCAAAAATCTCTGGCGCTGGCACAGATACCATTACGATTGAAGGTGTTGAGCGCCTAGGCGGTTGTAAACACAACGTGGTTGCTGACCGTATTGAGACGGGAACATTCCTTGTCGCAGCAGCAGTATCTGGCGGTAAAGTGGTATGTCGCAACACTAATGCTCATTTGCTTGAAGCGGTTCTCGCCAAGCTGGAAGAAGCTGGCGCGCTTGTCGAAACGGGTGAAGATTGGATCTCCGTTGATATGACCGACCGCGAGCTAAAAGCGGTAAGTGTACGTACTGCGCCACATCCTGGTTTCCCGACGGATATGCAAGCTCAATTTACGCTTCTGAACATGATGGCGAAAGGTGGCGGCGTGATCACAGAGACTATCTTTGAAAACCGCTTTATGCACGTACCAGAACTCATGCGTATGGGCGCTAAAGCTGAGATCGAAGGCAATACGGTTATCTGTGGTGATGTTGAGTCACTCAGCGGTGCGCAAGTGATGGCAACCGATCTACGAGCTTCGGCTAGTTTGGTTATTGCAGGTTGCATTGCTAAAGGCGAAACCGTCGTTGATCGTATTTACCATATCGACCGTGGTTACGACAAAATCGAAAATAAACTGGCTGCACTTGGCGCAAATATTGAGCGAGTGAGCTAGGCAAGTTAAACTGCACCGCAGGTAACTTGGATATCAAGAGAGCCGAAACCTGAGTTTCGGCTTTTTTATATCACTCTCATGACCATATTTTCCCTTTATGGAAAGAGAGATATTAATAGCTGTATCTGGCAAAAGCCGGTTCCTGGAGAACAAGAATGATTGCACTGTTACGTGTATTTGCTGTCGCTATCTTTGCGATTGTTATGTTTATTGGTGGTTGTGGTTACTGCCTATTAAGCCCTAGAAACCCTAAGCACGTTTTCACTTTTGGCCGTTTGTTTGCCAAGATGTCTCGTGTGTTTGGGATTAAGTTAGAGTTGCGTATCCCTGAAGATGCGTATTCACGCGGCCAACATGTTTACATTGCTAACCACCAGAACAACTGGGACATGTTTACTGTTTCTGCGGCTGTGACTCCGAAAGTTGTGACAGTAGGTAAAAAGAGCTTGGCTTGGATGCCACTGTTTGGTCAGCTTTACTGGCTTACGGGTAACATTCTGATTGACCGAGCGAATCGCTCTAAAGCAAAAGGTACTATCGATCAGGTCGTGAGCAGCATGAAAGAAAGTGATGTTTCGGTGTGGATGTTCCCAGAAGGCACGCGTTCTCGTGGGCGTGGTTTGCTGCCATTCAAAACAGGTGCTTTTCATGCGGCAATTGGAGCAGGTGTGCCAATCATTCCTATCGTATGTAGCTCGACGAATAAAATTAAGCTGAACCGTTGGAACAATGGTCATGTGATTGTTGAAATGCTACCTCCAATCAGCACTGAAGGCTATGGTAAAGAGGGCATTCGCGAGTTAGCGAATATCTGTCGTGAACAGATGAAAGAGAAGCTTGAATCGTTAGATGAAGAAGTCAAACAGCGTAATGCTGCTTAAGTTTTACTGCGATATCATCACGAAAAGACAATAAAAAACGGGTAGCCTGAGCTACCCGTTTTTTATGTTTGTCAGCAAGTACAATTATTTGCGAACTGCAATTGCTTCAATCTCGATGCCAACATCTTTTGGTAGGCGAGCCACTTCTACACAAGAGCGTGCAGGGTAGTTTGCTACGCCGTGCTCATCAAAGAACTTGCCGTAAACTTCGTTCACTGTGCCAAAGTCATTTAGGTCTTTAACAAAAACCGTTAGCTTTACAATATCAGATACTTTAAGACCTGAAGATTCAACTACAGCCTTTACGTTTTCTAGAGACTGACGAGCTTGTTCTGCGATATCAGCAGACACTTCACCTGTCGCTGGGTTTACTGGGATTTGGCCTGAAGTAAGAACCATGTTACCTAGATCTACGCCTTGAACGTAAGGACCGATTGCTGCTGGTGCAGACTCAGTGTGAAGTACTTTCGTCATTTGATTTTTTCCATCAGTTGTAGGGAATAAAGATTCTCAGTTTGCCTCTAAACCCTCGGTAGGTAAAGAGCAAAATACCCTGACATTGCAGGGTATTTTAAACGTATCACAGCCTAGTCGTGCGGCGTGTTTATCGCTCGGTTACGATCTCGCGTGAGAACACTTTCTCGCAGTATTTACACTTTAGGCGGATTTCTTGTTTCTTCTCGAACACGCTAAAGCTGCTTTCTACTGGTTCATTATGAGAAATACAGTTTGAATTCGGGCATTCAAATACATCATTGATGCGCTCAGGAAGCTCTAACGCGAGCTTTTTCACCACTTCATAATTCTCGATTTGATTCACGGTCGCGTGAGGAGCATACAACGCTAGCTTGCTCGCTTGCTCTTCATTGATAAACACATTTTCGATTTTGAGTAGATCTTTATGACCGAGTGCTGATGATGGCAAGTTCAGTCCAATCGTTACGCGTTGTGATGAATTGTGCATATCGAACAGTCTTAATACTTTGATGCCGATTTGCGCAGGGATGTGGTCGATGACCGTACCATTTTTGATTGCTTCTACCTGCAATTGAGTTTCTTTAGCCATGATTTTTCCCCTCGATTACAGTGTTTCGTTTAGAACAAGCGCCAGCAGTGCTTGGCGAGCATACACGCCATTTTGAGCTTGCTGGAAGAAGTAAGCATGAGGCGTTTTATCAACATCAGTTGTAATTTCATCCACACGTGGTAGTGGGTGCAGCACTTTCAAGTTCTCACGCGCGCCTTCTAGTAGTGCCGCCGTTAGGATGTAAGCCGACTTAATATGTGCGTATTCCGATTCGTCAAAACGTTCTTTCTGTACGCGTGTCATGTACAGAATATCCAGTTCAGGAATCACACTTTCCATGTCTGTGTGTAGGCTATATTGAATGCCAGCTTCATCTAGTTCTTCGCAGATGTAATCTGGCATTGCCAGCGCATCTGGTGCAACAAAGAAGAAGCGGATGTTGTTAAACTTTGCTAAGGCTTGAGTCAGTGAGTGCACTGTGCGGCCATATTTTAGATCACCTACGAATGCGACGTTCAGGTTGTCTAGACGCCCTTGTGTTTCCGCGATGGTGTATAGGTCGAGTAGCGTTTGAGTTGGGTGTTGGTTTGCACCGTCGCCCGCGTTGATCACTGGCACGCCATTTGAAAATTCAGAGGCCAAGCGAGCGGCGCCTTCTTGTGGATGACGCATCACAAAGGCATCGACGTAAGAAGAGATGACTTGTACTGAATCTGCGAGTGTTTCGCCTTTTTTCGCCAGAGAGGTATTACCATCATTATCAAAGCCAATCACGTCACCACCAATGCGCTGAATCGCTGTTTCAAACGATAAACGTGTACGTGTTGATGGTTCAAAGAAACAACTTGCAACGACTTTGTTTTTAATCAGTTCTGGTCGAGGTGCTTTTTTAAGGCTACCTGCTGTTTCTACGATAAGTTCCAGTTCTTCGCGTGAAAGCTCTGGAATAGAGATGATGTGCTTCTGGTAAAGCGAGTTCGCCATGATCTTCTTCCCTATAACATTGATGACTACATCCAAATAACCGAAAGGAATTTTGGACATAAAAAAACCTCCCCAATGGGGAGGTTTTAAAATTCAATAGAATTAACGAAAATAACACCACGTAAGCGTAGTCGCTTAGCGAGAGCAAATCGCGTTTTTACGTCAGCAATCAGCGTGGTCATTTCTTAATCCTCAGACAAATTGCCGAGCATTATACGCTTAACTTTCGTGAGCGCAAGCGATTACATCATGGTTTTTATCGGCTGTTTTTGCGCGCTGGTTTAGCTTCCTAGCGTCGCAACCATCACGGCTTTGATGGTGTGCATACGGTTTTCAGCTTCGTCGAATACGATGGAGTATTCCGATTCAAATACCTCTTCTGTTACTTCAAGGCCTTTCATACCGTATTTTTCAGCGACTTCTTTGCCGACGGTGGTTTCATCATTGTGGAAAGCTGGAAGGCAGTGCATGAATTTCACATGTGGATTACCCGTTTGCTTAATCACGTCCATATTGATTTGATAAGGTGTCATTAACGCTACACGTTCATCCCATGCCTCGGCAGACTCACCCATAGACACCCAAACGTCGGTGTATAGGAAGTCACAACCTTTCACACCTTCCTCAACGCTTTCTGTTAACGTGATTTTTGCACCGGTTTGTTGCGCGATAGTTTGACAAGTTGCCACGAGATCTTCTTCAGGCCAGAACGCTTTTGGCGCGACAAGGCGAATATCCATGCCCATTTTCGCTGCGCCCACCATAAGTGAGTTACCCATGTTGTTGCGCGCATCACCTAGGTAAGCGAAGGTTACTTCATGTAGCTGTTTACCACGGCCGTGCTCTTGCATGGTCAGGAAGTCAGCAAGGATCTGGGTTGGGTGGAACTCATCCGTTAAACCATTCCACACTGGAACACCAGCATAAGTACCAAGCTCTTCAACAATGGATTGGCCAAAGCCTCGGTATTCAATCCCGTCATACATACGACCAAGGACGCGAGCGGTGTCTTTCATCGATTCCTTATGACCGATCTGCGAGCCAGAAGGGCCGATGTAAGAGACTTGAGCACCTTGGTCAAAGGCAGCGACTTCAAACGCACATCGGGTACGAGTCGAAGATTTCTCAAAGATTAGTGCGATGTTTTTACCTTGAAGTGTCTTCTGCTCTGTTCCTGCATATTTAGCTTTTTTCAGCTCTGCAGACAGTTCGAGCAAAAACTGGATTTCTTTGGTTGAGAAGTCCAATAGCTTCAAAAAGTTGCGGTTACGTAAATTGAAAGCCATAGCTCGTCCCTTAGTACATGTGATTAGATTAATAGAATTCATTAAAACATATAAATGCTTTTATTGTGAATAATTATTTTTAATTAAAGCTAAAAAAGGTTGATGTATTCACATCAACCTTAGTTTTGATTCACCTAATGTAAAGGGACGAGTAAGTTATATATCGTCTCGTTCTATTGGACAGCTCATACAGCGAGCGCCACCGCGACCACGACCAAGCTCGTTACCAGGTACTGTCAGTACTTTGATGCCAGCTTTATCGTATTTTTCGTTGGTGTATACGTTGCGTTCGTAACCAATTACTACGCCCGGTTTTACAGTTAGAACGTTATTGGCGTCATTCCATTGTTCGCGTTCCGCTTCATAGCTGTCGCCACCAGTGGTGATGATTTTCAGCTGATCTAAGCCAAGAGCGGACTCAATCGCGTGCAGATAGTTATGTGAGGCTTCAACATGCATTTCACCGTTGCCTTTTGGTGTTAAGCGCCATGTGTCGAGATCTTTGCGCATGATCTCAGGGTAGACAGAGAAAGTATCTACATCCATATGGGTCATCACGGTGTCTAAATGCATACATGAGCGGTGTTTAGGCAGATCAATTGCAATCACTTCGGTCGCTTGGCCTGCTTTAAATAGGCTCGCTGCAAGGTTCTCTACACCTTGCGCAGTCGTACGCTCAGACATACCGATAAGAACTGCACCTTTACCAATAACCAACACATCACCGCCTTCGACATTCGCGTTATCATAATGCAGATCATCGTCACCGAAGTATTTGATAAAATCTTGGCCAGCAAAAATTGGGTGCCAACGATAAATCGCACGTAGGTGGTTTGTTTCACGTTGACGTGCAGGCATCATCATCGGATTAAGAGAAACGCCGCCATAAACCCAACACGAGGTATCACGCGTAAATAGGTGGTTAGGTAGCGGCTCAATAACAAAGTCGAGAGGACGCTTCATTTTTGGAAGCATAGAAGATGAGGAGATCGGTAGCTCTGAGTATGCTAAGCCACCTAAAAAGATGCAGGCAAGATGTTCATCATCCATTTCTGAAAAGTATTGGCGTAGGTCTCGCGCAAATGTTGGCCCGTAGCGAAAGTCAGAAATCTGAGTGTTCAGCAGCCATTGTTTTGCTTCTGGAACAGCGAGGGTTTCGACCAGTAAATCGTGGAGGAGAAGCACTTCAACGTCTTGCTCGCGCAGCGTACGTGCGAATGCATCGTGCTCTTCACCTGCCGCTTCTACAGCAAGAACGTCATCAAATAGCAACTCATGACAGTTTGACGGAGTTAAGTGGGTTAGGGCGCGTTCAGGGCGATTTAATAGAACTCGTCGAAGTTGACCAACTTCTGATCCAACGTACAGCTTGCTCATTTTGTATCCTTACAAATTTTCCAGCCATTAGTTATGACAAGCTTCCTAGAAAGATGCAAGTTATCAAGCTTTGTTTATATTCTGATGCTTTTGACTTTGTAAGTTTTTTATTTTTATTTTGATTCTTATTAAATTTATTATTAGATATAAATGCTATTTTACTAAAATTAGAGTGCGTGCGTTTTTATTCTAATTTTCCCGTTGATAAAGAATACATGCACAGTGCATAAAACGTGCATTTTTATTCTAAATTATGCATTATTAAAGTGAATTTATTCGTTATGCATCTTTGTTTTACACGTGAGTGTATTCAAGAAAGCATCATAAACACGCATAGAAAGAGAAAATAACCACATTAAGTGTCAATTAGGATGTTCTGAATATTAAAAAACGCCATTCTTTGTTAATTTTTTGTTTCTTTGTGTGGTCGGTTTAATATTTAGATTCAAATAACCGATAAGAATCGCAGTGGTATGATGTTTGTTTGTGGCTTTTCATCGCAATCCATGCCATATTTCACCGGATCAGCATACTCAGTATCGGGTATTGTGTTTCCATCAAGTAACTAATCTGGAGCCAAAACATGTCTCACGAAGATGAATATCTATCAGTAGAAGAATTAATTGAGATTCAAAAGGAAGAGACTCGCGATATCATTGCAGCATTGCTAGAAGATGGCAGCGATCCAGATTCGCTATACGAAATTGAGCACCACCTGTTTGCAGAAGATTTTGACACGCTAGAAAAAGCGGTAGTTGAAGCATTCAAGATGGGCTTTGAAGTTCTTGAAGCAGAAGAAACTGAAGATGAAGATGGTAACAAGTTGCTTTGCTGTGATGCGACTATGGAGTCCGCACTAGATGCAGAAGCGATTGATGCGCAAGTTGAAAAATTGATTCACTTGGCAGAAAAATACGACATCATCTATGACGGTTGGGGTACGTACTACGAAGGCGAAGATGCGCTTTACCCTGAAGAAGATGAAGACGACGAGTAATCAAAGCTCACTACTTTTGGAAAAACCAGCGTTTAACGCTGGTTTTTTTATACCTTGAAAAACTGACGAATGTGGAGGCGATAAATAATTCACATTGAGTTTATAGGGGATTTCTCCCTATAATGCGTGAAAATTGATCTAGCTCAAGGTGTATATGCAACTCTCACTCGCCGGTTTATGGCAAGTCTCTCCACTGACGGACCTTTCTATCCCACAGGATGACATTACTTTCCCTGCTCCTTTGAGTCAGGTATTGCCAGCTGAACTGACAGAAGAAGCAATTCGTCAGCAAGAGTGGCACCTGATGCATGACATTGAAGTGGATGAATCCATGATGGCATTCCCAGCGGTAGAAATGGTGTTGGGTGGTGTGGATTACCATGCAGAAGTGCGTTTGAACGGAGTAGCATTGTTTGACTGTGACGGTTCTCAAAATGTCTACAAGAAAGACATTCGCCCGTTCATGCAGATGGGGCGCAACCGTTTTGAGCTCCTATTCCTTGAGGAAGAAGAAGATCTTCTGTTGGATGAGGATAAACCGGAGTTGTGTTCACTTGCAGATCATGAATACCAAAAGAGTGACGAGCGCTTAGGGGTATGGCAAGAGCCGTATCTGCAGTTTATTCGCAATGTGCGTTTAGACCGCGTGGCTACTGAACAGATTTGGCACCACGGTGGTGGTTGTGAGTTTAAGGTGGATTTGTACTACCAAACTTTTGCGCCGGGTTTAGTATCGGCATCGGTTAAGTTCAATGGCATGACTTACCATATTCCTATTGATGTCCGAGCGGAGCATGCGAGCGCTTTATTCCAGATCGAAGCGCCAAAGTATGCCGATCTTACTGATCCTGATCCAAGTGATCTCTACCAGTTGTCTGTTGAGTTGGATGGGCAGCACCAAAACTTCACTGTTGCCTTGAGCCAGGAGCTTTGTGTTACCCATGTTGTGCTTTAACGTCTAATAATATTATCTATTACAGCATCTTAAGCATTACGACTTCACATGCATCATGCCCTGTTTGTCCAAGCGGGGCATCGAGATGCTCAAAGCCTAGCTTTTCATACAAGCTTACCGCTTCTCTCAGACATTCAGTTGTCTCTAAATAGCACTGCTGATACCCAAATTGTTTCGCCAATTGTAAGCTCAATGCGACGATGCGTTTGGCTAAACCGTGTCCTCGTGTTTGAGGTAAGAAGTACATCTTTTGTAGTTCACACACATTTGGCTCGCCAGCTAAAGGGGCAAAGCCACCGCCACCAACGATCTCTCCGCGATGTTCAATGACCCAATAGGCGGCCCCGCATTGATTGTAAACCGAATACATATCATCAAGCGTTGGATCGGCCACACCATAACCTTTGTCTGCGGTTAAGCCGTATTCTGCAGAGACTTTACGAATCACATCTGCGACTTGCGGGTTGTCTGCTTTAGTAAGAGGTCGAAGAACGTATTCCTCAGACTGACACACTTTTGTTAGCCCTTTTAGGTAAGTCTCTAGACCAAGTTTGAGTTGCTCTTGCTCGCTGTCATCGAGTTGGGTAAGCAGTTGTTCAAAGAAGTGGTTTTGCTGTTGGTCCAGTTGTGATAACGCCTGTTGGCCTTGCTCTGTAATCGCTACGAGTTGACTACGTTTGTCTTTTGGGTTTTCGATGCTCTCGACCAAACCTAATTTAATCAAACCAGTAACGGTTCGGCTCGCGTTGGACTTGTCGACATTAAGCTGCTGTGCCAGCTGATTGATGGTCAATGGCTGCAATTGGATTTCACCCAATGCGTGCGCTTGCACTGGAGTGAGAGCGACATCGCCGCATTGTTTATCAAGCATACCAAGCAATCGGACGGCTTGACGGGAGTAGTGTCGAAGTTGACGAGCGTTCATTATCACTTACCTCTAAAAATAAAGTTGCGCACCGCAATTAAATTAATTGCGGTGCGCAACCTTGTCAATGGTAAATGTCATTTTTCTCGTTAGGAGACGTAGTGAGCCTCCATGTTTAAGCGTGGTGATGTAAGCAAAACTGCGGTGCTGGAGCTTTTTCTGATGATTTACGCATCCATACTTTCTCGTGGAAGTAGTAAGCCACCGTGTTCAAACTCGGCTCTAGCATCGCCATTACGCCGCCGACAAATGCATCACCTGTTAGTAAGTAAACCACGGTAAAAGCGACGCTGAAGTGCACGGTCGCAAAGCTTGCGGTTTTTAATTTGGTCATCCACTGACGAGCTTTAAGTGCTGGGACTTTTGCCCATGCCTTTTCATGAAAGTAGAAGGCTACGGTGTTCACTGAAGGCTCAATCATGGCAATTAAACTACCAATTAGAATGTCGCCTGTGAGTACGTAAGCGACACTAAATGCGATAGTAAAATGCAGTGCTGCGAAAGTTAGTGTCTTTTTCATGATAATTACTCAATCGTGTTTGTTTCGATGAGTTCATTATCGATAATAATTCTCATTAATGATAATGGGTAATGAGTATTGTTGTGATAGGGGGAAGCTATTGATGATGGTTTTGGTGAAATGTATACAAAAAAGGTTGGCCATGATGACCAACCTTTTGAACCAAAAGTGAGAAGTGTTAATTCTTCTCTTTCACTGAGGCTTAAAGCGCAGCGATCGTTGTCTTCTGCTCTTCTAGCTTAGCTAGCGTTTCTTTGTAGCCTTCAAGCTTCTCACGCTCTTTAGCAACAACTGCTTCAGGTGCTTTCGCTACGAAGCCTTCGTTACCTAGTTTGCCTTCGATACGCTTGATTTCGCCGTGAGTTTTCTTGATTTCGCCATCTAGACGAGCAAGCTCAGCATCTTTGTCGATCAGACCTGCCATTGGGATCATCAACTCAGACTTACCAACCAGTGCTGTCGCACATGCAGGAGTTTGTTCGCCAGTTTCAAGCACGCGTACTGCTTCTAGCTTCGCTAGTGACATCAGTACTTGCTTGCTTGCTTCTAGACGAGAGGCATCTTCTGCATTTGCTGCTTTCAGCATAACGTCAAGCGGCTTACCAGGGTTGATGTCGTATTCAGCACGTAGGTTACGGATGCTGGTAATGAACGCTTTCACCCATTCAATATCGTCTAGCGCTTCTTGGTTGAAGTTTGCTTCGTCGAATTGAGGCAGTGCTTGAAGCATGATTGTCTCACCTTCTACACCTTCAACTAGTGGCTTGATGCTTTGCCAGATAGTTTCAGTGATGTAAGGAATCACAGGATGAGCCAGACGTAGAGTCTTCTCAAGTACCGTGATTAGTGTACGGCGAGTACCACGCTGTTGCGCTTCAGTACCTTTCCATAGAACGGGTTTAGTTAGCTCTAGGTACCAGTCACAGAATTGGTTCCAGATGAATTCGTAAAGCGTGTTCGCAGCCATATCTAGACGGAAGTTGTCGATATGGTTGTTGAACGCTTTCGCTGCAAGTTCAAACTGAGACTCGATCCATTTGTCTGCTAGTGAATATTCAATCTCACCACCGTTGAAGCCACAATCTTGCTCTTCTGTGTTCATCATTACGTAACGGCTTGCGTTCCATAGTTTGTTACAGAAATTACGGTAACCCTCAAGACGCTTCATATCCCAGTTGATATCACGACCTGTTGATGCCATTGCTGCAAGAGTGAAACGCAGTGCGTCTGTACCGTATGCTTCGATACCGTTTTCAAACGTCTTACGAGTGTTCTTCTCGATCTTCTTCGCTAGTTGAGGCTGCATCATGTTGCCACAACGCTTCTCTACGAGAGACTCTAGGTCGATACCATCGATCATGTCGATTGGGTCAAGTACGTTACCTTTCGACTTAGACATCTTGTCGCCGTTTTCGTCACGGATTAGACCAGTAACGTAAACCGTTTTAAATGGTACTTGTGGCTTGCCGTTTTCGTCTTTCACGAAGTGCATGGTCATCATGATCATGCGCGCAACCCAGAAGAAGATGATGTCGAAACCAGTTACTAGAACGTCTGAAGGGTGGAATACTTTCAGATCGTCAGTTTGCTCTGGCCAACCTTGAGTACCGAACGTCCATAGTGCAGAAGAGAACCACGTATCCAGTACGTCTTCGTCTTGGTGAAGTTCAATGACAGACTCTAGGTTGTTGTTCTTACGAACTTCTTCTTCAGTGCGACCTACGTAAACATTACCTTGGTTGTCGTACCAAGCTGGGATGCGGTGACCCCACCATAGCTGACGAGAGATACACCAGTCTTGAACGTCACGCATCCAAGAGAAGTACATGTTTTCGTATTGCTTAGGAACGAATTGGATGTCGCCGTTTTCTACTGCTTCAACTGCGGTTTTCGCTAGAGGCGCAGTACGTACGTACCATTGGTCAGTTAGCATTGGTTCGATAACCACGCCACCACGGTCGCCGTAAGGAACTTGTAGATCGTGATCTTTCACTTCTTCAAGTAGGCCTAGCTCGTCGAATTCAGCAACGATAGCTTTACGAGCGGCAAAACGCTCCATACCGTGGTATTTAGCTGGTAGCTCAGTGCTGTAAGCGTCGCTTGCTTCGCCGTTAGTGTTGAATACTTCAGAAGCATCACGGATGTTTGCGTCGAAAGTCAGAATGTTGATCATTGGTAGCTGGTGGCGCTTACCTACTTCGTAGTCGTTGAAGTCGTGCGCAGGTGTGATTTTCACACAGCCAGTACCTTTTTCCATATCTGCGTGCTCATCGCCCACGATTGGGATGCGACGATCAACGATAGGAAGGATGATTTCTTTACCGATAAGATCTTTGTAACGTGGATCTTCTGGGTTAACTGCAACACCCGTATCGCCTAGCACGGTCTCTGGACGAGTCGTTGCAACAACGATGTAGTCTTTGCCATCGGCTGTTCTAGCGCCATCTGCTAGTGGGTAGCGGAAGTGCCACATGTGGCCTTTAGTGTCTTTGTTCTCTACTTCTAGATCTGAAATCGCTGTGTGTAGCTTTGGATCCCAGTTAACCAGACGCTTACCGCGGTAGATTAGATCGTCTTCGTATAGACGTACGAAGACTTCTTGAACGGCGTTAGATAGACCATCGTCCATCGTAAAGCGTTCACGATCCCAGTCTACAGATGCGCCAAGACGACGAAGCTGCTTAGTGATAGTGCCGCCAGATTCGCCTTTCCATTCCCAGATTTTGTCGATGAAAGCTTCACGACCGTAATCGTGTTTTGTTTTGCCTTCTTCTGCAGCGATCTTACGCTCAACAACCATCTGAGTTGCGATACCAGCGTGGTCAGTACCTACTTGCCAAAGGGTGTTTTTACCCTTCATACGTTCACAACGGATAAGCGTATCCATGATCGTATCTTGGAACGCGTGGCCCATGTGTAGGCTACCAGTGACGTTCGGTGGCGGGATCATGATGCTGTATGATTCTTTAGTAGTGTCACCGTGTGGCTTAAAGTAGCCTTTCTCTTCCCAAGTCTGATACAGAGCTTGTTCGATTGAAGTTGGGTTGTATGTCTTTTCCATAGCGCTCTTTTAATGGATACGTTGATGGTTGAATCTTAGTCAATCTTTATAAGTGAGGGATCTTAACAAGATCGCCTTAACTATAAGGATTGACCGTTAAGGATATTGAATTTCGATCGTTTGCAGCTGGTAACCTGCTTGACGGTAAATTTTATATCTTTCTCTTGCGAGTTGTTTAGCTTTTTCTTCGCAGGGCACGAAGTCTACCACTTGAGCAAACTTGTTCGCAAAGGTTGTCTCATTTTCCGCCAAATTAATTACCAGCTGACGGTTCCAATTAGGTTTTACACCTTCATGGCCGATTTCAATATTGGTGGCGTATTTCGGTCCCTCGCCTACGAGGTTATGTGCCATGAACTTGTCTGCATCAACTTGCCAAAAGGCTTCAGCGAGCTGCTCGGCGTGTGGTTTGTCTTGGCAGTTTAAATACACTTTAGCGCCTTGGCGAGCAAAGTGCTGAGCCAAAAACACGATGTATTCTTCAAAGCCAGCCACCGTTGCTTGCGGGCTCTCTTCGTTAATGATGTAGAAGGTTGCAGTTTGCATCATTCTCTCACTTGCCTTGGGTCTCTTCCTAAGACCATCTTAAGTCCCACTTTCATTTTAGAAAATTAGGATAATAAAAAAGGGCCTTGCGGCCCTTTTAGATTCTGTTCAGAAATTACTCTTCTGTCTCTTGGCCGCTGCGGTTCAAAAGGAATTGGACAAGCATTGAGACAGGACGGCCCGTTGAGCCTTTCGCTGCGCCTGATTTCCACGCGGTACCTGCGATATCGACGTGTGCCCAGTTATACTTCTTCGCGAACTTAGATAAGAAGCAACCCGCAGTAATTGTGCCACCAGGGCGACCACCAATGTTTGCCATATCCGCAAACGGGCTCTTCAACTGTTCGTGGTACTCGTCTGCCATTGGTAGACGCCATGCACGGTCACTCGCTTGCTCAGAAGCGTTTACTAGCTCATGAGAAAGAGGGTTGTGGTTAGAGATTACACCGCTGATATGGTGGCCTAGTGCGATAACACAAGCACCAGTTAGCGTTGCAACGTCAACCACGCAGTCTGGTTCGAAACGCTCTACGTAAGTCAGTGCGTCACAAAGAACAAGACGGCCTTCAGCATCCGTGTTCAGAACTTCTACAGTTTGACCAGACATGGTCGTTAGGATGTCACCTGGACGGTAAGCGTTGCTGCCAGGCATGTTTTCACAACCCGCTAGAACACCAATAACGTTGATTGGTAGGTTTAGCTTCGCCAGCGCTTTCATTGTACCGAATACCGATGCCGCACCACACATGTCGTACTTCATCTCATCCATACCTTCGCCCGGCTTTAGAGAGATACCGCCTGAGTCGAAGGTTAGACCTTTACCTACGAGCACAATCGGTTTTGCATCTGAGTCAGGGTTACCTTTGTACTCGATGATAGACATCATAGATTCGTTTTTAGAACCACGGCCTACTGCTAGGTAAGAGGTCATACCCAGTTTTTCCATCTCTTGCTCACCAATAATTTTGGTGGTTACGGTTTCGTAGTCGTCCGCTAGACGACGAGCTTGAGAAGCAAGGTAAGCTGGATTAGCTACGTTTGGCGGCATGTTGCCAAGGTCTTTTGAGGCTTTGACACCTGATGCGATAGCAAGACCATGAGTGATTGCTTTTTCACCCAAGTTCAATTCACGACGCGTTGGTACGTTGAAAACAAGCTTGCGCAGTGGGCGGCGAGTCTCAGGTTTCACGCTCTTGAATTGATTAAATGTGTATAGACCATCTTTAGTCGCTTCTACAGCCTGGCGCACTTTCCAGTATGTATCACGACCCTTAACATGCAGTTCAGTTAGGAAACATACCGCTTCCATTGAGCCTGTCTCGTTAAGTGTGCTGATCGTCTTTTGAATGATTTCCTTGTACTGGCGCTCGCCAAGTTCACGCTCTTTGCCGCAACCGACAAGTAAAACGCGCTCTGACAAAACACCTGGTACTTGATGCAGTAGCAGCATCTGACCAGGTTTACCCTCTAGATCACCACGGCGAAGTAGTGAACTGATGTAACCGTCACTGATTTTATCAAGTTGTTCGGCTACTGGAGAAAGGCGACGTGGTTCAAACACACCAACAACGATACATGCGCTACGTTGTTTCTCTGGACTGCCACTTTTTACACTGAACTCCATGCGTACTCCTACATCCTGAAGACAAATTGCTCTAAATGTTAGATAATGATCGCTTACTTGTTGAATTTTAGCTCCAGGCTTACATGCAGAGCTGATTAAGCGACTAACATCTAGTTTATAATTTTTAAAAAAATAAATGGTTCAACGGGAAACTATAGTGATTCGACCAAAAAAACAAGTTTTGTATAGGTAATTTCAGCGTGATTATTGTTAGATATTTGATCCGCGAAACACTCAAGAGCCAATTTGCGATTTTTTTCGTACTTTTTTTGGTGTTTGTAAGCCAGAAATTCATAAGTGTTCTTGCTGATGCTTCTGATGGGGATATTCCTGCTGGATTGATTTTCTCGATTGTTGGTTTGAACATGCCAGCAATGGGTCTGTTAATGCTGCCTTTAAGTCTGTATATCGGCATATTGATCACATTTGGTCGTCTGTATGCAGAGAGCGAAATTGTCGTAATGAACGCGACAGGTATTGGTAATAAATTCTTGGTTCAAGCGGCCTTATACCTAGCGTTGATTACTTCAGCGGTGGCGGCTTTCAATGCGTTGTGGCTATCGCCGTGGTCTCAAGACCGCGTTGAGCAGCTTTATGAGCAGGTAGCGTCAGAAAACAGCGTTGACCTACTTAAAAAAGGTCAGTTCCAAGGTACACCAGACGGTTCATCGGTTGTGTTCATCGATGACATTAAAGACAATACCTTGAGCAACGTTTTTGTTGCGCAGATGCGCCCTCGAGATTCAGTGTTACCGAGTGTGATGTTCTCATCTTCTGGTGAAGTAAAAGAGCTTTCGGACGGTCGTCAGATCATCACTATGAAAGAAGGTACGCGTTATGAAGGTGTGCCTACTCGCGTTGAATATATGATCACGAAATTCGATGAATACGAAGGTGTTATCGGCCAACGTGAGGTCAAAAAGAAAGGGCGAGACTGGGAAGCATACCCAACGGTTGACTTGATAGGTCACCCAGATCCAGAGGCGCAAGCGGAGCTACAATGGCGAATTTCGTTATTTGTGTGTATTCCACTCTTAACAATGCTCGTTATTCCTTTGTCTGCGGTGAATCCGCGTCAGGGACGGTTTGCCAAAATGGGGCCTGCGATTCTGATCTATCTAGCGTATTTCTTGGCGATCAGTGCAACCAAATCTGCATTAGAAGATGGTGACATCCCGGCTGCTATTGGTATGTGGCCAATCAATGCGATGTTGCTGATTGTTGCTATCATGGCGAATATGATGGACAGCGTTGCTGCTAGACGAATAAAAGACAAATTCCGCAAGAAGAGGCTCGCGTAAGCTGTGTTCAAAATCTTAGACCTTTACATCGGTAGAACCATCATCTCTACCACTGCCTTGGTTTTAGCGACGTTTGTTGGCTTATCGGGCATCATCAAATATGTAGAACAGCTACGTAAAGTAGGGCGAGGTGTGTACGACCTCACTCATGCGTTGTACTTTGTGTTACTCAGTGTGCCGCGTGATATCGAAATGTTCTTTCCAATGGCGGCATTACTCGGTGCCCTGATCGGCTTAGGTATGTTGGCTTCAAGCTCTGAGCTGGTGGTGATGCAAGCTGCTGGTTTCTCTAAGCTGGATATCGGGTTATCGGTACTAAAAACGGCCGTCCCACTCATGATTGTCGTTATGGCGTTAGGCCAATGGGGCGCTCCTGAGGCCCAGAAGATGGCCCGTGACTTACGTGCGTTTGCGATATCAGGTGGTAGCATTGTGTCTGTGCGCTCAGGTGTGTGGGCTCGTGACGCAAACGACTTTATCTTTATCGGTAAAGTCGAAGACGACAAGCTTTATGCTTTAAATATGTGGCGTTTTGATGATGATAAGAATCTACAAAAAGTTATTTTCGCCGAAGAAGTCGACTACCAACAAGATAACAACTGGCTGATGCGCTACGTACAAATTACGGACATGGAAAATGAAAACGTAATTTCAAAGCAAGACATCGAACAGATGGAGTGGCACACCTCTTTGGCACCAGATAAGCTAGCTGTGGTGACCGTGAAGCCAGAAGAATTGTCACTGAGCGGTTTGTATGATTATGTGACTTACCTGAAAGCATCGGAACAAGATGCATCTCGCTATGAGTTGGCGTTTTGGCGTAAGTTGACTCAGCCGCTTTCAATTGCTGTGATGATGTTAATGGCGCTATCTTTTGTTTTCGGTCCACTCAGAAGCGTGACCATGGGGGCAAGGGTATTGTCGGGCGTGGTTGCCGGGTTTACTTTTTACATATCCAGTGAGTTCTTTGGTCCATTAAGCTTGGTGTATGGCATATCCCCAGTGTTTGGTGCTTTGGCCCCGAGTTTGGTGTTCTTAGCTATTGCGATTGCACTGCTACGAAGAAAGCTATAACTGAAGCATCATCGAATAAACCAAGTTTTACCGAACCAAATGTAAAAGGAAGGCATTACGCCTTCCTTTTTTGTGTTCCTAGACAAGTTAATTTGCCTTAGGTAATACAACAACCTCTGTTTTGGCCCAAATGTCGTGGAAACCACGTTTCTTCGGATCAATCGGTACAGTCAAATTTGCCAAGCCAAAGCCAGATGTCGAAATACGAATCAGAGCTTGAGTTACCGTAATTGGTGCTCCGTCTTTGGCATTGCGAACTCGAAGCTTCCAAGCGCGCATCCCAAGAGTTTGTCCTGCTCGCGTCCAGAAGAACACAAAGAAATATATCCACACACCCGCAAGGTAAAGTGTAAATAGAGGGCTCAATACAGGGTGTTTTCCGAGCATATCTGCGGCATCAGCGTACTCGCCATAGCTCAACAATCCTGCTGCATTTAGTGCAAACACAACGGCCATAACAATACCTGCGGCCATCATTTCAATTGCGATAATAATCAATGTGTCGTAAATCAACGCTGCAAGTCGACGAAAGAGACCAGCAGGTGGAAGAGTTGTAGACGTTGTCATTATTCCATCACTTACCTTAAAAATTGTGCGTCAGAATATAGATTCCCTCACCAAGAGAAAAGAGACCTAACGCACAGAGTCTTTAATTGTGTATAAACTAAGTGACTTTTCTGCCCTACGTTATCAGCACATGTCATGATACACGAGGCCGTGCAGCAATATGTTTCAACTGAATTCGATTCTCTTAACCATTGGCTCTTTGGTCTGTGACCAGATTAGATAGCTGAGAGAGTTGGTGTTTCTCATCTTCGGTATAATGTTGGCTTAATGAAAGCTCTAAAGCTTTTTCTGACAGCTTGATTGCTGGTGACAAAAATAACTTAGGGTGCATACTAGAGAGAGCTAGCAAGGCCTTTTGTAGGCGAATCTGTATTTGGAGTTGCGCTGCACCATCGTGTGCTATCGGCAAAAAGACATCATCAAACAAATCCTGGCAGCTCAATGCGGGCACAAATAGTCTAGGATATCGAGTTTTGGTAGGCGGCTCACTGAGTAGGTCTCCCCATAATGAAAGTGCTCGTACAGAACGCCCAAGAACGTCAATTGCGGTGCCATTATCATTTACAGCCGGAGATAGTGCTCGTGAGGCGATTTCCGCCATAACGACTAAACCAAAGCGAGGGTCCTGATCATATGAACGCTCTGTTCGAATCGTGAAGGCTGCCGTTACTTCGCTTTCGTCTGGCAATTCTCCACAAACACAAGCCAATGGTTGACCTACGTACACAAAACTTCCCGGTTGTCGCTCAAGGTAGATGGTGCATTGGTTTGCTTCAGCAATACTATCGAGATGATGCATATCAACATGCTGTAAGTAGCCAATTTCTTGGCTCAAAATAGGTTTACTTCCTCTGGGTTTATGTTCTGGGTGGCTCCACGGGTGAGCACCTAGCCAACGCTCTTTGCCCCGTTTTCTTATCGCATCTAACAAGGCTTGCTCCACGTATGAAGTGGTTTCACTGACCCTTCCTAGTACGGAAAGGTGCTGAATCCAACGTAGCAGAGTGAGTATGATCATCACGATTACGGCGATAGTTACGATGAACAGATAAATTTGTGCTTGTTGATGATAGGCCCCAATACCTAGCGCGATAATTCCTACCAAACTAAATAGAAAAGAGCCAAGAAAGGTTGCTAAGGCATTTTGTGTTGTGCTGTCTTCCATCAACAGTTTTGTCGCTCGCGGCGTTACCCCTGCACTAGCGGCACTGTACGCTGAGACCATAATATTGAGAGAGAATGTAGTCACTGCAAGCATGGAGGTTGCGAGGATATTTAATATGTTGTTCAACAAATCCTTGCTGACGTTGATGGCAGGGGGCAGAGTAATGAACTGGTTTAAAACAATCGACATTAAGGCGGTAGCAACAGCAAGTAATGCGTAGAGTGACGTCCGGACCCACAGTTTTCGCGTCATCTGTTTCAGTAACCACTGCCATTTTGACCCAGTCATTCTTTGCTCCTATTCAGTTCTCACTAGAAAGTCGATAGAAAATTCAGAAAGTTATTCTTGCTTAAGCATAGGTTAAATGCCCGTCGTTCTGCTTGATATTTCATGCATCACGAAAGTAAGAAAGCTGCTTGCTTCAAAGAATGGTGCTCTTGAGGTGTGAATTACCACGATTCTGTTACCTTAATTGATAGATGAATTAAAAGTATGTGGTTGAAAAGAGGTAGCGCATGATTGTAATTACAGGTGCAAGTAGCGGTTTAGGGGCGGAACTAGCAAAGCGTTATGATGCGGAAGGCAAAGAGACGTATGTAATAGGAAGAAATACAGAAAAACTATCCGCACTAGCAAAACAACTCTCTCATAACGTTGGTTATCAAGCTTGCAACCTCTCATCGCACCAAAATGTGAAACAGCTCTTTGATGGGGTGAAACAGTCCCCTGAAATGGTCATTCATAGTGCGGGAAGTGGTTATTTTGGCTTACTGGAAGAGCAGGAGCCGGAAGAGATTCAAAAGTTGATTGATAACAACCTGAATTCTGCGATTCATGTGTTAAGAGAGTTAGTAAAGCGTTACAAAGATCATCCAATAAAAGTGGTCATGATCATGTCCACAGCCGCGCAACAACCTAAAGCGCAAGAGTCTACGTATTGTGCAGTGAAATGGGCCATCAAAGGATTAATTGAGTCGGTTCGTTTGGAGCTAAAAGGAAAACCTATGAAAATTATCGCGGTTTATCCTGGTGGAATGGATACGGAATTCTGGAAAACAAGCGGCAATACGATGGACACGAGTCACTTCATGCAAGCAGAAGATACCGCAGAGATGCTCCATAATGCGTTGTCGAGCATTGGGAATGGTTATGTTTCTGATATTACAGTAAATAGAACTTAAAAAGAGTTTCGTATACTCATTTTCATCTGGAAGAGTAGTAGAAAATGGAGCGTACGTTTCTTATGAGTACAGCTTTGTCACACTTTGTGGCGAAATTATCAGCAAACGATAGTTATTTAAGGTATTTCTGCTTGCGCAGGTCAAAAGCTTACGTATAATGCCAACCATCAAAGGGCAATAGCCCAAAGATGCCGGTGTGGTGAAATTGGTATACACGACGGATTCAAAATCCGTTGCCTTCGGGCGTGGCGGTTCAAGTCCGCCCACCGGTACCATATTAGAAAGGTCGCTTTTATAGCGGCCTTTCGTCGTTTTAGGTGCTTGAAAATGTTCGGTTTTTCAGGTGTTTGCCTCAAAACTCCTTTCCTGCTATCGCCTCTTCTCTTCCCAAAATAGACTCACTTTATCTCCCTTAAAATTTCTCCCATGGTCCATATATGGTTCATCGCATGACGATTCTGTGCGCAAGGGAATCTTAGTAAATCCAACAAATGCAAACTTCTGTAATCTCGCAAGTCAGTATCTTCAAGGGTTTCGAGCGAGAAGAACCATGATACGACCATGGTGACTTTACGGTACTATGCGGTTTTGGCTTTGCCTTTATGGAACAACTGATCGTTTTGATGGATAGTCGAAAAGTCGGTTTGAGATAGGAGGTTTTGCGGTGTGTGTAGTAAGCGCGTTGGGGTAATACATCTACAATCAATCACACAGATGAATTAACTCCAAGTTGATATCAATATGCAACTGTGTAATCTTCTTTATAGTGGTGAACAAATGGAGCTTGACCAACTATGAAGATGATTTTCGTCGATGCTGAAAATGTAGGACTGAAGGAGCTAGAAAAGATTAACGCTTCTGTTGTTGATAAAGTCTTTGTTTTTTCTAAGTCAGATTCAGTCAAGCTTGTTTGTGAAAAGTCGTTGTACCTGTTCTTATCTGACTATCCGACAGGTCAGAACCAAGCCGATTTCTATATCATTGCATATCTGTCTAGGGTGCTACTTGCTTTAGATAAAAAGCAGTTGGGCTCTGTTCATTTTGAGCTATACAGTAACGATGAAAGCTTGATTTCAGCATTTGAGTTTCAGTGCAAGCAATTAGGCGCACCTTGTCAAAGCATCAGGACTAGAGAGAATACCGTTGTTCCAATTGTTAAGCCACAACAGACACCCCAAAAATCTCCTGAAGACAAGCTTCTTCATGCTTTGAAGTCTCCTCGTGCTTTAGATCCTAGCTTTCAAAAGCAGCTAGGGCTGTCAAAGTCAGATTTTACCAAGGCAATCAATGAGCTTTCCAAAAATAACCAAATCAAGCGTAGTCCTCAGTCCAAGAAAAAATGGGTTAGGTGTTAGTACGCTGACTTACCGACCTCATTAAAGTGTAATAAATGGCGGTATTCTCCATCTCTACTACTAACCGTCAGTGTGTGAATATCGCTGCCCTAAGCTTGCTGAGTGATGATCTCGGTACTCTCTGGCGATTCGAGTGAGGGATTGGTGTGCCGAGTGGCGTACCGTAGAAAAATATGTGGTTTGAGCGAGTGTCTATGTAAGTTATGGACTCTAAACGCGTTGCTGGTGTCGGTAGTTGTAGGATTACGTGGATGTGGCTTGATAGATGAGGACTAGATCTTGGTTGGGATTTTTATATTAAATATATAATAACCAGTACAACAGCTTGCCGTAGGCTGCTGTTGTACTGGTTATTATTAATACTATGTTAGTGGTTCTGGTGGCGAAATCTGTAGGTAATACAGTGGTAGTTTCCCTTTTAAGCTATGACATTTTTCACTCATCCGTCCAAAATCACTGAATATCACTAAGAATCACTGAACAATCACCGTCCCATCATCGTCGCTACTAAACCACCTCTCATACAATGTCATCGTTCATTCAACAAAGGAGATAGAACGATGAGCAACAAACAGAACAACCATAAAGCAAATCAAGCTAACAGCAACAAAGGTACATCTGGACATAACACCACGTACCAAAAGGCTCAAGATAATCGAGCAAATCAACTAAACCCAAACAACTCACGTTATCAAGGAAAGAAATAATTATGATGAATCCTTCAGATATGTCACAAGACGAGCTAGACCTGTGGTCTGATATTAATAACCCTAATAATGATTCTGATATGGATGACTGGGCGGATGCTCACAATCCAAATAATGATGACTACTTAGGGGATGACTAAGTCTAAAGCCGATGGTTTAATGCCATCGGCTTTCTATTAAATAACAGTTGGTTAGCATGACAAAAGTGACGGTAAAAAATACAAATATACAAGGCAGTTGTTGAAAATTGCTAAGCAATTAGCTGCCCCCCCCCCCACATTTAGGGCAGTTATATGCAGAAGTACTAACTTCTGTATAGCATTCAGGACACTTGATCAGAGCCATAGCTACCACCTTATACTAGGTGTGTTATTGAAATTAGGCCAAAGACTAACCTATACAATTGTTGAAAATTGAAGCTCTAGCAAAAAGTTTCTATTGATTTCTTTGACACTTAACCTTCAGCTCAATAAAACTCTTTGTCCCTCACATTCTGCAAGTAGCGATAAATGTCAATATGTAAACAAACGCAGTGCTAGAACTACCTAGTCCTCAAGCTCATATTCGTTCAACATTTCTTCAAAAACTCTTATAACATACCCATCCATAATGAGCTTATCGCGCAATGATGTATAGTAGGATTCATCCGACAATTCATCTACAGAAACAATAGCAGTACCCAACGGTGGGTTTGACTTGAATGTAGTCTTGGTTGGCTGAGGCAACTCATCACAAAAGATAGTGCATTGAGTCTCAAGTGGCTTATCAGTTTTAATTAGTACATACCCATCTGCTTCTAAATTGGTTTGCGCTTGCAGGCGGTTTATACTCCAATTGATGTAGTAGTTTTTAGCATCAGATGACACACTCAAGTCTGGTAGATTATTAAGACTATGAATACCTTTAATTTTTAATCTATCGTAAGGTTCGTATTCTGCTTTAGGCTCTTCTGGATACTTATTCTTGGGTACGTGAAGTGATGACCCTTTGTGGCGTGGAATTATTAGCTCTACAGACACGCCATTTGCCAAGATACTACTATCGTTAAATATGGTTAGGTAAAGAATCTCTGCACCAGCCCACTCTCTGAGCACATCGGCTCGCTCTCGGTATAAATCCTTATTAAGCTGTTTTCCAGTATCCTCCCCATGCTCCCACGGGGCGGATACGCTCAATATCGCCAATAGACAAGAAATTGCAGAAAATATTTAGCCTAGCCTGTGTAAAAGTCCTACATAAATCTACCTTCAACCTACCGCTGCCAACTTTATCCAACCGCCTATTTAACATTAAATTATGCGGCAAAGATCACATCAAAAAACAAAAACTCGAAGTAATATATATGCATATAATCAAGTTTCATATCAATTTGGGTATGAATAAAATATTGTCCGTTCGTCAGTAGGCTAATTTATATGCAACTTTATGGGGTGTGCCCTTCGTGTAAGAAGAGTACGGTGTTTAATCGAATACACCGATCATTCATAGAAAAAGTATTCCGCAAAAAATACTTCAAATATGAGTGTGTAAATTGTTCAGCAGAAGTTTTTTCTCATCAAACTCAAATAGATATAGTTCTTCATCGAAATGGGAGCTTAAATGAACAATGACATCAGATCTATGGATAAAGCTGATGGTTTGCGTCGTCTTGCGAAACCTCCAACTGGCTTAGATAAATTGAAGGCTCTACAGGTCGAATTACGCAGTGCCATCATCGCAGGGAAATACAAAGATGCAGACAGACTAATGGCGTTGCTAGATAAAGCTCAAAAAGAGCTAGAAGAAACACATTGGAGGTAAACTGTCGTTCGATCTGGTAAGCAAAACTCTGATCTGCTCCAGCCAGACTGGACACTTCATTAAGCGACATTTTGCTGTTCAAAGTTAACTGGGCTTAGATACCCAAGAGCACTGTGCCTTCTCGTCCGATTATATACTCGCTCAACTTGAAGATGCAGGTTTCAAAATCTGAAAATTATCCGTAATTCGGGATACCAGTGAGCCTGCAACTTCTGGCAACGTTACATTGAAAAATTCATTAATAGCCGTTGTAAATTCAGCCTTCGAGGAGAAGTAAATATTGTTCCTCGCATGCTCATTCATCACTTTCCATAACCGCTCGATTGGATTTAAATTTGCCTTCCCATTTTTTTAATCTCAAGCATACTTCACCGATGAGATTTTCTTTTTATCAAAAGCTAATGAAACTTGGTTTGCATAGCGATCTGTTGCCGTTTTAAGATGTAGCCGAAAACCCAATAGCCAAACCTCAAAGCAGAACTGGATGTCAGTTCAACAACAAGTACCTTTCATCATGAGCACCACCTTAGCTTTAAAGTTGAGGTCGTGTATAGGTATTCGGATAACCTTGTAACCTGTCACTGACTAAGTGAAAACGCTGAGGCAAGTAGCTGAAACGGTTCAAGGTTTATTAGGGATAGGGGTGGGTAAAGCCGAACCATATAACTTCGTGTTGTATCGTTCGGCTTTTATTTTTACTTCATGCAATTCTTTATTTTACCTATTAAAAATTCGCCAAATTCTTTAGTTATCTGTACTTTATCGTTACCGAAGTTAAGCGTGCCTAGAGTGAAATTTCCTGACTTCGTCACTGGAATTGTGGGATAAAGTTGTCGGAATTCTTCTAATGCTGCGTTACGTTTAATGTCATATTCCCACCATGAGCCACCGAAGTCACAGCTATGGTTTTGTCCTTCCATATACCAAGGCCAGCGTTCTTTCCAAGCCTCCTGTTTTATCTCTTGATCTGTTACATGGAAAAGACTACCCGTGACTTTGAAGTAACTAAGCAAGGAACCACACCCTACGCCAGTTGTAATGACGATATCGCCTTTGGTTACACCTTTAGGCTTTTTCTTGGAAAAGTGTAAGTTCTGGTGGAGATCTGAGTAATCTCGTCGTTCTTCGAGAAGTACAGGATCATCCTGAGTCCCAATTGGTTTTAGGAAGTAGAGTGGCTCTTTATCTGAGTCGCTCTCAGAGGAATAGACTCGTGGTAGGATATCGATGTCAGCACTTGGCTGCTTTGTTTCCCATGCTTTTTGTGATCTATACTGCTCAGCGAACATCACGGCTTTTCTGAGTTGAGTTAACGTAAGCTCTCTAAATTCAATGGCTTCGTAAATTTCATCAATAAGATTGTCCAGATGGGCACTGTGTGGGGTTAGTACCCCCCATTCGTGATTGCGGTGTAATCCGTTTTTAGTGAAGTTTGCCGATGTGATGATAGCTTGATGCTCATGGTTTTTGGTTAGGGCATAGATTTTTCCATGAAGGTTATTATCGATGTGAACTTTTGCCTTTACCTTTGGGTATTTGGCATTGAAGTATTCGAGGAAGTCTAATAGTTGTTTTGGCTTTGTTAACTGCTCGGGATCATTGGCTTTGAATGTCGTTACCAGTTCAATGTTCTTGACTGCATTGAAATGAAAGCCATCTAAAAAATTTGTCATATCAGAAGCTAAGAACGGTGATGTAATGAGAAGTCTATCGCCACCTTGATCAACTAACCTTTGCAGATCTTGGTGATGGGAGCCAGTGATATTCGATAATATATACATGTTTTTCTAGCCTTGAATGACGTGTCGATATCTCATCATATTTGGCTGTGCTTGGTAGTGCATCAATATCGTCCTATGTCTGTTCAGTTTTGTTAACTATAGTGGTTTTTTACCTAAAACCACTATTAATCAATGGTGTACCCGTAACTAAAGACCTCTGAAATTTATATTACTGAAGTGTGGGTATATAAATTAACGGAGGTCTAAATGAGCAAATCACAACGACTCACCACCACTTTCCTTAACAACCTTAAATCCAATCCAGCTAGCGCTAAATCTACCGATTACGAAGTCAATCTGTCCGCTATGAAGGATTCTGGTTTGCCTACTGGTGTTCGCTGCTTAGTGGGTAAGTCTGGCGGGAAACGCTTCCTTCTACGCTATACCAGTCCGGTAACAAGTAAGAAGGCAAGCATTGGTCTTGGTAAGCACCCTGAAACTGACCTCGCCACATTGCGCAAAACAGCCAAAGAGTATCGCCAGCAAATTATAGAAGGCGTTGATCCCAAGCTTGAGCGTGACAATCAGACTACCGAGAAGACGATGACTCTGGAGCGGTTCTTTGATGAAGTGTACCTGCCACTGGCTAAACAGAAACGTAGCTGGAAAGATGACGTTGCTCGGTTTCGTTTGGCAAAGTCGATACATCACATATCCATTCATGAACTAACCGCCGCCGATATCATCAAAGTCCAAATGGAGATGCAGAATGCCGTTACGATTAAGGGTAAACCGTATGCTCCTGCCTCGATAAACCGTGTTCTAGCTCTGCTCAAAACGATCAATCGTCAGGCATATAAGTTGATGGACGCGCCACTCATTGCTGACAAGGTGAGCTTGTTGAAAGAAGATAACGTGCGAACTGGGTACTTGTCCGAATCACAGCTAAAGGAGTTCATAGGTCACGCTCTGAACCATGAAGATAAAAGTATTGGCGCATACCTAGCTTTGCTGTTTTTGACTGGCGCGAGGGATAAGGAACTGCGTTTGCGCTTGAAATCCGATGTGAATTGGGAGGAGAAAACACTCACTATTCCGCATACGAAAAACGGTAGTAGCCACGTTATTTACTTGAGTGATTACATGCTTGATATTTTGAGGTCAGTGCCTCATGTGGCGAATAATCCGTATCTCTTTCCTGGACGCAAAAAGGGTAAACCAGTAGGGCAACCTAGGCATGCTTTCAAGGCTATCAAAGCCAGGATGGGACTGCCCGACATACCTGGTGATAAAGCGAATCTAACCCTGCATTCAGCTCGTCATACGGTTGGAAGTTTGTTAGCTAGCCAAGGAGTCTCGTTACACGACATAGCCAAGCAGTTAAATCACGCTGACCTGTCATCAACAAGACGCTATTCGAAGCTGACTGTAGGGCGTCGGCGGGAGATTGGCTCTCGTTTGTCGGATATGGTGACTGCGAAGCCAGAGATACGTTGGGAATAAAGAAGTTAGGTTTAACCAGTTAATTTAGAAATGACATTAGAAAAGCCCCTGTTTAGCGACGAGCTAAACAGGGGCTTTTTCATTCTTAAACGGAGATTAGAAATGAAAACAGTAAACAAGTTTGAAGATATTCAATCACTGCCAATGCCTGATGGTGTGAAAGCAAAACTACTCGAACACCTGATAGAGCCATTCGGTGATGAAGAAAACACCAAAGCATTCTGGGATGAAGTTGGTACGACCTTGTACTTGATTGAGGAAGGGGATACCAACGAAAAACTGAATGAAGAATCTGAGGAAGATCTGCACTTCCTTCGCTTTGTTACTAATTACCCAGAATGGGTGCTGTTGTTAAACGACGATGATTGTCCTTGGCTTCTAGCGGTCGCCATAGTGACCATGGAGGGCTCAGGTGTGTACTGCTGCGCTCCAATTAACAGTCCAACGTTCCCTGTCGCCAAGTTAGCTGACCAAGCTGAATCTTAAAACCAAATTATACCTGAACAATTCCATCTCAAAGGAGGTGTCCTATGGCACGTAAATCAAACCAACAACAAGAAACAGTTCAACCTGAAATCGTAGAGGGCAATGAACAAGTCACGGTCACTGACGATCAACCAGTAGACCATTTCGCTAATATTGTGCGCGAGGGAAAAGCGAAGAAGTTAAGTCCGAAAACAGAGAACCATGTGTTCTATGAAATCGCCTTACATGACGAGGAAAACGAACTCTATATCCGTATGACTGGAAATCAGGGCTCTGGACTGCATAGTAAAGAGATGATCCCGCTTAAAGATATCACCGCTGTGCTAGATGTACAGGGTGATAAGCCGTTCAAGAGTTCAGTGCTGAAGTGTGTGTTTTCTGGACAGTCAGCGAACAACGCTGGTTTTATGGCTGCTTGTTGCAGGGGACTTGGTCTTATCATCCAGTCGGAGAAGTCAGTGTTTCTCCACGTTCTAGCGCCTGACTACGAGCAACGTCGAGATGAAATTCTCTCTCTAGTTGACGCTGAAACCAAAGCGAAATAACCCCCCAAAAAGCACATCGATTCTTACCACCAAGTCAATTCTGGCTTTCATATCGAGCACTTAACAAGAGTGCATTCCTAACAAACTAAAAGAGATTTTATTATGAACTTAACTTTTGACGTTGAGCGATTACTGCTGCCTGTCAGTGTCGATCTTCAAGATGCTTTAAACCGAGTGATCAGCGAATCAGGCAAATGGACACCCATGATCCAATCGGTGGTGATCAACTTCCGAGATTCATCCTATAGTTCGGAAAACGGCGGTTGGCACCCTGTTGAAATAAGGCTTGTTCGCCTCTACGACCAGTGGATCTTTGATTACATCACTGACTTTACGTATTGCGGTGGTCCTTATCCCGAACTGGTTAAAGAGGTGGACTTTAACTTCTCATCTGGAACAGCAAGTTTTTCCTATGTTCCGGAGCTGCCGATAACAAGTAGTGAGGTAATGGAGTTCTACTCGATGTGGGAATCCAACTTTCTCAGCTACGTCGAAATGAGCGTGTTCGATGAGATAAAAGTCACGGTGGATTAGTCCATCGGTAACAAACTAAGTAGAAAGCACCATGTATGTACCATAAAATAGTCGACTCACTTCCCAGTGAAACTAAGGCTTCCCATTGCTCCATGTTAATCATGGCGTGATGGGAAGCCTTTTTCATTGGGGCAAGTTTTAGCAACGTTTACCCAATCCGTTGCCTTAGGGATTCAGAGGGGATGAAGTTGCTGGATTGCAATGGACGGTGGAAACACCAAGGAAAGGAGTCTTAATTTTAACGACTTTGGTTGGTTTACACTGGTGTTTTGTTATTAAAAGCTCCCATTGCTATGTCGAAGCAATGGGAGCAGTGAGGGGCGGGAAGCCTATATAAAATACCGAGAGAATGATTTGTCTGATGCTATCTCTGCAACTAGGGATAAAGGCTTCCCTTAATATCAGCGCCAAGAGCGCACCTTAATCTTATGTTCGTAGTTTGGCGCGAAAACTAGGGTATTTTCAACGTTGCCATACGAAATGACAACTTATCCAATGTACCCCCCAGTACAAACAGAATTAGGTATAACTTACTGACTTAGTTCGTCCAGTAGAGACAACCCTAGCTGATACTTGTCATCTAGTGCAGATGGGTGAACATGTCTCTTTATATTTGGTAGAGAGTTCAGGTAGCTGAAGAATCCGGAAGTGGTCATAGGGTATCCAGGCTCAAAATACTCTTCCTCATCATCCCCAAATGAAAACCAATGACAAAGCATTACGAGGTCTTCTTTCTCGTAAACAACCGCAGATGTGCGTGACTTTTCATGGTCGCTGTAAGCTAGAAAGTCAATGAAGATAACTTCTTGGCTTTCTGGGTTTTCCAAATGCTCTTCTGCCATCTGAATCGAGTAGTGATCCGACTCTGCGAAAAACATTTGAGTTCCCATCGTTGCTTCATGTCCCCAAGCTGCTGCCGCACACTTGGCAATTTTCTCACTTTGACAGTCGTTAAGTAGATGCTCTGTTTTATTGAATGAAATAGACATGTTTTTTGTACCTATTTTGTTTTGGTTTCGATATGCGGATTAAACATGCTTCACTTATAAAACACTAGTCTAACTGATAGATTTATAACGATATTCGTGAATGGATTGACACAAATGAACTTTTACTCAAATTTTTCACCTATTTTCAGAAGCTAGTTAAAACAGGCTAGGTGTAACAAAAGGAACTTGTCACCGGAATCTATAGTGACAAGTTCAATTCATGGCTCTGTTTATCCAGTCATCATACCCAGTAGATAGCCAACGACGGTGAAGCTTAACAAGTTAGCGATATCAACTAGGTAAAAATACGGACTGGACTGAGTGATTTGGAGCAGAGTTCGTGCATCAGACATCATGGTTATACCCCTATTAAATTACTTCTCCTACCGGAGTTATTTTAGTGTTTGCTAATTAACGACGAAAAATGGCATCATTTTGAGTTTTCCCTTGCGCGGTATCGGTTTGAGGTTTCGCTAAATCACCCCTTTCGCTTATTCCACATAGGTAAGCTCAAAATCGGTACATAGTGGCAAGTTGATGGTTAGGAGGGGCTTTAGCGGCGCAGTGAAACGACATTATGTCGTGGTTCTTTGGTGTCTTGGAGCTGTGCTTCTAGAGAGAACACTAGGGCGTTATTTATTAACGTGGCATCGTGATGAAACGATACTCATGTACAGCAAATAAAGTATTTGGATCATCATGATCTAATTGCTCAGTAAGCTGATCGGTTTCAGTAGTCTAAAACGTGTTGACTACTTGTAACGATCCAATGTGGCGTGGAGATCGCGTATCAGTTCAAGCTTAAGGCTGACAGGGGAAAGCACCTCGACTTGAGGTATCCAAGACTTCAACAAAGGCAAGATATCGCTCAATCTTGATACTCGACTGCTAACCAACAAACTACCGTCGCTCAGTTCTTTCAATAGCTGCTGGTGGGGAAGAATCATACCTTCAAGAAAGTGCGGAGCTGCTTCCCTATCAACCTGTACAAGCACTTCTGCATCATCCGGAGTTAGCCACTCCATCCCTTGTTTATATATCTCCTCGTGGACTTTTTGACTCGGTTTGTATTTATCTTCCCTGCGGTGAATCCGTGAAATATTCGGCAGTCGGTACGAATGTAGCTGGTCACAGTAGGTCGCAGCGAGGAACCAGATACCACGGTCATTCACCAAGCGATAGGGATGGGCAGATTCAAACGTTTTGCCATTGTAGGTAAGGTCAATAACAGAGTGAGTGGTAATAACTTCGGTCAACTGTCTAAACAGCGCATCGAACTTCCCGATGGATTCGGAGCGTGGATTCTTAAACAGAACGGGGGTGTGACCGTTGAACTTGTAATGATTAGGTAGTAGCGCAGACAAACCCGTATCGTGCAGTACCTTGTTGGTATTCGCATTACCATTATTTCGAGTTACCGGATCTAACCGATAACCCTCATTGGTGCGGATAATTGGAGCGTTGACTAGCCTTTCATTGAAATCGCGTCTCAGGGTTTTCTCACTTACCTGATAATCCGCTACCAACTGCTCAGGGGAGAGCACTTCTCCCATAAACAATCTCGTCAATATGTCACCTAGTCTTAAAGCTAGCTTTTCACTCTTATCGCTCATGCTACTAGCGTACGGTTTCCTCTGGACAGGTTGAGGGCAAAACATTTTTAAATGTTTCAAACCGTCGCGCACTGAGATTTGGCATAGCTTTCATCGGATAAGGCAGGGCAATGACGATGACTATTTTCACACTCATTCTGCGGTCTTGGACATACCCTGTCCGAGCGCAGTGGGATAATACACAACGTAGATTTACTACAACGTCAATTAAAGGAAACTATAATGAAAGTGACATTCATTAAGCCACTTATGGCATCAGGTTATTCATGCCGCTCTTTAGGTTGTCCCGGTTGGGTCAGTAAGGGCGGATCATGTGATACATGCGGCGCAATGGATTACAGCTAAGAAGGAGTATTCGTTATGGGCAACTGGACAGAAGACCAAGGTGACTATGATGATGGCACAGAAGATTCTGGCTTCAGTCAGGACTTCGACATGGAACCGGGCGACGATGGTTGGCTCGGCGGTGACTTCATGGCTGATGATGACGATGATTAAGTTATCTTGATAATTTGAATATATCTAAGGGCGATATCAGCAATGGTGTCGCCCTTTTTCGTACCTGTGAGAAAAGGAGAAGCTATATGGAATCACTCCCCGAAGAAAGCGCTATTAAGGTATATCACCCTGAACGTGATAGCTCTGTGAAATATGAAGTTGAGTTAAGTGAATCTGGAGCTCGTAAGGGCATGATTATTGGTGGAATGATAGGCTCAAAGGTTCCCCATCCTCTAGGCACTCCTGTTGGCGTAGTCGTAGGGGGGATCGTTGGTGCAATTTGGGGCAAGGCTGACTAAAGAAATAGTAGGGATGGTTTGTCCCTACTTTTTTCTTTATCGTAACTTATGGGAAGTGTTTTCCCTTTATCTCGTCGGGCTTTTTCCTCTGTGTTCATTTAGCCCGTTGGGGAATTAATACCATTCTTAATTTCACACGGCCATGTGAGCAAGATAGGTTTCGTTTTATATGCTTGAGGTCTTTCAATGAACATTTTGGGTGTAACGATATCGTGAAACTCTGTCAGCGAGAGCGATTGGTGCATACGTTGCAAGATATATCTTATGCTGCGTTTGCCGATATGTCCCTCCGATGTTGAGAGCTTTACGTTACATGTGTGAATTTTTCTTTGTCTAACAATTGTGTGTTTTTTGTCAGGTAACGATGGCTCCCAAAAGTTGAACTTATTGAATAATATCTGACCAGTAAACGGGTTAGGTACGTCTTGCTGAAAGTCTTGCTCGATGGTGGCTTTATATTTTATTCGACTTTTGTCACTAATAACGAGTTCGAGCGTTAATTGATTACGGTTTTTAATTGCATACACTGAGTAAGTGCTGTCTCTACTACTAAGATATTTGTAGAGCGGATTTAGGTTGGTAATTTTGAACGGGATGTATTTGATACTTTTGCTTGGTTTAACCAAGAGATAGATAAGGTACGTGCTCTGTTCGTCGTCTTTCTCGTCAGTTTCGCCACGCGTATCGTCATAATAATCTAAGTAATTATGAGTGGTTGTCTCAATCTCTTTGCTTTCTTTGGTATCAGCTTTACTATCTTTGTTATCAACCTCGTCGTTAATGGTGTTAAAGATAACGAGTTTGGCATCTAAGAGCTGTTTGTTAGCTACTTTATTGGTACTTGGTTGACCAATATGTTTTTTGTAGAACTTGAGATTCGTTTCTATTAGGTGCTTTTCTGCTGGTGGTGATGCTCTGCGTACGGCTTCAAGAAGCAACTGATGGCTTTCTTCTTCGTACTTTCGCTCGGTTGAAATGAAGTTTCCCAAGAGCTGGATAAATTCTCGGTTTTGTTTATACCAGGGTGGGAAGTCTAGAATATCTACCGTGATTGGCATCTCTATATCTTGGTATGCCTCGTCTTTACTGCTGTCCAATTCTACAATGCTGCTCTCGATTAAAGTGAGCGCAATTCTTTTCTTGTTTGACAATTCTTTCAATGGCTTGAGCGTTTTAATGTGCTTAGTTTTATAAGTGGAATGTGCGGAACGCTTTGGGAACGACTGGTGTAACCCTGCTTTTTTAAAGGCACTTTCCAATGCTGCGGTAGCTTTATCAGGACTGAAGCCAAATAGCCGCTGTAGGGTAATGATGAGCAAGTGCTTGTTATGAATTGATAAGGGTTTAGCTTTTGGCGTGAAAAGGTAAACCGTTTTTTCATAGAGTACGGGTTTTCTTCTAGGCATATTAAATCAAACAAAATGGTTCCTTAATCTGTGCATACTAACTAGTTAATCTCTTTGTATGAACTCTTTTTTCTTACGGTGCATCATATTTTATGGTCTGTAGAGGGAGTCGTGTGGTCGGCACTCTTCAGTCAGTGTCACCTTAATCTTTGCTCACGATTTACTTATACGGAGTGAGATATTGTGAGCACTACACCGATAGAAATGAACCAGAAGTTACTTAACGCCTTGCCTCGTCCTGCTAAGGGCGAGCAAGGTGTTGAGTATCCTTGGAAGAAAAACCCCCGATTGCGCGTACTTGTGACCGCGAAGAGTATGCGCTGGATTGTTCGCCTTGGCTGGAAAGGAAAGCGTTACTACGAGTCGTTTGGGACTTACCCCGAAATGAAGTTTGCTGAATTCAATCAGTTGGCTTACCAATTTATCGCTGATGTTCAGTCTGGGGCATACCAGAAGGGGTCGCGTTTGACTGTACAACAGTTCTTTGATGACGTTGTACTTCCATACAGTCGTAATCATCACCGCGATTCTAAGACCTTTTTATCCCGCTCTAAGCGCGTAATGGCTGCGTTTGGTAAAGAGCGTGTTACGGACGTGACTCGCCGTGATGTTGAGCGGTTTCTCAATTCACTTACTGACTTAAGTCATGCGTCTATTAACCGCTATCACGCCTTCTTGTCGAAACTTTTTTCGATGGCGGTTGAGCACGAGATTATCGATAAAAGTCCAGTAAAGGGCGTTAAAAAGAGGGTGGAGAACAATGCGAAAGACCGAGTGTTGTCCTCGAAAGAAGCGGAAAGCTTTTGTCGGAATGCGTGTGCTGAACCTAACTTTCTACATGCGAGTGCGCTGATGTTGAGTTTGTTGACAGGTATGCGCATTGGTAATGTGATTAGCCTGACTCGATCTATGCTTGCGGATGACCTTTCTTCTGCGCTCCTGCTGATGACTAAGTCTGGTAAATCACAGCGCGTCTATTTCTCCGAGCCAGCAAAACGCCTGATCCGTAAATGTCTCAAAGTGTCGTTCAACGATTGGGTGTTCCCTTCGTTAAAGAACAAAGGTGAGCACATTGCCTACCCACGCGCTTGTATGGAGCGCATTCAGCTTGCCATGAAGCAAGAAGGCTGTCTGGACGCACCTTTTACTATCCACGATCTTCGCCGCACTTACGCAACCCAAATGTTGATTGCGACGAACGATATCCGTCTCGCGCAGCAAAGCCTTGGTCATTCCAATGTGAATGTCACCGAGCGTTACGCCTACTATCAAAATACCCATTTAGCGCAAGCCTCTCAGCAGACCGTTGACGCCATGCTACCTAACTTACAAATCGATTAAGGAGTTCGACATGTCCAGAGTACTAACAATTGAAGAATTTGCTGAAATGTACGGCTTAAACCCGGCAACCGTACGAACTAATGTAACTCGCAACCCTAAAAGCTTACCGCCAGTGATGCGCATAGGCCGCAGTGTGCGCTTCTTGCGTAGTGAGGTTGAGCGTTGGGAGAAAGAGATGACAATGCATTAACACAGTAATATCTCTCAATAGAGATAAAAGCCCAAAGGCGTCCGTTAGGACGCCTTTGGGCTTTTTAGTATCTGCCTATGAAAATCAAACAAAAGTGTACCGAAGATCGAGCTTTTTACTATCACAGCATTGACGATTGATATTTCTTCTAGCGCCTTTCGTGACTGGGGATCTCCGCTTGAGATTCTTTGGTCTTAAATATCAAGGTCAGTTGTTTTGTGGTTTGTCGACTCTATTCCCTTCTTAGTTGAGTGCTTTCTTTCATCCCTAATATGGACCTCAGCAACGCAGCGATTCTCTCGCTTGGTTGTTCTCGAGGGGGCAGCGAGCTTCTTCGCTGCTCTTTAACAATTCAATTTTAGAAGGAAAAATAAAAAATGAACGCAATGTTTGTAAAAACGAAATCTGGTGTCGCGAATGTGGCTAACGGCAAAACAGTATTAGCGTCTGATGATCGCTTAGTGGTGTTGGATAAGAACTGTCACTTGATTCTTAACGAGTCTGGCGATCAAGTTGGTGAGCTGTTCGATAAGATCTTAAAAGCGGTGAAGCCAGAGAAAGGAAAGTGCTTGATGTTGGAAAGTGGAAGCTGGATTCACGCGAGTGCGATCTCCAACGCTTTCATTTCAGGTAAGTCTGGAGCGCTTCTGATTACGGCGACGAATAGCGATAACCTACTCGCGATGTTTACTCCCGAAGAATACTCAGATCTAGACGGTTTACGAGATGCGATTGTTGATGCGCTGATATCGTTTTCTGAAGGCAATGATTTGCCAACGGTGGACTGGTCAGAATATCGATAAGACCTATCTTTTAACCCTTTCAAAAAGATGCCTTCGGGCATCTTTTTGCGTATCTGGAGTAAACCTCATGAGTAAAAATTTTAATTGGTTAGAGCAGTCTTCTGACTTAAGCATGGACAACCTAGCAACATCCGGTTGGACTGAGGAAGAAGCGGTAAGTGCTTGGGGTGAAGCTCAACCGAGTGAGCCTGCTTCTTTTGATGGCGTAAAGCGCAAAGCTAAATCCATAGTGCTCCGCAAACCCAAAAAGAAGAAGCAAACCAAGCGTAAAAAGCGAAAGGCAACACCGTTCTTTGAACGTCCCGTGATAGCCATGGATACTGAGTATGTGGAGTCTGAATGCGGAGGCTACAACCGTATCTTGAGCTACCAATTCGCGGTTCTGTTCCAGGGCAAGTTATCAACTATTATCTTGTTCCCTGATTCGACCAAAAAATCGGGACGGCTGGCACTGGACAAATGCTTGGTTCAGGCTATAGAAAAAGCGATGGAAGATGAAGTACTTGATAAGTGGCCGACAGACATCATTTTGTGCGCCCATTGGCTATCGGCGGATTTGTTTAACTTCAGCCAAGCCTTTGATCAGTTAAAGACCCACGTAAAAGGGTTGCGTAAGACGGTGGCGAGTCTTGATGACGTATACGGACTAGAACTTGATAAAGTCATGTCTCGACGTATCGATAAAGAGCCTCTCAATGTTCACGACAAATCCCGCAATCGACACACCTTGTATATCACGTTTTACGACACCATGCTGCTTTCACCCAATGGATCATCATTAGCCTCTGTCGGAGAGCTATTGAAGATTCCAAAGGTAGAAATCCCAGAGCCTTACTCTATCTCTCGAATGGATGAGTTTCTGGAAGCACAACCGGAGAAATTCGCTGAGTATGCAATTACTGATTCAATTATCAGTGCTCGTCATTTCGAGCGTGTTTCTTCCTTCTGTCAAAATACACTCGGTCTAAATTCGGTTCCGTTCACCATCGGTGGTATTGCCGTTAAAGCCTTTGTTAATAGTTTGGAGGATAAGCGCGGTTACCGTGGTTTGTTTGGTTTTGAGAAGGTGACTAAAGAAGTGTGGCCTTCTGACCGAAGTAAACCGCTAACGATAACTCGTGATGTGCCTGTAACAGCTCGCATGACATTAGAGCATTTTTCGACCATGGCCTACCATGGAGGACGCAACGAGTCATTTATCGCTGGTCCTACTCCTATTGATACTTGGCGAGATTATGACGTTCCATCATGTTATTCGGCGATTACGCTAGGTCTGCGAGAGTTAGATTACGACCAGATGTACATGACCAGAGATCTGAAAGAGCTGTTTGGAGACAAATGTGCTTTGGCTTGGGTTGAGTTTAAGTTCCCTGAACATACTCGCTTCCCAAGTTTAGCCGTTCGATCTGAGTATGGATTGATATTTCCGCTATCGGGTGAGACGCACTGTACAGGTCATGAGCTTGAAGTTGCTTATAGCCAAGGTGCAGAAATTATCATCAAGCAAGCGTTTGTCGTGCCCTGGAAGAATGATAAACGAATCTTCGAAGACTTCATGCGCTGGGGGCGAGAACGGCGTAAGTCATTAGTTAAAAATAGCTTTGACGAGAAATTGACTAAGGAAATGTTGAATAGTTGCTATGGAAAGCTAGCTCAATCGTTGCGCCCAAAGAGGTCGTTCGATATCCAAGTTGGTTACTCTACACAACTACCACCATCGACTTTGACCAACCCATTTTTCGCCGCTTACACGACTGGCTTAGCTAGAGCCTTGTTGGGGGAAATGCTTCATAGCATCCCCGATGACAAGGTTGTTGTTTCAGTGACGACAGACGGCTTCCTGACTAATGCTGATCTGAATGAAATAGACTTAAAAGGTCCTATTTGTCAGCGGTTCCGAGAGCTCTACCACCGTATAGACCCAACTGGCGGTGAAGTACTAGAACTCAAGCATCAAGCGAAGCAACTGATCGGTGCTAAGACTCGTGCTCAGTACACCGTTATAGAGAGTGAAGGTTTTGAGCCAATACTGGCTAAAGGTGGCGTTAAAGTCGATCCAACCATCAATGACCAAAGTGCTTATATGGTGGATAAATATTTAACCCGTAAACCAGGTGACAAAGTTGATGGTAGCTACCTGACACCGAACCGGATGCGCTTTTTAGAACATAAGGATTTGATGCTTGAGAAGCGGTCTATCTTCCTGAATATGGAATATGATCAAAAGCGACAGCTCCTAAATCCGGTAATGGTTGACGTGAAAGGACGGAGTCATATTGCGCTTGAAACCAAGCCACACAAGTCTTTGGATGAGATGCTGTTTACACGATTGCGCTTTGATCGCTGGCGCAAGTCTCATGTTCTAAAAAACTTTGATGATTGGTGTTCATGGCAAGACCGTTTAGTAATGGCAGAAAGTACCAGTCACAAAGACGTTCGCTTAAAGGCTGATGAGACTTCGGAAAGCTTAATGGCGCGGTTGTTTTTGCGTTTCTATGCTCATGAGAAAAATGGCATGAGAAAGAAGGACATTACCGCCAAAGCATTAGCTGAGTGGTTAACAGATAACGGCTATCTGACTAAAGCGACCGCTGTTCGTAGTGCTAAGAACGCCAAATTGATTGAAGGCGCTGTACCGATGACTGAGCTAACCATCAGTTTAGCTCGCTTAATAGTCTCGAAGTTTCCTGACTTCGAAGTTGAAATCCTCTTCAACCCTGAATCTCGTTCCTCACTGCGAGAAGCTCTCAACGCCCGTTGAGATCGTAAATATTGACCTATCGAAAGCCCTTATCTCAAAGGGCTTTTTTACCAATCAACCATTGCACCGTTGGGGATATAAGAAACCCAACCTCACACGCAATGACATTTATTCAAATCCACAGCCGTCATTCCGGCGGCTAACTCAATAAAATTTTAAGGAGCATTATTATGGCTAATAAAAAATTTAACTTTTACGCATCGGTAAATAACAACATAGCTCGTATCGTAAAAACATGGACTGAATGTGAGAAAATTATTGCTAAACCCGGTGGTAAGAAGAAGGGGGCTTACACCTACAAACAAGCCGAAGAATGCTTGCAGGAGTTAGTAGTTGAACGTGATGCTCGCCTTGCACGCAGTAAGCCTAAGAGAAATCGATACAGTAATTCTCGACCAAAAGAAGATTTAAGCTTTTTGAGTACTTTCACAGCAAGACCTACGAAAAAGACCATTACCTGTAAGCTTGGTGTTGGCGGTAAGGGTTCGACTGTTTCGGTTGTAGGTGGTGACACGCAAGTATTTGAAGTTAAGAAATCTACAGTATCAGCAATGCGCTACCAGCTCTGTATGCACACATTAAACATCGCTAAAAGTTTGCTAGATCAGGAGGTGAGTTCTATTGAGATTAAAGGGATGGATGCCGCGACGATAAAAACGCTCACTGAATGGGCACCGAAGTGGAAGCAACAGAGCTGGGTGAAACCTAACGGACAGCCGAGACCGAACGCAGAACTCGTGCGCGAAATGCTGGCGTTATATGAGCAGATTAAATCCAAGGTCAGCCTCGGTGACTGTAAAACCCCTGAATATGACGACGCACCATTCTAACTAAACATTAAGTAGCCCTACAGGGGCTGAGAGGCTTGCCCTCTCTGCTCCTGTGGGGCTTTGTACTCTCTGAATTACAGGAATAATACCGATGAAAAATACTAAAATATTGACTGTGGAGGGTGTTGAGTTCCCTTCTCGCACTGCTGCTGCACGTCACTATGGTTTGAATCCTAAACTGGTCAACGAACGCATAACCAAGTTTGGCTGGACACTAGAGCAAGCCCTTGAACTAGAAGCGCGCCCTAAAGGTGACTACCGCAAGAAAGTTGTTATAGACGGCACCGAGTACTCAAGTATGCGCCAAGCGGCTAGAGAGCTAGGTGTGGCGCAAAGTACGCTGATGAACCGCATAAAGGCTGGCATATCTGTAGAGGAAGCGCTGTCTGCTGCACACACCGAGCGTGAGAAGTTAAAAGGTCAGTCCAAACCAATGTTCTACGGTAACAAACTTTATCCATCTGCGCGCTATTTGTTGCTTGCTAATCCCACTCTGGCTGCTGGTGGTGATTTGGGTAAAGCCGTTACCTCGCTGAATGATGAGGCTCGTCGAGCTAAGAATCAGGGCGGGGCTCGCAATCTGTCGTTGGATCAAGTTGCCGCTGAGTTTGGTCTTGCGAAAATTGGGTTTGCTGATGAGTTTGATGGTTTTGTTGAACGGTTAGTGGAACAAGTTGGTGAAGCTGTTTTGACCGAATTGTTCTATGAGCTAAAGTAGTCCGAATTGGTGTTTTGAAGGGAGTAGTTGCGTTGAGTGACTGCTCCCTTTTTGTTGCCTGTGTTTTGAGTTGGTGAGCCTGTTGCCGGAAGAACTGCGCAGTAACTATTGCCGTCTCTATTTATAGTTGTGGGGCGAATATGGCTTAAGGCTTAGCGGTTGCTGAGATGCTTCTATATGTTTAGTTTGCGTACAGGTGGTGGGGTGGTTACCAAGATTTCAGAAGAAAGACTCCGACCTAATCAACGGTCAGTTCTACACTATTTCTGCCGATCTGGCACCTGAGTTTACCGATAAAATGGCACCACTAGCAGCACGTATTGAGCATCAAGGAATCCAGTCTTGTATTATGGGTGACGACTCTTGGGGGGCAAAACGATATCCCAACGTCTCTATCGAGCCTTGAACAGTATCAAACAGTGCTCTCTGACTGTAAAGCCGCCAGCAATACAACGATGAACATCGAGTCGGCAATGACAACCTTGGTGAGAAACCAACCCTCGAAAAGCTTTACCCTGAAAAAACAGGGTCAAAGCTACGTATTCTACGAGCTGGAAAATGGTGAGCGTAGCGTCAATGTGAAAGAAGACGATCAAAGTGTCGGTATCGGCACGTGGGACTATGTGGATGGCAACATTGTCATTTCTAATGCTAAAGATGCTGATAATACGCCTATTAACCTCAAAGAGACCATCGCGATGACGTCTTGGAGCTACGATAACCTAGGTATTGCAGTCAAAAAACTACTTCAAGAACAACACTACGATTCGCTAGGGCTTGGAGAGTGGACAACACACGGCAGTGTTTCCTCAGACGTTTATGTGATCATTCTAGGTGCAGAGCATTAATTTGCCGTAGCGTTGTGAATGGCGTCATCAAGTAACGCCTTAAACCAAAAATCCGAGTGTTGATAAAGCACTCGGATTTTTCTTTCTCTGGTAAAATAATTACCTTAACTGGGTTTACCTAAAGCCTACTAATTCCATGGTTTATCTCACTAATCTGTCAAACGATAAACAGCTTCTAAGTATGTGAACTTTGCGATGCTACATCATACTTAAGCTTTTATTTAATGCCGTAACAGGGACTGGGCGACTTAGATAAAACCCTTGAGCTTGTTCACAGTCTAACTCCTCAAGAATACACAGCTGTTCAAGGGTCTCTATGCCCTCAGCAACGACTTGAATCCCAAACCCCTTGGCTATATCAACGATGCCGGAAGTAATTGCTCTTGATCGATAGTCAATAGCAATGTCTTTGATGAAACTACTATCTATCTTGATTTCATCAACGTCTAATTTATTAAATATGCCAAATGAGGTATAGCCAACACCAAAGTCATCAATGGAGAATGTTACACCATACTTCTTCAGTTTCTTTACTAGACTTGCACATTGCTCAATATCCTTTAACGTAGCTGTCTCTGTGATTTCAAAGCATAGGTATTGCGCAAAATCACGGTCTTGTTTTAAGTAAGTTTCGATTTGGCGCATGTCTTCGACACTATTTATCTCAGTAGCAGAAATATTCACCGATACGCTTTGAATGGCATATCCTAGGAGCTGGGTTTCTTTAAGTTGTTTTGATGCTTGCTTGATAACTAGTGTTGTTAAAGCACTACAGAGATTGTTCTCTTCTGCCAGCGTGATAAATACAGCAGGAGATATATCTCCATGTTGGTGGTGTTTCCAGCGAGAGAGCACTTCAACTCCAGTTACTCTCTTATCTTTTAGATGATACTTTGGTTGAAATACGATCTGTATTTGTTCTTTTCGTATTGCGTTACGTAGATCTGCAATCATCTGTTTTCTTTGGAGATCTTGCTCAGCGAGTTTTTTGTCGTGGTACCGGATAGTGTTTTTCGTTATCTTTGCTTGAGCGAGCGCATATTTGGCTGACGACATGAGCTGTTTAACGCTTTCTCCATCAAATGGATAGAGCGCAACACCAATAGAGCACGTTACATCAATGCCATGACGTTTTGAGTGCTGGCTAAACTGCCTTTGAATAAGTGCTAGGTGCCTGTCAATTTGCTTCTCGTCGTGCATGCGAATCAAGCAAGCAAACCCATCCGAATGAGTCCTTGAAGAGAAAAGTGGAGAGACAGTAGACGAACTAATAGATTGTGCTATGTCTTTTAAAAATTGATTGCTCTTTTCAAAGCCGAGTTGATCGGCAATGGGCTTAAAGTTGTCAATATCGAGAAGAAAGAGAACATAATGTTCATTTTCTTTGGCACTACTGAACTTTTGCTCCAAATAGCGAAAAAAGACGTAGGGACTATGCAGGCCTGTCACATAGTCAATGTCATTGGCCCGTTCAATATCTCGGTTGTTCTTTTTTATCAGCCCCCATAGCAAGAGAGACGTGATCACGATAAATAGCATACCCTTTAGTGACTGCACCAACGTGTATACTTGTAGATTACTAGATAGGAGCTCTACCGCTTTATCTGAGAATAAAACCCACAGTGACGCGAATACAAAGTAAGCAAAAACGAGTTTAGCGGAGGTGAGGGAGTTTTTTTTTCATATAGACCACAGTATTACTCGTGTACTGCCCATGACTAAGGTCATACTTATATGATTAACCTATCATTACATCGAATATCAAGCTAGTGACACATCACTTAAACTGTTTAAAATGCTACATTAAACATATAGTTTTACTATGAAAACTAATGTTTAGTAGCATCAAGACCCTCTAAATATAAGTTTTACTTTTTTGAACCCTTCAAGTATCGGCTAGCATTTTGATCTTGATGCTTGTTTTTTGGTCAGCTACTGGCTCTATTTTCTATCTATGTCGGCCATATCAGTTTCAAAATAGATATAAGCCAGTATAAGAGTTTCATATCTCATGCAGAAATGTCAAAATCTACTAAAACTTGATTTAACACATGTGCAGTAGTACGTATTATTACTTCGAATAAACCAATGGGTGACTTAATTTATGGAATATGTGGGTGAATCAAAACGGATGAAAGACAAGTTGAATTTGAGGCAACTTATTCTGATTCTAAGCATCTTTAGTGTATTGGTCACTCTTCTGAACGCTTTTTACTCCATATATCGTGTCCAACATGACCTCATTGTCACCAACACCATTGAATCCAATCGTGTTTACGCTGAAAAAATGGCCGAAATAACGGACACTTTCATTGAATCAGTTTTGTCTCAATTGGAGTATAGCGCACTTACGCTTGGGAGTAGGATAGGTGATTCAGATGCGTTGCAACAAGAAGTAGATCGATTAAGAACCCAAACTGACTCTTTTAACTCTGTAGTCATCGTCAATGCGAAAGGGGTCATCATTTCCGTTTCACCAGAAACAACACGAGTGAAAGGTGTCCAATTAACAACAGACAGTTCGCTACAATCGTTGAACGCTAAGGCTCCAATCGTCACGAATCCGTTCGTATCCCCGGCAGGTAATTATCTAATAAGTATTTCGTACCCTATCTTCTCCGCACAAAAAGAGTATTTAGGTTACGTTAGCGGGAGCATTTATCTCGATAAGAAAAACATATTAATGAGCATACTTGGGCACCATGGCTACAGAGATGGGTCATACCTCTATGTTGTGGATAAAAATCGGACATTGATTTATCACCCTAATAAACAACGAGTGGGAGAAGTCATTGTCAATAATGAAGCAATAAATGAGGTGACTCAGGGAGAGAAAGGTGGGAAAGTTATCATTAACTCTCAGGGTATTGATATGCTTGCTGGGTACGCACCAGTCAATTATTCTGGTTGGGGGATAGTTGCTGCGAAATCGGAAAGCCTCACTCTGTCAGTGCTTAATGACCAAATGTGGAGTGTATTTGTGGCAACGCTTCCAATTGGTGCGCTCACGCTTTTAATTATTTGGATATCTTCGGTTTTTATCTCAAAACCATTATGGCAATTAGCGAGTGTCGTCAAAAACTTTGAAAGCCACACTTCGACTAAACGAGACTTAAATAAAGTGAAACCTTGGTATTTTGAAGCGTCACACCTGAAGCGTTCATTCGTCAGTACATTCAATATTGTATCCAACACAATTGATCAACTGCACCTCGATACCTTAACTGATTCTATGACTGGGTTGTTAAACCGCAGAGGTTTAGATAAGGCCATTGATAATTTGCGTATACAAAACACTCCATTTTCTGTGCTCGCTCTGGATGTTGATTACTTCAAAAAAGTGAATGATACCTTTGGTCATGATGTCGGTGATACTTTACTCATCAGTGTGGCAAATATGATCAAGGCGCAGGCGCGAGAGGTGGATATTGTCTGCCGATCTGGCGGAGAAGAGTTCATGGTTTTTTTAGTTAAAGCAGACATACGTCAGGCTGAGTACGTTGCCGAGAGAATTCGAAAGTCCATTGAATCCAATGAGTTTGATGTCGTAGGTCACGTGACGATTTCTATCGGAGTATCCCAATGGTTAGCCGAAAGAGAGCCGATTAGCGCCATTCTTAAAGGTGCTGATGATGCACTTTACCAAGCAAAACATAACGGTAGAAATAGAACTGAGGTACATAAGTTCAGATGATAAAATAAATGGATACTGATCTGAACACCCATCTAAGCGAGTTTGTCATACTTTAGATAATTTTTACTTAATTGTGCTAAAACAGTTTTGCCCAGAAACGTGTTACAAAGAGTGGTCAAGTGTGTGTACCATTTTCCCATTTTAAATCTGTGCTCAACGCGTGCTAAAAAGATCCAATAAAATCCTATTTCATGGTCCTTGATATCCAAAAAAAACCTCTTAAATGCAAGTAATTACAAGTGGTTAAGAGGAATTCAAAATCCGTTGCCTTCGGGCGTGGCGGTTCAAGTCCGCCCACCGGTACCATACATAGAAAGGTCGCTTTTATAGCGGCCTTTCGTCGTTTTAGGTGTTCGTAAATATCAAAAGAAAGTTAGCGTTGCCTTCGCGGTGGCGTCAGGAGTGCCTGCCAGTCAAGTCACTCGCAGGTACCATATTTTAAGACAGAGCCTCGATGAAAGTCGGGGCTTTGTTGTATCTTGATCTTCAAAACAAAAAAGCGCGAGGGGTATGCCTCGCGCAAACTACTACATGGTGATAGTAGGAACAGCCTATAGAGCTGTGAACAAGGTATTTTGAGTGTTCGGAGTCCAGTCTGCTTGGGACACGTGCGGTACATCAACTAGATAACGCAAACCTTGATAAGTCACCACATCACCTTGTTTATAGGAAACATTCTGAGTCCAGTTAGTGGCTGGGTCTGCATTTGTCCAAAGGCTAGAGGTTGGAGACGGTGCCCAATCTTGTTGCGCAGTATGGTTTGTTACAGCCTGGTATACAGTACCTAGGTGTAAGACGTAATCGCCAGCGTCGTAGTTATGACCAACTTGCCAGTTCGGTGTGTAGTTATCCATTGTGTCGAAGTCATAACCCGCTTGTTTTGCTAACTGTATAAACTTAGCGAGCTTAGGTAGGTTTTGCGTTGCACCCATGCCACGCTTACCATCTTCAAATAGGAACTCGTGAGTTAATACGATAACTTTATCGGCGTGTAAAGGTGTACCACATGGGAACTCTTGAGCTTTGGAGTTGATCGGGTTAATCGTTGTTGGTGCACAAGTGTTTAACGCGGAATCCACATATCCAAGAAATGCTTCTGCTTCTGTAAGGCTGTTTGCTGGCATTTCAATGCCCCAATTTTCGGGTGCCCAGTCCACATCCCAACCGTGAGTTTGATAGCCGTTATTCGCTAGGATATTTTGAACCTCGATAGCTGCTTTTACACTGTTGGATGGGTTGGATGTATCGCATACATATCCTGGTTCCCAAGGTTTCAGGTCATCAGACGTGGCACATAACCCATCTGCTTTGAAGTCTTTCGTCACGCGCCAACCGTTGGTGTAGGGCAGTCTAGCAAACTCTGTTGCCTTGTAGTTCGGGTAGCTTGTAATGTTCGGCAAATACTTTGCTAACACAGATAAGTTTTCCGTAAACATTGAGGCATCGTAAACAGGGTCTTGATACGAGTTAAGCTGGTGGTCCCCGGTCGCATTACACTCCGCAGCACTGTTCGGTCCAAACTCATCCACGCAGTTGTGCACCATGTGATCGTAACTGTGGTTCGCAACAATATGACCAGTGTCTAATGCGAGCTTTAAGGCTTCTAGGGAACGGTCTTCATTCTCATCACCAATTCCATCTAAATGCCAAGCATTAAAGTAAAACGTCGCTTTGATATCTTCCTGGTTAAGTACTTGAATAACGTCAATAGATGCATTGATTGGTCCATCATCAAACGTTAGATAAATTGTGCCTTTAGAGTCGGTTTGAGCAAATGAGTGTTGTGATAGTGCGGCACTTACAAGCGTTGCAATAGCCAATTTATTAAATTTCATTCTCTATTCCTTTTAAGAAATTAATAACGACGTTGTCAGTAGTAAAATATTGATAATTTGAAACTTAATGTGATGTCTTAAATTATTTTATGACTTTTATCCTAGACCTAAATAATTACAAAAAAATAGGTGGTATTTTCTAAATTGGGATTGTGTTCACGAATAATGCAACCGGTTGCGCTTTTTTGTCTTGGTTATTTTTGCTACAGTTTTTGCAGGTTGAAATTTACACAACGGGAGTAAGGCTATGAAAAAGATCCTTTTATGCTGTAGCGCAGGGATGTCCACCAGTATGCTTGTTAAGAAAATGGAGCAAGCTGCTGAAAATAAAGGAATTGAATGCAAAATTGATGCGATGTCAGTGAATGCATTTGAAGATGCAATTAAAGAGTACGATGTTTGTCTTCTCGGGCCTCAAGTACGTTTTCAGCTAGAAGAGCTAAGAAAAACGGCGCAAGAGCATGGTAAAAACATTGACGCGATTTCTCCTCAGCATTATGGAATGATGAAGGGAGAGGAAGTACTAGAGCAAGCATTAGAATTAATTAACTAAACCATAGTTTTAAATTAAAAAAGATAACTGTACATCAAATATAAATATTTGATGCGGGATTCTTTTGCCTAAAATAAGGATGGATTCTATGAAGCTTTATGACGCAATTATAGGCGCAGTCGAAAAGCATATAGCCCCTATAGCAGCTAAAGTGGGGAATCAGCCCCATGTTCGCGCAATGAGAGACGGTTTTATTGTCGCAATGCCGTTTATTATTGTTGGTAGTTTCATTTTGATTTTTGCATTCCCCCCATTTGCCGAAGATACAACCTTTACTTTTGGTCGAATTTGGCTCGATTTCGCCACTACACATTTTGATACCATAATGATGCCCTACAACATGTCGATGGGGATCATGACCATTTTTGTTTCGCTGGGCGTTGCTTATAGTTTAGCGAAGGCTTACAAGATGGATGGGATCACGAGTGCTGTATTGTCACTAATGTCTTTTTTACTCATTGCGGCCCCAGCTAAAGATGGCGCGTTGTCTATGTCTCACATGGGCGGAACCGGGATCTTCACCGCAGTGATGTGTGCATTTTTCTCGGTGGAGCTCTACCGTTTTATGAAAAAGCACAATATTACGATTCGCATGCCAGAGCAGGTGCCACCGGCGATTGCGCGATCATTTGAAGTATTGCTACCAGTCTTAGCGATATTCATTACCTTATATCCACTTAGCCTTTTCGTACAAACCCAGTACGACATGCTGATTCCAGATGCTGTTATGGCTATCTTTAAACCGCTAATCAGTGCGTCTAACTCATTGCCTGCCATTATTGGCGCTTTATTGCTTTGCCAGCTACTTTGGTTTGCGGGTATTCATGGTGCTGCAATTGTTGTTGGACTGCTTTCTCCAATCTTTTTGACCAACATTGGTGCCAACATTGAAGCCTTTGTTGCAGGTGAACCGATTCCAAACGTATTTACTCAACCGTTCTGGGATTTTTACATCTTTATTGGCGGCTCTGGTGCAACACTTGCTCTTGTTATGCTGATGTCGTTTAGCCGTTCTGTTCACCTTAAGAGCATTGGTCGAATGAGTGCGGTGCCTGGCTTTTTCCAAATCAACGAACCAGTGATCTTCGGTAGCCCAGTTGTGATGAACCCGACCTTGTTTATCCCGTTCGTCTTCGCTCCAGTCATCAACGCTACGATTGCGTATTTTGCTGTGCATGTCGGCTTTGTGGGTATGGGGGTCGCTACAACACCTTGGACAACACCGGCACTGATAGGTGCTTCGTGGGGTAGCGGTTGGACCTTTGCGCCAGTATTGCTCGTCATTGGTTTATTAATTCTTGATCTAATCATCTACTTCCCATTCTTCAAAATGTTTGAGAAGCAAATGTTGGAGCAAGAACTACCAACGACGAAGGAAACTAAAGGTGATACGCAGCCGTCAGGCGAAGGCGTTACTGCTTAACTGTGCTTAATGGGCCGCAATTACCGCGGCCCGATTTTCGGAGAGAAAATGATGGAACAAGAATTGGTTGTAATGGAGATCATTTGCAATGCTGGTGAAGCCAGAAGTTTAAGCTACGAGGCATTGCGTTTATCTCGAGAACAAGATTTTGAAGCGGCTGATGAGAAGCTCTCTCAAGCAAGAGAGTGCATTAATAAAGCCCACTTAATACAGACTCAGCTTATTGAAGAAGATCAGGGAGAAGGGAAAGTCCCGATGACGTTAGTGATGGTGCATGCTCAAGATCACCTAATGACTACGATTTTGGCTCAAGAGATGGCTGTAGAAATCGTCGCACTGAACAAAAAAATCTCGAACAAATAAAGGGGGATGAAAATGTCTAGAGAGGCGATCAAGCTTGCCATTATTGGCGGTGGTAGTAGCTATACCCCGGAATTGGTTGAAGGGGTTATTAAGCGCTTAGAATATTTACCCGTTAAGAAAATCCATTTTGTGGACATTGAGTCAGGAGCTGAGAAGCTTGAGATCATCAAAGGATTGGCTCAGCGAATGGTCGATAAAGCCGGAGCAAAAATTGAGATAAAAGCCGGTTTCGATCGCCGTGCTGCGATAAAAGATGCGGATTTTGTGATGACGCAGTTTCGTGTTGGTGGCCTTGCTGCACGCGCTAACGATGAGCGAATCCCAATCAAGTACGACGTCATCGGCCAAGAAACAACGGGCCCTGGTGGTTTTGCTAAAGCACTGCGAACCATTCCGGTCATTCTTGATATCTGTAAAGACATTGAAGAGTTGGCTCCAAACGCATGGATGCTCAATTTCACCAACCCAGCGGGTTTAGTTTCCGAAGCGGTCAGTAAGTACACCAAAGTAAAGAGTATTGGTTTATGCAATGTGCCCGTTTCAATGGAAATGATGATTGCAGAAATGATGGAGTGCGAGCCAAAAGAGCTGCAACTTGAGTTTGCTGGGTTAAACCATCTCGTGTGGGTACACAAAGCATGGCTCAATGGGGAAGATATTACTCAAACGGTATTAGAGAAAGTCGGTGATGGTGCCAACTTCAGTATGAAGAATATCTGGGAAGAGCCGTGGGATCCGGCATTTCTAAAAGCACTGGGGGCGATACCATGTCCTTATCATCGTTACTTCTACCAAACTGATGCCATGCTTGCTGAAGAGAAACAAAGTGCCGATGAAAAAGGCACTCGTGCTGAGCAGGTAATGGAAACAGAAAATGCGCTATTTAAGCTCTATCAAGATCCTACCCTCGATCATAAGCCGAAAGAGTTAGAGGAGCGGGGTGGTGCTTATTATTCTGATGCATCACTGAACCTAGTTGATTCAATTTATAACAATCGTAATAGTATTCATGTTGTTAACGTTTTAAATAATGGAGCGATCAACGGCCTACCTGACGATGCTGTGATTGAATGTAGTGCCGTGATTGGTAGCTGGGGGGCGAAACCTCTTGCGGTTGGCGAGTTGTCAAACAATATCAAAGGATTACTCCATCAAGTTAAAGCGTATGAGCAGCTAACAATAGAAGCTGCTGTCGAAGGTAATTATGACAAGGCGCTTATGGCATTAACCAATAACCCATTGGTGCCTGACATTGGCCGCGCCAAGTCAATCCTGGATGATATTCTGGCGGTGAACGCTCCGTATTTACCTCAATTTAAACTAACGACGTTGTAAGACTAAGGAAGGGCGCCGATGAAAGTCATTTTTAATGCTGATGATTTTGGTTTAACGAGAGGTGTAAATAACGGCATCGTTAAAGCTCATCAGCAAGGTGTGGTTCATTCAACCACCATGATGGTGGGTATGGATGCTGAGCAACATGCCTTAGAACTAGCTCGCCATAATCCAGACTTGAAAGTTGGCGTTCATCTTAGGTTTACAGCAGGTGTGCCTATAACGAAGCATCGTAACTTGACTAACGGCCGAGCGCACTTTATCAACTATGACGAACTTTGGAGTAAGCAGGACTTCGAAACTCAGGTCGTTTATGATGAAGCAAAAGCTCAGGTGGAACATTTTTTATCGCTTGGGTTAGAGCTAAGCCACTTAGATAGCCATCATCACGCGCATACTCACCCTCAAATTTTGCCCGTTATTAAAGAAGTAGCGAATGAATACCGAGTGCCACTGCGGGGCACTGGCTTGTGTCAAGAATCGATGACAATCAGGTATATCTTTACTGATGAGTTTTATGATCAAAAAGTGAGCTTGGATGGCTTAATGGCACATCTATTGAGCTTAAAAGCTGACTATGACTTGGTTGAGGTGATGTGCCACCCGGCAGAGGCCGATCAGGCGCTTATCTTAAAGAGTGGCTATGCGCTTCAGCGAGAGCTAGAGTTACAAGTTCTTACCTCTCCCATTTTAAAAGAACAGTTAGCTCATCATGGTATAACTGTCACGGATTACTCTGAGCTTGTTTCTACCAATCAAATGGTCGGTGTATGATTAAAGGCTGCCAGCTTCGCCCCCTATAGCACCTTACGAATTGCTGGCAGCCGTTCTATACAAACGAATATTTAATAACAATTGCAGTTGGACCCAATAGCATTATGGCAAGGATTAAAGATGTAGCCGAACTCGCCGGTGTAAATCGCTCTACCGTTTCTCGAATTATTAATGGAGAGGGGAAATTTCGTGAGGAAACTCGAAAAAAAGTAGAGCAGGCTATGGCGCAATTGAATTATCGTCCCAGTGCAATTGCTCGTTCACTCGCAACCTCATCCAGTAATATGGTTGGGTTATTGGTGACTTACTATACGGGGGGCTTCTTTGGCGAGATGATGGAGCAGGTTCAGACCGAGCTGGATATTCATAAGAAGTTTTTGATTACAGCTCAAGGCCATCATTCTGCACAAGGTGAAAAAGAGGCAATTCAGCGTTTTAATGATTTACGTTGTGACGGCTATGTACTTCATAGTCGTTATTTGTCAGATGATGACTTACGTGAACTAGCTAAACAGCCAACACCTTTCGTTCTCCTGGATCGCTACGTGGAAGGAATAGAAGAGCGTTGTGTTACCTTTAACCATCATCATGCAAGCCGTATTGCCGTTGAGCACCTTTTAGCTGGTGGTCATCGAAAGATTGCTTGTATTGCCGGTCCATCCCAACGTCATAACAGTGTATTGAGAAAGCTTGGGTATATTGATGCAATGAAGGATGCTGGTATAGATATTGATGAAAGCTGGTGTGAAGAAGGGAATTATGGCCGGCAAAGTGGTTATGATGCAATGGCTGCAATTTTACAACGACACCCTGATGTGACGGCTGTCTTTTCGTGCAGTGAAGAAATGACGGTTGGCGCAATGCAGTACTTACACGAGCACAGTATTTCTGTACCAGAGCAAATCTCATTAACTAGCTTTGACAGTGTTGATCTTTGTGAAAGTCTTTACCCTACAGTATCAGCAGTGCACTTTCCTATCAGTGACATGGCCCGTGTAGCGGTACAAACGTTAATGGGGCTAGTCAAAGATCAAGAAGTAATAGACAAGCCAGTGTTCGAGGCCAAGCTTAAAATACGCAAAGCAGATCGCTCCTTAAAGTAGCTTACTTCTATCTAATTAAGTGAGTCGCTTAGAAATAACGGTTTGATGTTTTGATAGTTACTGATGAATTTATTCACAAAATTTACTAGTATTCTAACTCTCTTAAGAAATATAAATCAGTAGTGAATAAGTGGCAGCCATTAAACTAACGGTCGATCGTATTCAACCCGGATTACATATCCGTCTTCCGCTAAAGTGGAACGATCACCCCTTTCTACTCAATAGCTTTAAGATTAAAGACCAAGAGCAAGTCGAGATGATCCGCCACCTCGGCGTAAAGTTCGTTTACTTTAATCCAGAGCAAAGCGATGCCGTTCCACTCCCTGTTGATCAAAGACAAGCTGACAGAGTAACAAATGAAGCGTCGTTAGATCATGAAACTCAAAAAATGTGGCAAGAAAAACAGAACCGCATAGAGAAGTTAAGTGCATACCGTCGACGCGTAATTCAGTGTGAAAAAGAGTTTGAGCGCTCTCTGGCACGTATGCGTTCAGTCATGACTAAAATCCGTAATCGTCCGACAGCAGCAGTTGATGAAGCAAAGCTTCTTATTGAAGATATCGTCGAGAAGTTAATGTGCGATGATAATGTTACGTTACATCTGATGAACGGAAAAAATGAGTTTGAAGATATTTATTTCCACTCATTGAACGTGGCTGTTATCTCGATGATGATTGGCCGTGCTAAAGGGTACTCAGCAGCACAGTTGAAAGAGCTTTCCTTCTCCGCACTATTCCATGATATCGGGAAAATAAAAATCCCGACTGCAATATTAAGAAAGCAACTACCTCTAACAGAGCCAGAAACCAACTACTTAAAGTTGCACACTAAATATGGCGTCGATCTTGCGAGTCAAATCGAGGCTTTTCCCGAAGTCGCGAGAATTGTGATCGCGCAGCACCATGAGCTAAGAGATGGGTCTGGTTATCCTAAAGGCCTGAAAGGAGATGAGATCAACGAGTTTGCTCAAATTATTGCTGTAGCCAATGCGTTTGATAACTTGTGTCATACCCCGATAGTCTCAGACCAAAAGATTCCTTATACCGCACTCTCTCATTTATATAAGAACTGTAAACACCTATATAAAGAAGAGAACCTGAACATCCTAATTAAGTTTATGGGCGTGTTTCCTCCGGGTACCGTAGTTCAGCTTTCTAATAATATGGTCGGCCTGGTTATCTCAGTGAATGCATCGCATTTATTATTCCCGAATGTCTTGGTTTACGATCCATCAGTACCAAGGACGCAAGCGCCAATCATTGATCTTGCGTCAAAAGATATAAAGATAGTTAACGCGATTCATCCGTCAAAATTACCGGATAAAGTAAAAGAGTATCTAAATCCGCGTTCGCGTATTTCTTATTTCTTTGATAGCGATGAGTAGTTATCCACAGCTTTTTGTGGGTAAATTGTATAAATCCTGAGTGTTATTTCTGGGTAATTTTGGGGTTGGATGGAAAGTATCCATTTGGCATGTTTTTTTAGAAAAAATGCATTTTTAGTATTGCCAAAGAAAATCTTCTCCCTATAATGCGCATCCATCGACACGGCAGACGTCACAAGGCTTCAGCAGGGTCGAAGAGGTAAAAAGCTTCTACAAAAAATTAGTTTAAAAAAGTGTTTGACACTAACAACTAAATCGCTAGAATGCACCTCCGCTTTGAGAGAAAAACTTCTCGCAAAGCAAGCTCTTTAACAATATAGACCTATCAATCTGTGTGGGCACTCGTTGATGATAATCCAATTCGATACTTCGGTATCAAATTAGGTTTCAATGAAACGAAGTGACCATTGAATCTTCGGATTCAGCACAGTCAATTCAAACATTACTTTATGTAATGTTCAGTATTCATTGAGCCGACAAAATCTTAAATTGAAGAGTTTGATCATGGCTCAGATTGAACGCTGGCGGCAGGCCTAACACATGCAAGTCGAGC